>DASVCY010000138.1:0-6794 GCA_036381375.1 Nitrososphaera sp. | reverse complement strand
ATGCCAATTAAAGGGTCTAATGGCTTGCCAACTGCTACCGAAAATGGGTTCAAGTTCATCTCGATTTCCTGATATCAAGGAATTGCCAATCCTAATATTGTGTCCCAGAATTTTTGGAAGCCTTATGTCCTTGTGAATAGCTTTAAGCATCAAATTGACCGACGAGATTTCTGCAGCCTGAGGGTCGAGGTCCACTCCGAACAAGTTATTTGCCAAGATATGATTAGCAATATTGACTTCTCCCTTAAAGAGCGAGTTGGATTCTTTATAATGATCGTTGTACCACTCAGCTATAGCGTCAAACGCTTTAATCAAGAAACTGCCACTGCCACATGCTGGATCAAGGACTGTTAGTTGTTCTATGTCTGATGGTTTTTGACATTGCCTAATGAGAGGTTTCAAAGTCGTATCTATTATGAATTCAACAACATATAGCGGAGTATAATAGATTCCAAATTTTCTCCGAGCACTTTGATTTTCTACAAGTTCAACACCGTCCTCGTCTTCTCTAATCATATGGCCAATGTAGTCCTCATAGATGGCCCCAAGGACATCTGAAGTTATAACGTAAAAGTTGTACTTGTATAGTAATTCAATGATTTCTTCAAGTACTTCATTATCGATCTTAAGGTTTTCACACGGGTGTTCTTCGAAGAGCTTGGTATTGTAATCAGCGTCAAAACCTCTGAATAGCGATCTAAGTGTGATCATGAACGAGCTGCCGAAACCAATCGTCTTCCAAAGTTCAAGTGTCCGATGAAGAGTGTCAAATCCTATAATCTCTCTATCCTCTGAAACCCGAAGTACTAGCAGTCTGTTCATTATCTTGTGGACGCTTTCCTTAAGAGCATCGCCATCAAGGCCTGAATTATTTTTTCGTATGTTGCTTGTCAGAGTATATCTGATCTTGAATAAATCTTCAAGAATCTCTTCATCTACGTTTCGCCGTTCCTTTTTAGCCTCTAACTTTGCAAGCGAACCTCTGCTGACCTCCGTTCTTGACAATTGCCATATTTCTTCAAATCTTTCTATGTACTGATCATATCGTAACCTAAGGCGCAACGCATCCGACGGCTTTCTGATGTACGTGTTATAGAGGCGAAGCTCCTTGAAATTTGTCAGAACTACCCACTCAACCTTCAAATACCAGCCATACCTCATTGCTTGTTCGGCAAAGGTTTCTTTTCTACCTCTAATCGTGTAGTAGCCATCAAGACCGTCTTTTACATCGAATCCTTTTATTTCGTACAGAATTACTGGCTTGCGTTTGAGTGAAAGGGAATAATCAGCAGGTCCTGAAAGCGTCATTTTCTGTTCTTTAACTTCATCAATGTTATTGGTATTCCAGCCTAATGCTGCTAGCAGGCGTAAGATGAACTTGCTACCGACATCGGCTTCAGAAAATTCACCTGTTCGCCCTTCAGCGACAAGCTGCTGAAACTCACCAACTAGCTGAGCTATTTTGCCTCTTGCTTCCTCCTTCTCAGTCGCCAACCAACAATTGCAAGGAAAGGTAGGATTTAGGTATTTGCTGGTTGATCTCGGCTCTGTTAACTTAGGGTAATTCGTAAAGCTAGCGCCGCCCTAGCTTTTCATTGCAACATGAGAAAGATGAGGACAGACCCGCTATAATCAGATATGCGCTGTACTTGTATTTCAATTCTAGGAGTTTCGGGCTGGCAGCCACAAATCATTCGCACGAATCAAAAAGAGGGGCTACGTTGCAATATGGAAATGGGTACAGAAATACGCGGATTGTGCAGACCAGTTTTCTGACAGACAGGCAATCGGTCAGGGTGATATTTTTTGTTGACAAAACCTGTTCCAGATACTGGTGGGAACATTTTCCATCTCCCACCTCTCTCTTCTTTCACCAGTCCGAGCTCTACCATCCTCTCAGTGTGCTTCCTGTTGCCCTTTCAACTACTGGCTCTTTAGCGCGTCTGCGGTATTCACGGAGCAGCACGCCTGACGCCATAGAACCTTTCTCGTTCAGGGTTGCATAAGTGATTCTCTGGTGCTCGTTGAGCTTGCCCAGAAGACATGGCAGGCAGTATTCCTAGAATACTTCAGAGCAGACCTGATTTAGTCTTTCGTTTTTTCTGCCGGCGTTCTTCGATTCGGCGTCCTTCGCGGCTATCTTTAGCGTCTATAAAGCCATCCTAGCGTGCCCGTTGCATGTGCCTACAATCATCGAAAGCAGGTTGTCGTCGACAGCATGCGGCTTTATCCCATATGACGCCCGTTCCTTCCGCATGGCTAGGATTTCCTGCTTGTCATAGGGCCTGAACTCTATCTCGTTCAGGAGCAGACTACTCTTGACTCTTGCGTCTATATTAGATAATGGAAAGGACTGGCTCGAAATCAATATTATGGCGCACGAGCTCCTCATCAGCGTGCTTTTCGAAGTTTGACAATGCTTCCGCGAGCATCTTGTCGATCTACTTATTTCCTAGGTTTTTTCAGATGGTATTTCCTCTGATTTAGCTAGAATATTAGACATATTAGCATCTTTTTCTGCTCCTTAACTGAAAGATGGTTGCTGTTGCTCCCATTCATAGGGGAAAACTCCTAGTGCGTCTATTTTATGCTCTCACTAGACTGTTCATGTAGTTTCTGAGATCATCTGGTATAATATCAAAGCATTCAGAGTGACTAATAGGTTCAACTAGCATTTTCATTATCATCAATAGTTGAGCCTTTGGTTTTCAACAACAGTCAAGAACAATCTTTTCAATTGCTATCCGTCATTGAAAAGAATTCCCGATTACCATGATACTCTACCAAGCACTTTTGGTACAGATTTTGATACCATTCAGGGGAGTAATCCTTTAACATGCCCGTCATCTCTTGGTTCCTCTTCAGAACCCTGTCAAAGATTTCTCTAGAGGGTAGTCTATTGGACTTGGCCAAATTGCACCTCATACAGGCTGGAACTGAATTGAAAACATCGGTTTGAAAGATGTAATCAAATGGTATTACATAGTCAAAATGATGCCTATCTGCAGGCCTATTTCCACAGTAAAAGCAAATGTAGTCGTGAAACTCTAATAGCTTTGTCTTTTCCATAGCAGTCAAATGATCCCTTGGTGTAATCCCTCTTATCTTCTCGGCAATGCGTGGAGCAGAGTTGATCTTTTCTAGGTACCTTGTAAGAACATAGTCTGTAGCAGGCACCAAAATTCCACGATATTTAGCAAGAAAAACTACGATGCCAAAGTCAAAAACGATATAATTCTTGCCTTTAATTATCTCGTACAACCCCAAGTCTTTGTTGAGCTTTGTTAAAACCTCCGGCTTGATGCTTCTTCTATTTACGTTGCTTCTAAGCTCTTTATGTGCTTCATCTGCCAAATCAGCCAATGTGGGTGGTTTGAGAGGATTCTGCTCCGAATCTTTAAAGAATTTATGTATGTTGACGTCTGATGGGTTATGCGACTGACGCAATCGGAACTTGTAGTACATGTCCCAGTAATACTTCGCATATCTTGCCGCCAGAAAATCTAGCTCTACGACAAGCTTGTCATCTTTCTTTGAAAGCCATTCGCCGCCAATCAGTTTTGCGTCACCATAGTCTGCAATATCTGTTATTGTCTTCAAGAAAACAGGCTTGTAGCTACTCGAAAAGTCTGCGTTTCTGAAAAACACACTGAACCGCTGCAAGTACTCCTGCTCTCTAAACACCAAGCTAGTGTAACCATTAGCAGCGAAGGACTAAAGCTTTACGACAAGCTGCATGTGTTTGAACATAGGGGAATTTTTCACTATTGCTGGAGCTCTCAGCAGCTGATCAAAAGCTCGCTCAGCATAATGTTAGAAGCTCCTATTCTGGACTTTGCGTATGTTGTGCACACAGAAATAGAATTGAATATTGTTCGCTCCTCGCAGATGGTTGTCGAAGAGGAAGGAGAGAAATGTGAATGAAATGTAGCCAAAGGCTCAAAATAACGGATTAGAGCATCGGCAAGGTCTCTCCCAGGGCTACTAGTTCTTCCATATTCATCGAGCTTGCCCTAATTGTGACAAGTATGTCTTTTCCATCCAAACTCCTACCCCATATCAATGCCCCTGATCCGACGACTTCGCCTCCTTGTATTTCAACCGGAGCGATAAAGAGCGAGAAATCGCCAGCAATGTCGGCGCCGCTCTGCACAATTCTGGGACGGTTATTATTATTATCATACCAGCCAAGATGGATTAGCGAGTCGACCGTTGTCTGGTTGAGCTTGAGATGCTGGTTATCATCTGCCTGGCCCGATATGTCTATCCTTCCAGTTGTCATCTTGGGGCTGTCAAGGCTCAGTTCTGGAAATATGTCAAGCCGATATGACCTGATAATCACTTCGCTATATCCTGTATCGCCACCTGACGGCGAAGTATAGTATACAGCTTCCAGCGTTTGTGGAACCTCATGGTCGGTCGGGTACTGCAAGGTCTGTGGCTCGTCTGTAATCGGCCGCAAATCTGCAAGGTAGTGGTGAGTTGAAGAGATCGATGCGGGGAATGGAAGGATGTATCCTGCATATGCGCCTGCCGCTCTTGCCATTTCTTCGTTGCTCTCCTGCATCATGTCAGCCGTGAACCTTCTTCCTTCTCCTACCATCCCGTTTGAGAAATAGTCTCTGTTGGGCCTCTTTGCGGTGATGTATCCCTCGCTATCCACAGACAGGTCAAGCGACGCAAGTCCATTGAAATGCCCGGCTGAGACTATGCTCCTGCCAGTAATGCCCACGGCGGCAGGTCCTCCCATTGCAATGCCATCCCATGGACGGTACAGGTCGCCTGCGCAGGGGTTTTCTATTCTCCACCGGCCATCATTTCCCCAGTATCTTGAGAGGCACTGGTCAGATATGGCAACCATGCTGTATGTCCTGTAGGCAGAGATGTCGTCCTTGTCACCTCCAAGCCATTCGGGCAACCGGATGATCGTGTAAAACTCAAAAGGTTCGTTTTCCCTTATAATGTCCCAGTAAGCCAGGTCCAGGACGCTTCCAGGCTTGAGTATGTCATTTGAAGCGGAATTTCCTTCCATGGTCTTGCCAAATGGGTCCAAGAACCAGTATGCCGTATTTGGCTGCATGTCGCCCACTTTGACATAGTCTATCCTTGTCACCATACCCCCAGCGGCATAATCATATTTGGAATCCAAGGCGAGTATCCTCCTTTCCTCGTTCTGTGGCTGCTGCGCAGCTGTCGTAAGGTATGGCACAACTACAAAGGTAAAGGCGATCATCAATGCAGATGCGACAACGGCAGCAGCTGCAATATTCAATGGGAGGGCTTTCTTGTTACGCTGTGCCATCGCAGATAGTATATCTATATGATGCACCGCCTATTTCAAATTAGGGTTGCTCTGGCCTGCGAAAAGAAGAGTTTGATGGACACAGGCATTCAGATATGATGGCTTATTTGCTTAAAGGCTCAAAAGTACATGTGCGCCAAATAATGGCACAGACTTGCCCAAATGGCCACGCTCTAGTGCACATACCATGGGAACTACGACAGAAACATACTTGAGCTCGTTGGTATCATGCCTTACAAAAATTCCGTCTCAAGGACAAGGAGCTGATATCAAGGGTTATTGCTGAAAACTATGAACAACGGCTTCTCTATTTCTGGATTTAACCATCTTTTCGATATTCTGCCGGCTCTAGCTGGTCGGCAAAATAGCGTGGCCACAGTCACTCCAGTCAAGAAAAATATGATCAAGCCTTTCCTCGCTCACGATTGCAACAATTCACTACATCCACATGCGACAGGCATATGGCAGACATGCACATCAGGGCACGTAGAATATAGCAGACGGATCTGACATTTTTGCAGTTCTACTAGATTATCAACTGGTACAGGCAGTAGAAACCAATCTCTCTTGGCCGTCTGGTCAACACATCTCACTGCAACAAGCCTTCTCGTAGTCTCCCGTTATGCTCCTCATGTAAGAATCCAGATATGTAAATTACACGAACAAGACCTGTACTAGCAATTCAAAAGTACAACCTTTGTTGCATATATGAAAATTTCAGCATCCTATCTTAACTAGACTTAATACAGTCAGATCGCCTAATTCGCGATCAAGGGTGATTTTCAGAAAGGTTGATGCCGAAAAAGGGTAGTCCGGTTTTATGGGAGGAACTGTCATGGAAAGATGTTGACAAGCTGACAAAGACCATGAAAATGGCCATCATTCCCACTGCAGCGTGCGAGCAGCATGGGCCACACCTTCCGTTGGCTGTTGATACTATCGATTGCTATGAAGTGGCAAAAAGAGTTTCAGCGAGAACTGGCGTACCAGTAGTTCCGCCACTGGTCTACGGTTGCTCGCAGAGCCATGGTAGTTTTCCTGGTACTCTATCAATTCGGCCAGATACTATGATGAGGATGATATGCGAGGTCTCAGAATGGCTTTATCGCAGCCGAATAAGAAAGATTTTGATTCTAAATGGACACATGTGGAATTGGGGCCCGATCTATTCTGCTAGGGAAAACCTGAGATATGATTTGCCAGATCTTCAGGTGCGCATATTCAACTGGTGGGACACTACTCCAAAGACCATGGCAAAACTAGTTGAAGACTGTCCCGTATTTCCATCATATATTCATGCAAACATAGCCGAGACTTCGTGTGTCCTTGCAGCTAGACCTGATCTTGTTGATATGAGCAAAGCGACCGATGAAGAGGATTACGAGACATTTTTTTGAATACAGGATGGATGACTATTCAAAGACAGGAGTGGTTGGCAGAGGGGCAACTAAATCAAGTGCGGAGCTGGGAGGGAAGATCTTTGAAATGGTTG
>DASVCY010000137.1:0-4839 GCA_036381375.1 Nitrososphaera sp. | reverse complement strand
TCCTTTGCTTCCTTGAATATTTCCCTCAGCCTGGCCTCCGACTCGCCGTAGAACTTGCTCATTATCTCAGGCCCCGAGATGCTGATGAAATGAGCGTTGCTCTCGTTTGCCACTGCCTTTGCAAGCAGCGTCTTGCCTGTTCCGGGAGGACCATACAGCAATACACCTTTTGGCGCTTCTATCCCGAGCTTTTCAAATATCTCCGGGTGCCTGAGCGGAAGCTCTATCATCTCGCGCACTTTTTGGATCTCTTCTTTGAGCCCTCCGATGTCCTCGTATGTTACCTGAGGTACACCTCTCAGGGTCTCGCCCTTTTCGGCAATATGGAATATCGTCTTCTGTGTAACCAGAACCGCATCAGCAGCTGGTGTAACGCCTATTACTTGGAATGTCAGCCTGCCGCCAAAGTATGGGACCATTACATTATCGCCCTTGATGAGAGGCACGCTTTCCAGTGCGTCTGCAAGGTATCGCTCGTCTATCGGCGGTATAGCTTCTAGCGGAGCGACGATCACCTTTTCGGCAGGAACCGCTTTAATCTTCTTTACAATAACAGTGTCGCCAATCGCGATGCCAGCGTTATTCCTTACAAGCCCGTCAACTCGGATTATGCCCTTGCCCTCATCCGATGGATAAAGCGGCAAGCACTTGGCAACTGTCCTACGCTTGCCTCTAATTTCAATAACGTCTCCAGTCGACGCTCCCAGCGAATCCATCGAGTCATAGTCAATTCTGGCCACACCCCTACCGACATCTCTGGTATACGCCTCAAGTACCTTTAGGGATAAGGTATTCTGGCTCACACTAACACCTGAACATTACTGCTCTTTATACCTTTATTATCTTTCGCCTAGATTCTGCAGCAACAAACCTATAGGTTTGCATGCAAAACGCAAAAAATTTCTAAAATTTTATCCTCTAAACAGTTATAACTTTCCGTCAGAGTTCAATTATTGGATGAGCAAACAGGATAACAAGCCGATGTTGCCCGGCGAACATATTGCCTCTATTGAAGAATTTGAGGGCGGCAAGGGCACCTTTCTAGCTTCAGATGGAACGGTGCGCTCTGCAACGATTGGCACCAAGGTTTACGACCTGAAACGCAGAATTGTCAAGATTGAACCCAAGCACTCTCCCATGCTCCCAAAGATTGGTGACATCATTGTGGGATACGTGGAGATGATGTTCAGCACCATGGTTTCTATCAAGATTTTATATATCAACGACAAGTGGTCAGATGCCGGATTTTCCGCCATAGCGTCTGCCAAGCTTGGCACCCGTGCCGATATGGAGAGGAGGGGCGACAGACGCGCTACGTTCCGAAATGGCGACATTGTAAGGGGCAGGGTCATAAGCCTCCTCAATTCGACCATCCACCTTACGCTTGCAGAGAAAGAGTACGGACTGCTCTATGCCCTTTGCTTCATGTGCGGAGGAGACACGGTGCGCACCAACGAAAGTACCATCAAGTGCGTCGAATGCGGCACATTTGAGAACCGCAAGCTGGCGTACGACTATGGCAAAGAATCATTCCGGCTGATACAAAAAGCAGGCAAGTAATGGTCATGGCAAGGGTCGCCTTTCAAGGTGAACGCGGTGCATTCGGAGAAATGGCGACCCTTCAGTATTTCCCCAAGGCGACCCTTGTACCAAAAAAGTCCTTCCAGGAGGTCTTTGACGCTGGCAGCGATGGCGAAGTTGACTACATTGTCGTGCCGATAGAGAACTCGATTGAAGGAAGCGTCAACGAAATCTACGATCTGCTATTGCAGACAAAGATGAGCGTGATAGGAGAAGTATACCAAAGGGTCAGGCATTGCCTGATCGCAAACAGGGGTGCAGGAAAGATCAGGTTTGTGCACTCGCACCCTCAAGCCCTGGCGCAGTGCAGGGGCTACCTACAAAACAAGAAGATAGAGTCAGTGCCGGCCTACGACACTGCTGGCGCAGTGAAAATGATAAAGGAAAACAAGATGCTCGATTCTGCGGCCATTGCAAGTAGGCGGGCCGCCGAGCTCTACGACATGGAAATCCTTGATGAAGGCATCGAAGACAGGAAGAACAACTATACCAGATTTCTGGTATTGTCTGCCAAGAAGGCACGAGCCAGTGGCAAGGGCGGTAATTACAAGACATCCATCATATTTTCAGTCAAGCACGTCCCTGGCGCGCTGTTTGGGATCGTGGGAGAGTTTGCTATCCGCAAGATAAACCTGACCAAGATAGAGTCTCGGCCTACAAAAGAAACGCCGTGGGAGTACAACTTTTACGTGGACTTTGAAGGTCACACACACGACAAGGCAGTGAGAGAAGCTCTCATGTCGATAAAGCGAAAGACATCGTACGTCAAGATACTGGGCTCTTACAAGAAAGCCGAGTTCTGCTAGCCCTATTCAGACAAAGGCAGCGTTCTTGGCATGGACCTTATCTTCTACAGACCCTTCGAAATGCTTCACTGATATCTTCAGGCTTTCATTCTTGTTCTTGCTGCCAGCAACAGATGCTCTCTTATAGCAGGCGTTCCATCTGCATTGACTATTGCAGCAAGATGCGCCCCAGTCATGCTGTCTGTCATCCCAGCCAGCATGTCTAGATTTACGTCATATGACCCCATTGCCAACATGCATTTATCCATGATTCACACATTGTGAGTAACTTTAAATCTTCCATTGTAGTAATATTATACCAGACATCCTCGGCAGCTACGCTGCTGCCAAACTATCTTCTAGGTGTTGTATACATGCGGAGAGATGAAAAGGGAACATCCAATGGTCAGAGGAGAAAAAATGTGGTACTACAGTCACTAAAAAATTGGTATAGCCAGGATCCATTATGGCATCAGACACCCGAGATGGGCGTTGAGGGATTAATCGGCACAATTGAATCCAAGAAAGAATTACGAAAAGCAATCAAGAATGAGATAAAGAAAAGACTAGAGCTGTATAGAAGAAACTACAGGAAAAATGGGATTCTGGAGACTGGTGTCGCGAATGCTTGATGGGCTATCAAGCGCAGCTTGATGAAAAGTGTAGTTGCAGCTGAAACGCTGGAGGCGACCTTCAGACCCACAGGAGCATAGCTGCCGGGCCAGCGTCACCAGATACAGGAGAGGCACCGAACTTCTAAATCTATCTGAGCCTCAACATTTCCATCCGTTCCAGAGGGAGGCTTATAGCGGTGATTGCTGCAAGCGGCCTACGAACTAAATATGGCTCTGATACCATTATGGCCGTAGTCGCAGCGGCTACTCCCGATATCACGGAGCCCAATCCACCGGTCATGTGACATCCCCTGACTAAGAGAACAGAAATGAAAAATAGAAATTTTTTTGAGCTGATTGGATTTTTTGCAATTCAGCGGCTCACCAGAGTGATCGAAATTTTGCCTGCGAAATAAAAAATAAATACGAGGTCACACACATCGTGTGACTATCTGGAGGCATCGTAAATGGAAAAATTATGCAGATCATGTGGGTCTGAACTTGCAGTTGTAAAGTTATGCGAAGGATGTAGTGAACCTGTACGATGGCTGTGCAATGTATGCCTGGCAGAGAAAGACTCGCCACATGTGCACAGCATCATTGTAGAGCATGTCCAGGCAAGATAAGAAAAAGAAGATTGCAACGGAATACGCGAGTAACGAACAACAGCAATAACAAGGAATTTTTTATCCGTTCTCAATACGGCCCCAGAGAGTAGAAATTGGTTGATAAAGACCTGAGCAGCCGACAACAGTGCATACGCCGAAGCGGAGCGTCAGGAAACTCTCCAAGGCCGCGCTGCAATATTACCTTGACTGAAATTTATTTTTTCCGGATAAAAATAATTACGGAAATAGATGCACCCATTTCCGGCAATAATCAGACAACTTCAGATCCCTTTCTTCTCCGCTATCAGTTTTGATGACTATGTGTCTCTCATTGCCATACTTGTGAAGGTCTGTTACCACTCCCTCAACACCATCATTGCACCGGATTCTATCTCCAATGCAGATCGCAGCCAAGTCTATCGCCACCTTGTATGTTAGACTAATCATTCACGAGATTTATTACTTACCCAAATTGTGTGAGTGATACTAATTACCTTTCGATCTTGTTGCCTAACATGATGCAGTCAGACCGGGAGTAGTACCGTATCCGGCAAAATGTATGACGCGGGGCGCCTGTAGCCGCCCCAAAAGCTTCTGCATTTCTTGGAAATGGCGCTTGCACCCTAGTGGGACGGCGTTCTGGTGGGCCCGCATATGGATTCCAATGCTGCGTAAAATCTAAAATTAATTCATCGTCGAAGTATCACGAGCAATGAAACGCAGTCGGGTACGAGTAGTGTGAGCCACAGTTGCCAAGGTGACCGCTAACATTGCTGGCATCAGATTTGCTGGAAATACGAAGTCAGCCGACCCCAACGCTTGCTAGTTTTGAAAAGTCAGAATAATTAGAGCAAGCATCAGTATTGAAAAAATATTAAGTACTTGAATGCGGCTGCTCACAACACAGGGCAAGGGTCTTGTCGAGACGATAGAATCAGGATACGTTCTGACTATGAGGAGCAGGGCAAGAAAACATAAATAATCCCGTTACACACTCAATGTTACTAACATAGGTGAACAATCTATGTCAACGCAACAAGTTCCAATTGTTCTTCTGAAAGAAGGTACCACTGAAACAAAAGGCAACCAGGCACAGAGAAACAACATCACTGCAGCAAAGACCATCGCCGAAATAGTCAGAACATCGCTGGGACCCAGGGGCATGGACAAGATGCTCGTTGACACTCTTGGCGACGTCACCATAACCAACGACGGCGCCACCATTTTGAAAGAGATCGACGTGCAGCATCC
>DASVCY010000136.1:0-8444 GCA_036381375.1 Nitrososphaera sp. | reverse complement strand
CGGGGCAGCATTGACGGCGTAACTGGGCGCCCTTTGCCTAAATACCCTTTCGCTTGCGAATTCTTATAGCCTTATATTATGTGCGTGCGGATTTTTCACGTTAGCCGTGGGCAACGACAAGGGCGCAAAGTGGGATTCGGTAAAGAGATACAAGCTCACCAAGATGATAAACGAACTGTCAAGTATTTCCGGACATGGAACCGAGCTCGTCACCGTCTACATCCCACCGCGTAGGCCAATATTTGATGTCATCTCTCAGCTGAGAAACGAGTCAGGCACAGCTTCAAACATCAAATCTGACCTTACGAGGACACATGTGCAAGACGCGCTCAGCAGGACGATCGAGCAGCTGAAGCTTTTCAAGGAAACGCCTGAGAACGGGCTCGTGATCTTTTGCGGTGCCATTCCAAACGACAAGGGGATCGGCAAGGAAAAGATCGAGATATATCCAGTGATACCGCCAAAGCCGGTCCAGATCAGCCTTTACCGTTGTGACGACCACTTTTGGACTGATCATCTGAAGGACATGATGAAGGACGACAAGGTGATCGGGATTCTGGCTATAGATACACAGGAGGCAGGATTTGGGATCCTGACTGGTGACAGATGGGAGGCAGTTAACTCGATATCTTCTGGTGTCGCCGGCAAGCACAGGCAAGGTGGTCAGTCAGCGAGGAGGTTTGAGCGCCTGAGAGAAAATGAGCTTAATGAATACTACCACCGAGTAGCCGATTATGCCAAGCAGATCTTTATCGACCAGTACAATGTCAAAGGTCTGATAGTTGGAGGTCCAGGGCCGACCAAGGAGAGTTTCTTGAAAGAAGAATATCTTGACTACCGTCTGCAGAAGGCCGTGATAGCCACCATCGACTCATCCTATTCTGGCGACGAAGGAGTCAGGGAACTTATCGAGAAGGCGCAAAAAGACGGGATTCTTCAGGAATACCGCGTAATGGAAGAAAAGCAGCTGGTCAAGAAGTTCATGAGCGAAGTCCATTCCGGCAGGGGGCTTGGGATATACGGAATACATGACGTCATCAAGAACCTTGAAAACGGCATAGTCGACATGTTGCTGGTAACAGATGACATCACTTATGTTAGGTTGGAATTCAGATGCAAGACGTGCAACGCCCTGCAGACCAAAATAGTTGACAGGCCGCAGATGATGGCTACAAAGCAAGAATATGCGAAGCAGTGCTCCTCATGCCAGGGTACAGACATTGAAGTGGTTGAACAGGACATTGTCGACTACCTTAACGAGCTTTCCACTATGACTGGTGCGAGGCTTGAAGTCATTTCTGGAAAGACTGAGGAAGGCTTGCAACTTGCAAGTTTGGGAAAGATAGGAGCAATATTGCGCTACAAGCCCACTACATAGGTTTGCATTGGCATTCTGCAATGTCCTTGAAACATCCAGTGCACACCACAAAAGTGTTGCAGCCAATCGGAGTGCATGCCTCGAACGTCCTAGAATCTCTGCCGCACCGGCACTTTTGCACTCTGAACCTAACAGGCTAAAACAATATCTAGCTTGCGGCAAGGCATCAACATCCTCCACGTCCAAGCTGTACAACTGCTATACGCTGCAACTACTTGAGTTTGATAGCAGGGTCAGAATATTTCAACAAGTATTAAATAAAGGTAGGCAATACCAGCTCTTGGATAAGATGCCTACCGAACTGAAGGTCCATCCGTCGTTCTTCAAAGAATTCGCTACCAAGACATGGGTTTCGCCTACGGAAATAGTCAAAGAGCTTGTAGAGAACGCATTTGACGAGGACGCGACTAGGGTTCTTGTCACGGTTCTGAACAACGGGTCCATTGCAGTCGAAGATGATGCAGGCATGGATCAGAACGGGATGGAAAAGTTCCTGATTTTGGGCTCGCCCCATAAGAGGGTAGAATCGCTTTCTCCAAAGCTAAAAAGAATAAGAACTGGCAGGTATGGCACTGGCAGATTATCTTTCCTGACTTCATTTGACAGGATGAAGATCAGGACCAAGCGCGGCAGCTTTATAAAATCAATAGTCATTGACAGTGATGTTTTAGAAAAGCTGCACACCGGTAACGCGAAACTGAATGAGGTGAAGGAGCCGGCGCTAAAACGTGACGGAACGGAGCTGTTGATGACGGGGGCAAAGATTGAAGTCGATGTTATCAGGATAACAAAAGAGATCCGCAAGCTGGCCATATTGAGACAGCCGATGTTTGAGGTGTACATCAAGACAGCGGACAAGTTCAAGGAATGGAACTTCGATGGCGCACAGCCTATCCGGGCGCCAGATATTCAGGGTCATCGCATACCTGTCAACCTTGATGGTGGCAGAATAGTCGGGGAAATTATCATTGCACGCAGACCGCTCTCTGAGGAAGAGAGGGGCATCGCAGTGATGGTTGGCAATCACATCGTGACGCGCAGCAACTTCGGATTTGACACAAAGCTCAATAGGGTCACTGGTTTCGTCAGGTGCGACTCGTTGACTACGAGGTTTGCGGACAAGTCTGCGTTAATTGAAGACGACGAATACGCCAAGTTCAACCAGGTAATGAAGACGTTTGTGATTGACACTGTTATTCCGAGCCTGACGGAATATGAAGACGTCTTGATAACTAGGGAAGAGAACAAGATTTATCGCGAAATCGACAAGGTGCTTGGGCAGGCGATGGTTGAGACGCTCGAACTCGAGGAGGAAGTGCAGGGTTATGAGATGGTCGAGGTCAAAGAGCGAGTCGAGGCAATACGCAAAGATGAAAAGGAAGATGAGGATAAGCACAAGGGCCGTGCGCACTCGCGTCAAGAAGAGGTCAAGCCACTTGTTGCGGCAAGCTCTGGCATGCCCAAGGCCGGCCAGATGCGCCAACAACAGACCGTCACCGAATCGGGCATTATCTATGACGAGGGAGAAGCTCCTGAAATTGCCGGTGGAGAGGTGGTCCGCACTGTGGAGGAAGCACAGGTCGATGGGACAGTAATCAGGACAAGGACTGTGCGGAAGCCTATCCTGAAAAAGACATTTGCGCTCAAGAGGATTGGGTACAAGGTCATACCGTATGAGGATGAGACTGACTCACGCTATAGCTTTACCACAGACAACATTGTGTTTGTTAACAAGGCCAATCCCACCTACAAGGCTGAAGCATCAAGAGGCGACGAGTTTTTGATGAGGCACGTCATCAGCATTGTGGCCGAAGCCATTGCGCAGGAAAAGCACCCTGAAGGCAGAGAGGCTCTGGAACTACAGAATAGGCTTGTTGCTGAAGCAATAAGGATCCATGACGCCAGTGTATTGAAACGCTAGAAGTATTCACATAATAGAAACGACTAAATCTAACTGGAGAGTCGATTTAGATATATGGCGTTTGAATTTATGCCGGGCGCGACAGTAGTTGGCATTTCATACAATAATGGAGTCGTCCTAGCTGCGGAAAAGAGGGTATCATTTGGCAACTTTGTGGTAAATAAGAACATCAAGAAGACCTTTTCTGTAACAGACTATGTTGGAGCCGCGTGTGCAGGAATGGTTGCAGATATGCAGGTTTTGGTTAGGCAGGTGGAAGCCCTGGCCAAGATCCGCAAGCTCGAAACCAGACGTGAAGTTGCCCCAAACTCTGTTGCAAAGCTGATGTCTGTAATTATGTTTGAGCGCCGGTATTTCCCACTCCTGACGCAGGTAATAGTAGGTGGGGTAAACAGCAAGCCCGAGATCTACACTCTCGATCCGCTCGGGTCTGTTCTCCCTGACGAATATGCAGCAGTCGGCACTGGTGCAGAAATGGCTCTTGGTATCATGGACGCAGAATTCAAGCCGAACATGACTGAGGAAAAGGCGAAAGAACTCGCAATCAGAGCTATCAAATCTGCAATCCAGCGCGATGCAGCAAGCGGCGATGGGATTGATATCCTCGTGATCTCGAAGAACGGCCAACGGGAAGAGACAATACCTCTACGCAACGCCTAGATTTCTTTGTAGGCTTTCCACATTTTGTCGCTGACGTAGTGGATATTGTCTATGACATAACCTTTTGTCATCGCTTTTGCCACTTCGCTGTCGTCAAGCGCAATGCCTACTGCGAGGCCTTTTCCGTGCATCTGATCTTTAACAACGACAATATCGCCCTTCTTGAATGAATCAAAATTGGTGATGCCTGGGCGCATAACCTTGGCGCCGTTGCACACGAATTTCACTGCACCCATGTCCACGGTGACAGACGGGAAGCGCTGAAGAATCTCGGGCCCAACTGCCAAGAATGGCATGATGATATCATCATTATTGTTCCGTATCTGCACTGCGACGACGTTCTCATCTGCAACCAAAAGGCACTTTCCCTCTTCCACTTCGCAGACCTTTATGCTCTTGACCTTTGGGACTGCATCCTGCGGCCATGTTGAGCTTATCTTCTCCAAAAGAGCCGCAGTTTCACTCTTTGAAAGCATAAACGTCTTCAGATCGATATCATCATCACGAGCTATACAACGGTATTAATTTGTTCCACAATCATACCAAGGTTTATAATTATTCTATACTAGATGATTCTGTATGCAATATCAAATCCTGAAGGAGCCCATGGCGATACTCGAGGTTCATTTGAGCTCCGGTGAAAAGATAACCGCGGAATCAGGTGCAATGGTCTATATGAAAGGCGACATTGAAATTAAGACCCGTACACGTGAAGGCGGCTTCTTCAAAAAAATAAAGGTGACGGCCCTTGGCGGCGAATCTTTCTTTGTAAACGACTATGTAGCCCATGGTGACTGCTCGATTGGTCTAACAGGACCGCCTATTGGCGATATTATACGCGTAGAGGTTAAACCTGGAAATGGCTTTATCGTACAGTCAGGATCATATGTTGCATCCACACCTGGCGTAATTCTAGACACGGAGTGGCAGGGTTTTACAAAGGGTCTGTTTGGAAGCGAGTTTTTTATGCTGAAGGCCTCCGGTCAGGGCGATATTTTCCTGAACGCGTACGGCGGCATAATTCACAATCAGCTTGCAGCGGGAGAAAAAATGATGATTGACAATTACCATCTTGTAGCATTGAGCGACCAGGCTGAATACCGCGTTACCAAGGTTGGAGGCATGAAAACTACTATACTTGGCGGCGAGGGTCTCGCAACCGAAGTCACCGGACCGGGTTCTGTCTACTTCCAGACAAAGAATCTCCGGGAGCTGATAGATCTGCTGGGGATAAGCCAGAGATCTGAAACAACATCTAGGTCTGGAGTATCGTTCGGCGGTTTCAAAATCGGTTAAGTGTTAGGAAGCGCTAACAGCCTGCTTGATTAAGTATTGGTGTGAGTTACAACCTGCCAGCACTCAAGGCAGTATTCACCATTTATTTGGAAGATTTCTGCGGGTTTAACCCCGCAACGAATACAGACGATTTCTTCAGGTGCTGCAATTCCTTCATTTTTTTGAATATCGTCTGTTAAAATCTGCATTGTGGGTGTATAGAAATTATACGACAGGTTGCAATATTTATACTTATTTTTGCTATTGCTATTGACGTGAACCTATTCGCTAGGAAATTTTTTGCACTTTGCTGCTCTCGCGCCTTTTCAAACCTTGGTATCAATGGGATCTGTCACCGTTATCAACGGTCTTTTGAACGCCATCTTGTAATTCCTTTAGCATATGCTGCTGACGGTCCTTGAAATTCATTCCACTAGACTCCAAGTCATCGCACATGGCGTGTTAACTTGCCCTGCCTAAACGAGTAAAAGCCGGGCTTTGCGCCTTTCTCAGTCTCTTGCTTGGTACCGGTTTTTAATATCCCCTGTGTCAGGACACTCGATCGATTTTCGTTTTCGAATGCGCGGTCGAGAAGTAAACCTCATGTCAGCTGAATGTCGTATCCCTTATCTCAATAAGGTCTCGCAATACCGCACTTGCAGTCTCCATTCCGCCAGCGCCGCGGCCTATTATTGTCTGCTGACCTGAATGTTCTGATGAAAATGTCACTGCGTTCAGCGTGCCATTTACGCAGATTGGATCAGACTTTGCAACTTCAGTCGGCTCAACAACCAACTTTCTGCTATCACATGATGCTATGAGCTTGATCGCATTTCCTTTCTGCGCCGCCTTTTTCACGTCGGATACTGTTACTTTTGTAATCCCTGTGCGCTTTACATCCTTCATTGTGACCTTCATCCCCATGATCCAATTTGCCATGATGACTAGCTTTGCGGCGGCATCAAAACCATCAACATCAAGCGATGGATTTGCTTCTGCATAGCCCTTTTTTGTGGCGTCTTGCAGCGCGCCTTCGTACGTCAGTCCTTCTGACATCTTGCTCAGGATATAGTTTGTAGTCCCGTTAAGTATCCCTTTGAAAGACGTTATCCTGTCGCCTTTTAGACAACGCTTTGCAAATTCGAGGATTGGCGTCCCTCCACCGACTGTCCCGCTGAATCTGAGCATCACGCCGTTATAGTTTGCAAGCTCGATGAGCGATGGGAATGCTAGCGCTAGCGGCCCCTTGTTCACACTGATTACGTGCTTCCCCGTCCTCATAGCTGTTATTATGTGAGAAGTGCCGGGCTCGCCGTCTGTCAGATTGGTTGGAGTGCATTCCAGCACAACTTCTGCATCGACATTCTCTATTACCTGCAGTGGATCGAATTTGTTGCCGTTCCCTTTTTCATAGCGCCCGACTGTGCCTCTTGTCTTCTTTACCTCAAGAAGCCTCTGCAGGTCAATCCCTCCCGGAGCCACCGCAGCGCCATCATTGTCAACACAGGCTACTATCCGGGGCTTGATCCCATACTGGCTGTATAGATCGACTGATCGAGACAGAAGCAGCTTGGCAAAGCTCTGCCCCACTACTCCAAAACCGACAACGATTACTCGCAACTTGGTTTTTAACGACGCGTGGGGTTAATAAAACTATAAAATCACAGCAGCAACACATCTCATGAAGTATATATGCATGGAAAGACAAAAGCATGGAAAGAATATGACTGTGGCAAAGAAATTTTACCTTTCCAAGTTATAACATTGAATCCACAAGGAATGCGAAACAGTTGCTCGATCCGATCATTACAGCAGTAGTTCTCGTCGCAGTCGGCTTCGGGGCCGGAACCCTAGGTTCGATGCTGGGAGTGGGCGGCGGAATAATAATGGTTCCTGCCCTTACATTCTTGGGCTTGGCGCCCGCACAAGCAGCCAGCACAAGCCTGATCGCAGTGGCTTCAACAAGCGTGTCCTCCACAATGGAGTATTCTCGCCAAAAGCGGATCAATTATCGTCTAGGATTAGAAATGGGTGCCCTTGCGATACCCGGGGCAGTTCTGGGCGCCATATTGTTAGAATCTCTATCTGCTGAATCGTTTCAACTGTACTTTGGAATGATTTTGATCCTTACCGGCATATACGTTCTATACAAGAATTCTATCTTGAAAGATGATTCTGCCAAAAAACGCTCAGTGATGTTGCAGGCAGGAGCGTTTGCAGCAGCATTTGGAGCCGGTATAATATCGAGCATGTTTGGTGTGGGCGGCGGAATAATATTTGTACCATCCATGCTTTTGGTGCTTGGTCTGACCATGCACAGGGCCGCCCCGACATCACAGTTGACACTCATGATGACTTCGATAGCCGGCGTGATTGTGCATGCGGCGCTGCTCAATCCTGACTATTTGCAGGCCATTGCACTATCTGCAGGGGCGTTTGCCGGTGCCCAGATTGGAGCAAGGATATCGCGCTCTGCAAAAGAATTACTGCTGCAGAAATTGTTGGGATCAACTTTGATGACTGTAGGAATAGTACTGATCGCCATGGCTTTCAAACTCATCCCAAATTGGTTCACTCACGATAGCTAGACAAGAGTTGCTTTTTGACGGGCATACTCTTTTTGGTTGTCTTCTGCAAGGCATTTTCAAAACAGGTCGTTGTCATCTTTGAGCTTGCTTTTCCTGTCGGCATCAATCTGATCCTTTCTTGCTGATATTGCCACGCATTGATTGCAGCAGCGATGTCGTCGCCAGTCATCCAGTCTGTAATTTGAAAAGGCCTCTCTAGATTTGCACCCCGCCCTAGGAGGTTCTTTTTGGTAGACTCCCATTACTATGTGGACGACAGGCACCACTCCTCCCTTCCGACAGATCTTGGGGCCATCACGACAGCCTCGAACGTGATCGTGCTCATCTCTTTACTTCAGAAGAAAACCGCGGCCAATGATTTGACTATTCTGAGCACATATCACTGATGGCGCCTGTGCTTTAATTTGCTAGTTGCGTAGCCGCGATCGGATCTCTTTCCTTTGTCCCTGCTTCTTGAAAAAGTCCCCTTGACTTTTCTTATGCCAAGTCTTTAGATGTACTTGCGGCTTTCTTCCTATTTCCTTCCTTCATCTACGTAGAATATTGCTTCATTTCTTTTGAGTGCTATTCCTGCTGCGAGGTTGAGTATAGAACTATGCAGACTTGTCGTGTCTGGTTCTGC
>DASVCY010000135.1:0-9047 GCA_036381375.1 Nitrososphaera sp. | reverse complement strand
AATCCTGCAATATGCTCGGAGCGCATGCGCATAGGAAAGGAAAAGCAGATGGGTGGGCTCAAGGCATGGTCGGACTGCCGTCCATCGTCTTCAGAGGCAGCAAGCGTTGCCAAGGTGTCAGAGCTTGCAAGGAAATTTGGGGCTAACCTGTACTTTGTGCACGTGGGATCTACTGCCGCGCTTGATGCAATACTGTCTGAAAGGGAGAACGGCAGGTCAAACTATTACATCGAAACATGCCCGCACTATTTGACGCACACCGTGGATTTTGATAGCATCAAAGGTAAGGTAGTCCCGCCTATCCGATCAAAAAGTGACCTTCAGAGTATGTGGTCTGCCCTCAGAAACGGCATAGTTGACACGATAGGCACTGATCACGTGGCAAACAGACTCGATATGAAAATGGGCAAAGGAGATATCTGGACCGCGCTTGCTGGCTTTCCCGGCATCGCCACAATGCTGCCGGTACTGCTCAGCCACGGCGTCAATCAAAACAGGATAAGCATCGAAAGAGTCGCAGAGGTAACGAGTTATAACACTGCCCGGATATTTGGCATGTATCCGAAGAAAGGCACCATCGAGCCAGGCTCTGACGCAGACTTGACAATAGTCGACCTGGATCTGGAGCAAAAGGTGACTCCCGATCTGTTGCAGTCATACTCTGACTATACCATCTACGACGGCCACAGACTCATAGGCTGGCCCGTGATGACGATCGTAAGGGGAAAGGTTGTGATGGAGAACAATCAAGTGGATAACAAGGCCCTTGGACACGGTGAATTTGTTCCACGGCCCATAGCTGCTACTTAGGCCTGGTCTTGTCTTCCACCAGCTTGTATCTTGACAGCCACTTGTAGGCAAGAAACACGATAAACGCGATTATCAGGAAGTCGATCGTTTCTGAAATCAGGTGTCCGTACCTGAACTGCGACGGTGTGTCTGAAACGCCTGTCGCATTCACATGCATTTGCTCAAGGTTCCCGGATGGCAGAAACAGTCCTATTAACGGGTTGACGATGTCCTGCACTAGAGATGTAACGAGCGAGGACGATGCGGCTCCGATAACGAATGCGATCGCGAGTCCTATGACTCCAAACGTCTTTAAAAAATCCACGAATCCATGAATTATGTTCTTTTTCTCTACAGTAGGAGGGGGGTTATCAGCCATGGCCTTGTGTGTCTACCGCCCATTAATACAGCTTGTGAAACTGTAGTTGCGGGTCTGATGCCAGTATTATGAACAGCAAAGACCCCTGTTGGGATTCTGCTGCCAAAAATCTATGCGGCCTCTGTACCCCTTATTCTCCTGATCTCTTCCCTCAAGGATCTAAGCTCCGACCTTAACGCCTCTGACTCCTGCAGTTCCGCAGACTTTTCTTCCTTAAGTCCTGCTTTGGCCGCAACCCTTCCGATAGCTATCGTGGCGATGACTGCTATGATCGTGACAACTACTGCATAGATTATCAATGCCATCACGCCGCTCTGCTCCCCCAGAGCTACCCTGAATATTTCCTGTATGGCTGTGTTCCAAGCAAGGGCTGCGACAAGACCAAAGGCTGCTGTGATAAGGCCCGCCAGTGCCTTGACAATTTCTTGGTTCAACGCACTCTCCGGATTGACTCAATAAATAAGGGTTGACTATGATGGTTATGATAATTTATACTGCTCCGTACCTGCAAGAAAATTAAAAGTCAGTAACCGTCTCAAAGGTGCCGTCATCCTTTGCCTTGTAGTATACGTCGGCTCGGCGTGTAAATAGTCCTACTTCAAGCACGCCGGCTATGCTCTTTAATTCGGTCTCTTTCTTTTTTGGATCGGGGATCGATGGAAACGTGGTGTCGAGAATGATATTGCCGTTTTCCGTGACAAACGGGTAGCCCTTGTCAAGCACACGCAGTAACGGCCTACCACCGATCTCCGACAGTTGTTTTGTGACTGCAGATCGCGCCATTGGGTGGACCTCTATCGGGACCGACCTGCTAAAAGACCGGACAAACTTGGTCGCATCTGCAACAATAACTACCTGCTTTGCAGAGGAGATGAGAATCTTTTCGCGCAAGAGCGCGCCTCCTCCACCCTTTATCATGTTTCCATTACTGTCTATCTGGTCTGCACCGTCAAACACAATGTCGATGTCTGGAATCCTGTTCTCGTCCGCGATTTTCAGCCCGCTCCTTTCGGCTTCTATCTTGATCTGGAGCGACGTCGGAACAAATTCCATCGATTCCTTGTTTGGTAGTTTTGCCATCTCTCTTACGATATGGGCTGCTGTGCTGCCGCTACCAAGTCCTACGACTCTGACATTTCTAACGCGTCTTACTGCATCTATGG
Organism: Nitrososphaera sp.; assembly: GCA_036381375.1. Classification (GTDB taxonomy): domain Archaea; phylum Thermoproteota; class Nitrososphaeria; order Nitrososphaerales; family Nitrososphaeraceae; genus Nitrososphaera. The sequence goes on along the minus strand of DASVCY010000135.1, from coordinate 6,716 downwards.
CCAGCTTTTGGATTGCTTCCTGCAACGACAATGTGTAGTCAAGAACAGTTGCGAGGTTTTGTATATAAAATAATTGTTGCAGACGCAGACAGTGATGATGAGGGCCTCCGACAATTACGGGGTCGCAGGTATTTTTCTTGTTGATACGGGCGGTACGCTAAGTAACTTGACGCACGGATAAGCTTCAGGTCATTGTGATGACTTGACCTGCGAAATTTTTTTAAAACAAGGAGCGGAAAATGGTCCTAGGATCTGCGGAACTTTCTCAGGTCAAAGCGTGGCCCGTTTATATCAGGGTTCAGATACCTGCTCGACAAGTATTTTGTGATATCGCTGGCACCTGAAGCCCGTGCGGCCTGGTGCCTGTGCATTCTCGTCATGGAAAAGATATCTGATAGGCCCGCCTGTTCGTCCTGGCCCACAATGTCGCAGAACATACTGGTTGGGTGGCACACCGCCTGAATGCCCGTCCCTTTCTTGGTCCATTTTAGCATCCCAAGGTGGGAATCTATTGACTTCTCCCATGTCGGATCATTCTCTACAAGCCATCTTGGAATCCTGTTGCCGCTGTTCTGCATTTCAGGAATAACAGTATTTCTTGTTAATTTATTGTTTGTGTTCCGGCGACCCCCTTCGGTCCTTTTCGTTGACAAGTATCACTTCGGCAGGGATTAGCTTGCTTCCCAAAATCTTGTCGGCTATAGCCCGCCGATGATCGTTGTATAACTTGTATGTGTCACCTACATGTCGCTTGCCAAAAGCATTTACTGGCGGAGACCCATCACCCCGCCGCATCATCTTGGCATATTTCTCCGCGTCGGTCAACTGCTTGCGGCTTGTGTCCTCGTCTGCCACTATCTTGTTCAATGGTATCCGCACGAGTGTGTGTGCGTGCCCGGCCTCCAAGGGGAAACACCTGGTGTCCCCTGATGTTCAACTTTTGTCGAGGACCTATAGGGTCGGCCAATAGCGAGCCGAGGCAAGCGGCATGAAAACAAGGCACTTGCTCAACGACCGAGACGAAAACCATGTAAATGCGAATATTGCGTACCTTGAAGCGCCCCGGCGATGAGGTAGAAAAACAATCCTACTCGCAGCTCTCTAGATCTGAATGTATCTGTGTCTGCACGCATCAATCTGAGCCGGGGCATTAAATCCTGGGGCCGGGGTGTTATATCCCCAGACGGACAATGTTATAGAACAACTAGAGGGAGGGCCTCATGAAATGCCCACATTGCAAGAAATAGTACCAAAGAATGGTTTATTGTCGACCGATATATGAGCAGGTCAAGTTTCTAATAACCGCGCGGTTATTAGTAAGATTCTTCTAGTCGATTTCTAATTGTCATCGACACCTCCGTCAGACAATTCGCAGTCGACAGCTTCTACAGCACCGATCATGACGAAAAAAGACAAGATTGCGGCACTTGCAGACGAAATAATATCGCTTGACAGCAAGAACGTTAGAATCACACTTGCAGAGGTACTAAAGAGGGTGGCAGCATCTGACAGGTCGCACGTCTACTGGAGTTGCAAGAAATATCTGCAGGACGACTATGGGCTCCTAATAGCAGACTCTGGTCACGTCGGGATCTCTGACAGGTACATACCGAACCTGATGTTCCCCGGTGACATTATTGTCTATGCTGTCGTAGACATGCTCAAGACCGGAGACTTCATCCAGGTGCTGCATATGACTGATGTCAATGACCTGTCCGTGGAGCACGTCCAGGTCGCTAAGGTCAGCATAATCGATGGTGCGGTGGCCGTCGAAGATCCTCTTTCTGGTTCGACATATAATGTCGCAAAGCAGAATGTCATTGGCAAGGTCGTAAAAGTAGTTACCGCTTTTTCCCAGGAATGGGAGAATGTCTTTTATGAGTTCAAGGACAGGAAGTGGCTGCTAAAGACACTGAAAAAGAACCTTGACCTCTACAAGAACACTGGCTATTCTAATCAGCGTCAGATAGTCGGCGAGATAGAAAGAAGGATGTCCCAGCTAAAGGAAGAACCGAGGTGGTAGGATAATATATAATACGCATGATACGAGCATGCTGGTATATATGCCACGGAAACGCGATATCCGAAAGATTCATGCTTACAGCGCCCAGAGGTCGGGCAGCAAAAAATACGCCAAGGCTGAAAGGCGAAAGCGCCATAAGCCAAGGTAAATTTTCTTGCGGGGGATTGTATCTTAAGTTGAGGCTGCCTGTTAGGTAAAACTTTATATACTAGAATAAAACATAAATATAGGCTGTCAAAGACAGCGACAAAATTTTGGTGAAAAAAGTGGTCAAAGATATTTCCATGTTTGGGGACCGTTGCCCTCGTTGTGGCAAGGGCTCTATGGTAACAGACAACTCGAGCGGCGAAATGTTTTGCGGTAACTGTGGATTTGTAGTTAGCGAAAGGATAGAGGAACTTGGGCCGGAATGGCGCGCCTTCTCAAAGGAGGAGCACGAAGATAGGAGCAGGGCAGGCATTCCTACGTCTCTGGCGATGCATGACATGGGGCTTGCAACAATTATTGGCCCTGTAGACAAGGACGCTTCGGGCAAGCCCCTCTCTGCCTCCATGAAGAGCACCATCGAAAGGCTCCGGACTTGGGACAGCAGGAGCCAGGTGCATGAGCCAGTCGACCGCAACTTCCGCCAAGCTTTCTCGGAGCTTGATAGACTCAAGGACAAGCTGGCAGTAGGCGACGCAGTAATTGAAAAAGCAGCTTATGTTTACAGAAAGGCGCTTGAGAAAGGGCTAGTGCGCGGACGATCTATCTCTGCACTTGTTGCGGCCGCATTGTACGCCGCATGTCGTGACACTGAAACACCAAGGACTCTCAAGGACATCGCAAACGCAAGCAACATTAAGAAAAAGGATGTCGCAAGATGCTACAGGCTGCTCATCCGCGAGCTTGACTTGAAGATGCCTGTAGTCGACCCTGTGAAATGTGTCGCAAGGATCGCAAGCAAGGCTGGTTTGTCAGAGAGGACTAAACGCAAGGCTCTTGACATCCTGAAAAAGGCCGAAGAGGGCAAGATCTCTGCAGGCAAGGATCCAATGGGCTTGGCAGCAGCTGCTTTGTATGTAGCATGCGTCATGAACGGTGAGAACAAAACACAGAAGGACGTAGCTGAAGCAGCCGGTGTCACTGAAGTAACGATCAGGAACCGCTACAAGGGCCTCAAGACACACCTCAGGCTTTGAGGGTGCCTTCTACTAACTTTTTTCTCTCTTCTATCAGTTCTCTAAGCACATCAATCAGGCCCCGCATCTTTTGCGTTTTTTCTGCATCGACTATCATCCCGAGGCAGACGACAATGTCTGAATCAATCGAAAGCAAATGCTCAAGCTCTTTTTCCCGTACAATGCCGTTTGGCGTCAGCACTTTTGCATAGCCGTCAGATACTGCATGCAAGAGGGTTTTCGTCAAAAGCTCGTCAAGCTCGGTGCTCAACCTGACCGACTTTTTTATCTCGCTCACCTTGGCCTTGATGTTGTGACTGATGAGCCTGTCAAGGGATCGCATTTCGACATAGCTGGACCTGCCAGTGGCTATGCCCTTTTGCACAATCGATGCGATCCTGACCGTTTGGTCAAGGCGGCTCTCCAGCCTACGCTGTCTCCTGAAATTTTTGTGCACCACGCGAATTCTAGTCCGGCCGGCTTAAATGCCTTCTTGTGAAAATATTAATCCGGGAAAAACTGTTCTGCAGAACCCTTACTGGACTTCGATCGCTTCTTCGTTGAATCCCATCTTGACAAGGTAGCCCTTGACATCGTCGCGGTGGTCTCCCTGCAGCATGATAAAGCCGTCCTTTGCAGTCCCGCCGCATGCAAAAGTGCTCTTTAGCTCTTTGACAATTTTTTGCATGTCGCTCTGCTTCGGGTTGATGCCTTCAATAAGAGTTGTTGTTTTTGAAAATCTTCTTGTTTCAAGGCGGACGACGATTCGGGCTTCTTCTTTGTCTAGTTCCCCACAGGCACAGAGGTCGTCAGGGAGACCGCATTTTTTGCAGATAACCGCCATCGAGTATCTCAAGTTTCACAATTCCTATTATTAAGCCTTATTATCTCATTCCTGAAGCACAAAGAAGAAATTTGCCGCCCGCCGATAATAAACCTGAACCATGTCTTCAGAGGACAACGCGGGCAGGATCAAGTCTGCAGCTTCGCTCCTTGTAAAAGGCGGCACCCTGATATCCGAAACATGCTCTAAGTGCGGAGGCGTACAGGTGCGTTTTGCCGACAAGACCACTTGCATCAACTGTGGCAACGAAACAAGAACAGGTGCTGCCACGGCAGAGCAGGCGGGGCCAGAAACCAAGTCAGTTCAAAGCCCCTCAGTGCCGGCTTCCTCTGTTTCTTCAATCATTAAAGAAAAGATTGATTCTCTTGCAATAGAAATAAAATCTGAAAATGACCTTGCCATTCAAAAGCAAAAGGCAGAGCTTTTGGAAACTTATCTTCGGATTCTAGAGAAAGCGAAGAGCCTGATGGGCTGATCACCAGCGGAATGTATTTAAGCGCTTGATAACTAAAAGCACCTGCGATGAGCAGTAAGAAAAGGAATGCTCCACTACCGGCTTCAAGCGCCGGTCTTCTCAGGTTCTTTGAAGATGAGACTAGGGGCATAAAGGTCAAGCCCGAGATTGTGCTGGGTATAACTGGTGCAGTTATCGGCGCTTCAATTCTAATCAGAATCCTATTCCCCATCGGTTGAGCGGCAATGCTTGTCTCCGGTCAACGCGATGATGTATCTAACATTCATAGACGTTGGTCTTTTGCCACGATTGGGCCGTCGTCTGCCAAGATGTCGTACGGAATCTGGCTTGCCTGTGCTATCGGAATCATAGTCGTTTCTCATCTTTACTATCTGCAGGACGGGGTGCAAGGTCTGCTAATCTACTTGCCAATCGGCATGTCTGTATTGGTCGGCTCACACTTCCTCGACTATCTGGCGCTGCACGGGACGCCCGTGAACAAGCTGGGAAAGGTGGCACACGTTTCGGCATTTGCCAATGGACTTTGGCTCTTGACAGTGCTTTTGGGAATTGCGGCCGATATGGTCTTTGCCAAGGCCCCCGGCTTTGATTATCTCGTCGCTGGCATGCTACTTGCCTGTGGGCTCAGAATCGGGATATTCACCTCAGTATTTGGGGCCGGCATCGGCAGGGCCATAGCCGTTTCATTCATACAGCCCGTGCTCTTTGTCCTTGCGTTCGTGCCACTATCGTACCACTCGATATCCACCGTTAGCTCTGCTGGGGCGATTTTTGGTGCTGCCTTTCTTGCGCTTGGGATTATGTGGACCGTCATCGCAGACAGGGCTGGAAGGCCCGCGATAAAAAGTACATTTGGTGTTCTGCAGGCGTTCATTGCGGCTTGGACAGAGCACAGGGCAGACAAGATGGAAGAGTTTACAGAAGCAAAGGCTCATGACGACATTGTCTCCACAAAGATAATTCGCTTTGGCGCTAAGGCTGCCGTAGTATTGCCTGACATCCACCCCGGGCCCTTCAACACAGTGGGCGGAAGCAACCTTCCATATGTGCTGTATGAGACCTTTGGGAAGAGTGCACTTGTAATGCACAGCGTTTCTGACCATTCACTCAACCTGCCATCAAGGCGCGAGGTTGATCGATACATCAAGGGCCTAGAACGGTCGATTACTGTGGAAAAAGGTGCCACCTGTACTGTCCCAGTTCAAATCAAGGTCAATAGTTCAACCGCGACCGGAGTCGCGTTTGGAAACGTAGCGCTGATCATGCTGTCGCTTGCGCCAAAGGGCATGGATGATATACCACAAAGCGTACGAGCCGAGCTTGAATCCTTTGCGATTGCCCTTGGATTTTCAGACGCGCTTGTAGTGGATTGCCATAACGCCATGGGCAAACACCTTTCGGATTCAGACAGGGATGACCTTGTTACATCGGCAAAAAGGTGCCTTGAGCAGCTTAGAAAGCAGCCCCAACACGAGTTCAAGATAGGTTTTGCTGGCATGAGTGACACCTCGCAGGTGCCCGAGCTAGAGGGCGAGCTGGGTCAGGCTGGACTTGCAGTTCTGGTAATCAATGTCCAAGGTAGGGACTATGCGATAGGGTGGGCCGACTCCAACAACATGGAGAACCGACTGCGCGATCATGTAGTCTCCCATGTAGGCGGGGATGGTAGCGGTTTCAACCTCCTGGAGCTCTGCTCCTCTGATACACATTCCACTTCGGGGAAGAGGACTCGGGAGGGGTACTTTGCGCTTGGAACAATCAGCAGCGCAGACGCAATTGCAGACGCGTTCCGCCAGCTGTGCTCCCAGGCCGCCAAGCAGGCTTCAAAATCAAGTTTCGAGCTTGACTCCGCGCAGTCGACGGTAAAGGTGATGGGCAAGCAACAGTTCGAAGACTACTCGAGTGCACTCGATCGGTCAATGAATGTGACAAAGATATTTCTCGCAATTACAGTTGCAGTATATGTCACAATGCTCGTATTGTCCTAATGCGCGATATAGTAGATTTCGGGCAGGAACCCTTCTACTTCTATCACAAAAGACCTGAATTTGTGAATGGGGACCACCGGAACTCCCTCATCTACAAATGTGACAGACCCTGCACGCAGAGTCATTATCACGGGAACTACCTTTGATATCGTCCTATCAAGACTGATTAGGCGCTTACTCCTTTCTGCCTGCTTTCTGGCAAAGGCAGCTACAGATGACGCGCTAC
>DASVCY010000134.1:0-18330 GCA_036381375.1 Nitrososphaera sp. | reverse complement strand
CTTCAACGTCCTTTACAGTTCTAATTCTAGCAAGGATCAAAGCAAGCTCGCGTTTTTGCTTTTCTGGGAACCAGTAATCAATACGCTCATGTGCAGGAATCGGATAATCAAACGAAGTATCTGTTAGAAGAGTCTGACCATTCTCTTTATACAATAGGGTCTGGAGCTGACTGAAAACTTTGTTTACTTCGCGTTGTAGCTTGGTAGGTTCGATAGGAGTTGTCTTTGCTTTGGCAATCAGGACCGCTACAGGATTGATGTCGGTGCCATAAGCTCTGCGGCCATTGATTATGGCTTCGACAAGTGTTGTTCCAGAGCCCATAAATGGGTCGCAGACCAAATCTCCTGTCTGACTGTTCTCTTTGATTATTCTGGCCGCAAGTTGAGGGATGAATTTAGCCGGATATCGATGATAACCATGTGTAAGATAAGACGTCTCAGTCCTTGTAGCATCTTTGAATGCCCAAGAATCGTCTATCTCAGAGGATAGCACATCAAGCCTACAGGGGATTAGCTATAACAATTTTTTGTTATTTGTTGTGTGTCGAATAACTCGACCACGAATAAGCATTGGCTGCCGTTTGACCTAATATGATGGTACGTACATCAACAGAGCTGTTGGTGTACGTACAGTTTTGGCCTAGTTACCATACAACGCCCAGCAGTACAGGTGCCACCAATGTGATTATGCAGGCGATAGCCAGTGGCACCGTGTCCCTTATCGTCCTGTTGATCATCTTGCCGCCAAGGAGCCCGGCACCAAGGGCGGTTAGCACGAGCATGGCCTTGATTGCCGGCGACTCTGGGTCAACGCTCCCAATGGGCGTGGGCATCCCTCCAATCCCCGGCAGGTTGACCTCCCGCGACGCGTCGCCTTCCGTTCCTTCAGTGAGGGTGGTAAACTGTCCTGTCATCGATGCCATGGCATGTATTGCAAACAACATAAAGAGTGGCGACGTTACGACGAGAAATCCGTATACCATGACCGACTTTTTCACCTTTGCATTCTGCTCCCTTATCCTGCCCAGGTATTCTGCGAGCCTGTCCAGCATGGCGTAGCTGGTGGCCCCGCTTGCTGCCAGCGCCGACATGATGAGCAGGGAATAGCGCAAGTAAAAGCCCCCGGAGCGCGCCGCCGGATGCATCATGTTGTCAAGGGTCTTGCCAGCGGCAAGGCCATGCTTGATGTTCCTTATGTGCGGCCTGAGCACTGTGAACCTGTCAGTGCCTGTATGGCGTATGGCAGAAACTACGTCCATCCCTGTTTTCATCACTTCTGCAACTGTCCTGAGGAACTCGGCAAGCTCGAGGACCATGCTTTCCTCTGCCTTTATCCTGCGCCGGACAATCATCCCGTATGGTATAGAGAACGCCGCAACAGGTGCAAGTAATATGGCGACAGGGTCTGCGAATCCAAATACAAGGATCACCGCGGTCAGAGCAGCGGCGGCAGAAACTGTCGGGATTATTGGTAGCTGCTGTGGAAGTGACTGGCTGCGCGTGCCGCTCCCTTTCCTGCTATCTTTTTTGTCCCCTCCTTTTTCATCCTGATTGCTGCGGTACTGGTCCGGGCCCTTTACCTGCGCCCTGTCTAGCATGAAAAACATGGCCACAGCGATTGACGGTATCGCCAGCACGAGCATGAACTGCTGCATTGACGATTGGCCTGCTGCACTGCCGACTCCCGGTGTAGAGATCGACGCCGTGAGCGGCATTATCATGAGCATTATGAGGACCAATTCGCCGACCGTGCCTGCATTGTCCTTGTACCGCTCGTACTTGGCCTCCAGGCGGCCAAGGTATGTCTCGGCCTTGTTCTGGAGGTACTGCGCGACGCTCTGGCCAAGGCTCATGGACGAAAGGTAGCCGTGCAGGATTGATCGCAGCTCCGCGTTCGGATGCGTCTTTGCAAGCCTGTCTATTGCCTGGTCCGGAGTATATCCAAATGCATTCACGTCGCGCCTGACTATTTCGGCTTCTTTCCGCACCTTTGGCAGCATGTCGCCGCTCCTGGCCATCAGCTCGAATGCGTGTATCAGCGGCTTTTCCACAAGCGCAAGCATCTCTGCCACGATCAGAAAGAACGGCAGCTCGTCGTCGATCTCGCCCCTTTCTGCCCTTTTGAGTTTCAGCGACAGGAACGGGGAGGCTATGACCGCGCCTGGCACCACAATCAGGAATGCAAAATATGGGTGGATCATGACTGCCGCTGCACCTGCAGCAAATATCATGGCAGGCGAGAGCGTAAGCACGACGTTCAGGTACTTGCGCGCCCTGTCTGTGGCCGACCCTGCGAGCGCGACGCCGGACGACGCGAGACGCAGCCTCTCCTGGAACTCCTTGCGGGCCCACCGGTAAGCCCTGGACCTTTCAACTGTTACAGGGACCTCACGGAGGTTAAAGCGCAGGCGTTGCGCACTTTTCTCCCTGGCTGTAATAGCAGCCGATGCGGCACTGTGCACCCACAGCGGTATTTTCTCAAGCCCCACGATCAGGTCAAAGGCAGCTATTGCAAGCCCGGCAGGCATGGCAGGGTGGGAGGTGAGCGCGTAAGCATACAGCACCGCGGTGGCTATCAGTGCGGCGCGGAAGGCCCGCGCCTTTGCGCCAGGCGAGGATATACTGCCTGCAACCCTGCTCGCGACCGGCGTGGAATAATGCCTGTATTTTTTGTTGCTACTGCTACTGTTGCTGCCGTCATCACTCGCAATCAGGCCAACGCTTTTGTTGCTGTTGTCGTCACCAGGCCCGGGTCCAAATTCAATATCATCATCTACTACTATCCTTCCTTCATCATGAGTGCCGATAAGTTCCCTCGCCTCTTTTTTCAAGCGTTCTACAATGCTGTTGACAGAGGCCATAGCTCACTCATCCGAATTATCCTGCGCCTGCGCTCCTGCCATCTCTGGAAATGCCAGTTATCTTCATGGCTTCGAGCGCCCTTGCGGTCCTCCTGTAGTCCTTCTCAGGAGCGGCGCACACCAGCCTGTCGCCGGCATAGTCGTACCTGAATGTGCTTTCCACCCTGTAGGAGCCTGTTCTTTCTCTCACTATCTCGTCTATGCCTATCACCCTCCTGATGCGCGATCCGTCGTCGCAGGATATCGGCATGACCGTCACGACGGCCCATATCACCTGTATGAACGACTCTTTGACGCTCAGCGGCTCGCCCATCATCCTGCTCAGCATGGCGGCCGTGTCTGTGGCGTGGAACGTGCTTATCAGGCCGTGCCCTGTCGCTGCTGCCTGGAACATCTCGCGCACCTCCTCTCCCCTTGACTCGCCCACCACCAGCAGGTCAGGCCTGTGCCGGAGTGACGCCTTTACAAGGTCCATGATGGTTATGCTGTATTCCTTCTTTTGTGAAAACCGCGTAAAGGTGGATACCCATACCCTGTGGTTGACCTGTATCTCCTGCGTCTCCTCGATGGTGATGTACTTCCAGTTTTCAGGCATCTCGTTGACAAGGGCATTGAGGAGAGTCGTTTTTCCAGACCCTGTGGGCCCTATCACAAACACCACCGCCTTTGCACGCATGAGCAGCGTCAGGTATTCTGCTGCCTCCGCAGACAGCATGTTATCCGCCACCAGCTGCTGGAGGCTCCTTGCCTTCTGCGATATCCTTCGCACTGTAAATGTCGACCCACGCGACGCCTCCTCGCCCAGAAATACGGCGTACCTGTTGCCGGTGCCGTCGGTGCCGTCCACTATGGGGTTTGCCACTGAAGGCGACCTGTTGACTCTGTGCATCATCCGGTGCACAAACCTGTCGGCCTCGGCGGCATTTTCGAACCTGATGTTCGTCTCCATGTAGTTGAACTCTGAAAACCTGCGATGTATGACAAATATGCTCTCCCGGGGGCTGGGGAGCGTTATCTCTTCTATGTCGGGGTCGTTAAACAGCACGTCGGCACTGCCCCAACCAAGCATCTCTTTTGTGTACCTGTACAGTATCGCATCGCGCTCGCTATTCACAGCCCCTGCTATGTTCAAGATTTCAGCAGCTGCGTCAACCTCTTTTTCCAGCCTGTCGACGGTCATGGCGTCGCTGCCGACTGAAGGCGAGGACTGGAGCTCTTCCATCAACATGCGGTAGGCTATCCTGCCATGTTCGGTGAGCTCTGGCTCCTTTACAACATACCTGCCGATGGCCCGCCTGTAGTCCCCGTAGATCGTTACACCGGCCTCGCCGATTGTGTATTTGGTAAGCTCGCGCAGCCCGACATTTTTTCCCCCATCAGCTATGACAGCAGTATGACTGGGAACATTGGCAGCTGGATTGAATGATGTAGGTGTAGGCACAGTGGTTAATGAAACGGTCGCTTATAAGCGCACAAACTATTGCCCTACATGAATTCTTAGTACCCTGGATGGTTATCTAGGATAAATAAAAAGGAAAAAGGCTTTTTCAGGTTATTGTTTTTGCGATCTCTATCAGATCTGTGTCTGTGTATTTTAGGGAGACCAAGTTTATCTGGACGCCTCCTTTGTAAAAGAGCACTTGGGCAGTAATTTCTTGATCCATGTTGCCCATGTTGACTACAGCAGGCGTGTTGTTGATATCCACGATTCGCCGGACCTCGGGAGCTTCATTTACGAAATCCTCCATCCATTTGTCCCTGTCAAATTCTGGCGATACCGACTCTTTGGCGTAGACTATTGCTATTCCACCATTTGACATGATATCTTGGAATGTAGTGGTGTCGTCTGCAGTTACGCCTTTTGGAGTGTAGAAGACCGTTACTATGCTAGTCGAGTCACCCGGAGAAGATAGGACCCTAGCGGAGTCAAATGCTACCTCTGAGGGAACACGTGTAGGAAGAGATATTGTTGCCAATCCGGATGATTCTTTTGCTTCGTCAAAGGATTGCAGCTTTGGCCCCCATCCGCTCAATGGCATGGGTGGCGGACCTTTTTGCAGGTTCGCGTCATTATTGCTTGGGTTGTATAAACTTGATGAGTCGTCTTCATGAATGGCCAACATCGAGGACTGCATATATGCCGTAAGGGACGCTGCCAGCACTGCTGCGACGGCTATTCCCACTATAAACACGGATTTGGTTTTGATTCTGCGCGCGGTTCCTTCTGTTGCTACCATTTTTCTTTCGTCATTCCTCCTTTAGGTACAATCTCCTACAGTGCCACTGCCCACGTGGACATGGGTATAGTTAGGCGTACAGTTTATTATCCATAATGGATTATTCGATGGTATCTCGCCAAAGAAGTCTGCAATGTCCCAAAATTCCCACACGTTCGTGCTCTTGTACCAAGCAATATCCCATATGTGTGTCTTGGGAAGACCTGAATCCACCGTTGTTTCTGCACCCACAGTTACTCCGATTCCGTTTGCGTATGGGCTTGTCATTGTTCCAAGTTCGGTGCCGCCTCTCAATACGCGCCATGTCTTGTCTTTGTTTGTGTCGCTCAGTTCATAGATGTATGTGTTGCCTATAGTCACTGAACTGTGAGTGGTCTCGCTATACACACCGCTTACTCGCTTGGCGCTGAAAGTCTTTTCGGTAGTATGGCAAGTTCCACTTACGGGATTCTTGCCAACCATGGTTCCCATTTCTAACCAATCACCATTTGGAAGACCTACCCATTGTTCGACTGTGATGAAGTTGTTACAGTAATCTGACAGGGTCAGATCAGAAATTATCGTCCGATATTTGTTGCCATAATTTGTCACAGATGAAATCTCCTCCTGTGCATAACAATGATTTGCCGGAGTACAGGTAGCCGCGTCTGCTGTCTTGAAGAAGTGTGCAGGAATTTGGGATAGCGCAGTCATGCTGGCGAGCAATAGGGATGCGGACGCCATAACTAATGTCTTCTTGGCTAGCATGCTTTTCGATATCCAATATTTGCTTAGAGAATTTTTCCTTCTAAATTGCTGTCACCAATATTTAGAAAAGTATACTATGATTTAAAGTTACCATATATGGATACTAGAGGGCTAGCGTGAGCATGTTCGGTAACATAATAGGTGATTTTTCATAAATTATGAAATTCAGCTGCAGCGGGATGGAATGATAATAGGCACAAGAGTCAATCAAACAGTTGCTTATAATCGTACAAATTATTGCCTTGCATGGATTCAACATCCACACACTCTGATAACAGAGAGCGAAAAGCAGCTAAGACAAGGACGGGAGAGCGCAGGGCAATAGCAGGTGGAATCACGACCATAGCGCTGATAGCGGTGGCCGTTGTCGTAGCAGCTGCAGCAGGTGCCTATGCGTTCAATACCGCAAACAACGCGCAGGGAGGGATCAAGGCTGTAATTGAAAATGTGGAACTCATCAGAGACAGCACCGGTGCAGGTACATTTGTTGCTACAGTAAAGAACAACGGAGGCGTACACATCAGTTCTGCGGCTGTCAGCATCCCAAGTGTGACCGGCGCGAGCATCACCATCAACGATATAGCCCCTGGCCAGACCAAGTCAGGCACTGCAAGTGTCACCGCTGCCAACATGGGATCAAGTGTCGCCGGCACCGTGCTCACTGGCACAGTTACATATACAGGCCCAGATGGAACAACAGCAACGGATACATTCAGTGTAACTGTCAAGACATTGTAAAAAACAGGCTGTTACCAGCCAGTGCCACATTCCTTTTTTTCCTCGTTCCGTTCCCTTCTCTTTTTCCTTCTTTACCAGGAGAAACTCGCCTTAAAAGATCACTTGCTTCTTCTTGTTGTTGTTTATCACATCCACAGTCATGAATAATAGTAATTGGTACGAGGTCAGGCCATTCTTTGAACTTGTAGACGAAAAGTACAGCGATATGCACGAGCTTGTCATGAAGGCAAGAGAGCTTTCCATGTTTATAGTCCGCGGCCATGACGGCATGATCCGATTTTTCTTACACGCGCCGCTGCCCGCAGACGCAGGCGTTGTATCCGGGATATTCAAGAACGCCGTCGCCGAACGGACGTCTCCAAAGACATTCTCCGCGCCTATTGTCTCGTACCTGAAAATGAAGAGGCATTACGCGTTGCCCATCCACCGCGAGTTGCAACCGCGCCCGCTGCTCCTTTATTCTACAATGGAGAGGATGGGCAGACAATGCTTTATCGCGGTGACGGCGCGATACCACGACGAATCATATTCCATAGCGAGGTATGTGGAAAAACAGCTGTATGCAAAGCCTTCGCTCGCCGGCGAAATACTTGGGATGTTTATAGGCAGCGGTAACAACAATGGCCAGTCGAAAAGGAGTACATCGGTCGAGCGGCAATTACGCGCCGACATGGCGAAGGAAAAGCAGAGGCTGAGGCACTTTCACTGCAGCGTTGCTATCGGTGCCGAAAGCGTCGACACCTCAAAGTCGCTGATGAAGGTCCTGTCGTTTGACGGCGACGGGTTTGCCATATCTGTTATGGAGAGGGACTCTACGTACAGGATGGAGGTGGGGAAGAAGCCGTTGCTCTTTGCCAGCCACTTTTGTGTGCTCTCAGACATCGAGCTTGCAAACATCATTGCCCTGCCAGGCGACCCGCGGGCCGCGAGGTTCAACATAAGCAGGAAGGGTACATATACAACAGGGCCGAGCGTGTAGGAAAAAAGAAACGAGAGGGCGAGTAGAGCATACTACAGCCCTTCTGCGGTTACTGTGCGGATGTATGTTCTCTCATATGTCTCACCTGCGACGCTGGTGGTTATTATGAGGGTGAAAGTGTAGCCTCGGCCAGACGAGATCTGAGTTGTAGTCGTAGTACCATCAATCCGCTTCGTTTCGCCTGGTGACGCGCTACCACCAATCGGCACACCTGATATCGTCCAGACAGTACCGTCATTCAGCCGTATATCTATTCTGACATTTGTAATATCGACAGTCCCGGTATTTTTGAACGAGATTCCGGCGTTCCAGTCATTCGCATTTTTTCTTAGCTGCACAAGATGCGCCTCTAATATGTCTGCGCTGAGGTCCTGCTTCAGAGTTGACGACTGGCTCATAACGTAACTACCTACAACGCCTGCGGCTACAATCGCCAGCCCTATGAGTGCTATTGTTGCAATTGCAGGCGAGACTGCACGCGGCCTCTGCCCACGCTTATGGTTCATGATACAAAAGATCATCTGTGCTTAAAAGCAAGGCGGTGGGAACGGGAGGGAGACAAGTTTTGTTCCAGCACAATCAAGTCTGGATTACCTCACAAAGACAGGAATTGTTACTGTAGCGCTATTTCCGTCGCTCCCCGTAGGTATAACAATAAAGTTGTACCTCTGGCCAATGGTGACCCTTGTATTAATTGCCGCGTCGAATGTAGTGGAGTCAGGCGGCAGGTTGAAAGAAACTGTAACACCAGAGTCGTCTATGAACGACACATTCATAGTTGTCCAGCCAGGCTGTATTTTGTATACTGCGTGTAAATGCGCCTTCGTATCGGATATCTTTATCATGAATATCTCAGATATTTCAACAGGCATTGCAGACTGCGACATCGTGGCCTTTCTTATCATGTCCGATCCTGCTATGGCCGCTGCAGCCACAGCTACTGCAATGAGTGCGATTGTGGCGATGGCAGGGCTTATAGCTCTGCGGTCAGACTGCAGAGTCATCTTCTGTCCGTCTCGCTCGCCACATTTCCATCGGCGACAGTAGTAGTAGCAGGCGTGGTTGAAAATACCTGCAGCTCTTCTTGTGACCTCGGCGCTATCTTTACCCGCAGCCTGTGCTCGCCGGCAAACATGAGGGCCTCTCCGTTCTGCAGGACAGGCAGCATCTCTTTTTCACGCTGTGAAAGCCACATGGTCTCGGCCACCATATGGGCGGCTATCTCGGTGTTGCGCAGCAGGATCTTTGTGTCAGCGTTTTCCAGAATCGCCCGCCCTGTCTCCTGTCTTATCACATCCTCGGGGTTCTGGCTGATGAACAAAAAGAGAACGTTCAGCTTGCGGCCGGTGCGCGCAATCATCTCGATGAATCGGGCCGTCGAAGGGATCTTGAACACGAGCCATCCCTCGTCCACCACTAGGACCTTTGGCACGTGCGCCGGTGCGGATATGATGTACTTCCATGCCTTTGCAAGCGCAAGGGTGAGCAGTATCGCCTGCCTCTCCTTGTTGTCGTAGGCGCCCTGCAGCGATATTATGGTCCGGGAGAGCATGTCTGCAGTGGCAGCATTGGCGGCTGTAGCAGTAGTATCATTGGTCCCTGCCTCTGGTTCCCTGAACAGCTCGGAGAAGGGCCCTTCCACCAGTTGCATTAGGTGCTTCTTTGTATCGTCGCTCACCATCGAGTAAAGGCCGAATATGGACCTGGCAGAGGTCGATTTTGCCGTTATCTCTTTCCTTGCAAGGTCGTCTGCCCCTGCAATGTCTGCAATGACCTGTGGCACATCAAGTGGTTCAAAGAGAGCGTACGGGTCAAGCCCCATCCGGCGGACCTTGCGCGTGACAGGGTCCGTGAGTTTCACCACGGACAGTCCGAAATAGTCAGCTATCCTTTCGTACTCGCCCTGCGGGTCGACTACGTACACATACGCGCCGGGGTGCCTTTCTGTCACGCGCTTTAGTATCGTCTTGGCCGTGACCGACTTGCCTGCACCCGACGAGGCGAGCAGCACCACGTTGTAGTTGCTCCGCATCATGTAGTCATAGACGACAGGAGAGCCGGTCTCCACATTCTGGCCCAGCAAGACGCCATTTTTGACCTCCAACAGGTCAGCAGACACGAATGGGTACATCACTGACAGCGTGCCAAGGTCGGCTATTGCGTCTTTCTTTCTCCACGTGCCGGCTGCCAGCTCGCGCTGGGCAAACGGGACGTCGGCAAACCGCATTTCCGACGCGTTCATGGCCTTTACAAATTCTCTGCTCCTGGCGTCAAGCTCCTTCCCGTCTGCTGCAAATATGGTGCACGAGACCCCCACACGGAACAACACAGTCGACTGGGACTGGAGTCCTTCGTACAACGCAGAAGCGCGCTGGAACTTTTGCATCAGGTTTGGGTTCCTGCGCAGCGCCACCTCTATGGTAGACCTGTACTTTTGCGCCATCGCTATCGCCCTCTCGGGGCTTATCTTTTCTATCCTGACGCGCACGAGGTCGCAGTGCTGCAGGAGAGAGTGTACCCATGCTGGTTGCATCGAGTACCTCGGAGTAAGCAGCACAAAGGTCCTGCACCTGATATATCCGTGGTTGTGATCGGCACCGTGGTAACCACCACCGCCATGATTGCCGACGCTGCTGCCATGATAGCTGTAGCGCACAGACACGCTGCGCGGGTTCTCCGATATGACATCTATGGCAGGCAGTCCATTACTGCTACCACCATCGTCGCTCACTGGCTCCGGACCGAACCCCAGTGCTGAGAGGTAGTGGTGGAGTGCCGCGCCCCTGCCATCACCCTCCCTGCCGGTGGTGGACACGAACGTGCGCACAGTGCTGTAGCCCGTACCTTCAAAGTCTACGCGTGCCCTTGCAACAGTAAGTATTACAGGAGCGCCGTCACTGGTGGCAGCATTTATCAACTGCAGAAAACGCGTTAGCACAACGCGCTGCTTTTCGTCTGGCAGTGAGAAAAAATTGGTCGGCCTGATTTCAAACGCATATGTGTGTGTTTTTTGCATGCCCTTTTGTGCCTGCGTCTGGCCGCCGCGCTGCACTGACCCATGTTGTCCAGTGATATTCGTATTCGTATTCGTATTCGCATCAACATCCTGGTGCTGCGGGCGTTGGATCTGGCCTGCCTTCCTCATCATCCTGAATGATGAAAATATCCCGCCACCGGGCTTCTTGCTTTTATCCCCGCTCCTGCCACTTGTTTTACCCACGCATTCCAATGTGTTAGCGCCTTTTAAGGAGGTCAGCACTTTCAATGCACGAAAGTGACGATGACAGCAATATCACAACAGTCTTCACGCCCCATTGAGCACATCGAGGTGATATGGTTCAACAGCATGGGTGTTTTCTCGGAGCCGATATTTTCGATAGGGCTCATAACACTGACTATGAAGCAACTCGTTTTGCTATTCACCGGATTGCTTCTTGCGTACGGCCTGGCGACGGTCAACCCATATGTCGCTGTAGCAGTGGCAGGCATGGCGTTGATGATGGCATTCTACAAACCGCGCGTAATGACAGCAGAGGAATACCTGATGTCGGCAATCAGGTTCTTTGCCATGCGGTCCAGCCGTACAACGGAAAAGAAACACATCGCGGCGATGTTTGCACAAGCGCCATCTTCCGGAGATTTTGCTGTAGGAGGACAGAAGGGAGAGGAGGGTAACAGGAAAAAATGACGGCTCTTAAGGCTGAAGGTGAAGACGAGGTGGCAACCTCGTCGATGTTCATGTCGCCCGAGTTTGGGTTCGACATGTGTACTTCGAGTGCGCTTGCGAGATTGTATGACTATATAGCACGAGGCGTCGAACTGCCTGTTGACGACATCAAAAAGTGGTCTGCATGTGGAGTATTTGATACAGCTGATAGGCGTGTACAAATGCCAGGCCCGATAGACGCCGCCCTGTCATGGACATTGCTCGGCATGATGTGGAATGGCAAAATATCCAAGATTTGATGTATGCGTATACATCCGCCTACGCACATCACCGCCACCACTGGTAGTGATGTATAACGCACTCCCTTTTTTCCCGATACCTACACCAACAGCCGTGTTGGTGTAGGTACCATTCTTGATCCTGTCTGTAGGCTGAAAAAATGGCCTTCGGTTAAATACTGACTGCACATTGCAGTGTATGCTCCAGAACATCGAAGGAGACGAAAAAGCAAAAGTAACCAAAATAGTAGTAGCAGCACTGATACTTGGCACATCTGTTGCACTGGCAGGGCCCATCATAGGATGGCTTTCAGGAGTCGACGTAACCAGTCCAGACACATGCCCGCCGAATGCCAGCTTTTCTGAACGTGAGGACCCTTGCGTCCCCGAACAGCTCGGAAACGTCATGAAGAACGGCATGACGATATTGATCTTTGTCGGCGCGTTCATAGCGGCTGTAGGGATCATAATCGGATTCGTCAAGCTGTGAACCTGACCTGATTTTTTTCTTGCGTTATTTTCATCTTGATGATGGCGGTGAACAATACGGGAAGGAAGAGGTCAAGAGCCATAACAGCTGCTGGAATGGCAGCAGCAATTACTGCCATAATCGCCTATGTGTATGTGTGGCGGCTTCAGGGAATCATTACCCCTTCATCTATTCTCGAAATTTCATTTACGGCTTTCTGGCTTTTTGCCTGGCAGCTGGACGCGCGCCTGACCGCAAGGAACTGGCGGCATGTGATGAAGGGCGGCGAGTCCAACATCTTTGTGAACATCATAGCCAGGCATATCACGCGCGGCAGGGCATGGCTTACGCTGGTGCTGCACGCGGCTTTCACAGTCGCAGTGGCATGCGCACTGGCGGCTATGTTGTCTGTTGCCATTTCCCCCTTGGTCCCGCTTGATGATCCAGCAGGAGGAGAAGAAGCGAGCCAGGATCCTGCGCCGATGCTTTTCTTTGTACTTGCATCTGCATTCCTGGTTTTCTTTGGAGCAGGCCACCTGGACGCGTACCTTGGCAACAAAGAGTTTGTGGGCTGTGCGCTCCCAAAACAGAAAGAGGTAGAAGGTAGGCAGGAGTGGGGAGATCGGTGATATGAAACTGCATACAAAGTATTACATGCGGTTCTTTTGGCTGTGTCGAGTCACAGGGCTTACGGCCAGCCAGCTACGTATGTTCATAGCTTCGCTACTGCCGGGAGAACAGAAGCGGGTCGGAGACTATCTGTTCAGGCTGCTGTCTGTAAGACACACAGGGAAGGACATCCTATACAGTGTTGAAGTCTACTTCATAGACAGTGACGATGATTATAACAATGTCAAGAACCATTATAGTAACAATGGCAAGAAATCAAAAACCAGACTTGTGCTAAAGTCTCCGTTGTTGATTGACGCCCCTCGTCGGAACAACAGGAGGCGCATCGCAGCATAGCCACCCAGGTACTTCTACTTGCTACTCTCCATGTTTGTTGCCATCACCACCACTACCACTACTGCCCCCTCTGTTGAATGCTCCGACAAGTATTGCTGCCTCAGACATCCTTTCAGCAGTCTCTATTTCACATACTTTATCCGCCCACGCGACTATGGCGCGCAGGTCAGCGTCATGCCCTTGTAGTTCTTTGTACTTTTCATGCGGTATCATCAGCATACCGCCTGGAACGCAGCGCACTATTCCCACCCTCGACAGCTCGTGCCGCGCTATCTCTGGCACCAGCCCGTTGAGACAGCACCCCCTTTCCTTTAGAAAGGTGCCGAGCACAAACATGTTAGTACCCTCGAACTTTTTGTCGGCTTTCTGGCTGTACAATACTCCGTAAGGGTATTCTGCTTTACCTTCGACCATCATCCTCGCCAGCTCTGCGTCCCCGCCAGCAAGTGTAAAGGCGTATAGGGGATCGCGTGATTCGACGTACAGGTACGCCAGGTATACAGCGTAGGCAAAACTCAGGCCGAACCTGGGCGCTATAAAGTGCGCCACGCCTGGAGTCGTGATAGCAATTTTATTGTTGGCGTGGCCTTCGCCTTTTCCTTCCTCTCCCTTTAAAGTAGCAACATCCGTCACCTCTACCAGTTGTCGAGCTGCAAGGCCGTCGAGGCACTTTTTTTCCATGTCGCCAAAATCAGACACAGACAGTGACCTGTCAGGAGTATAGTACAGCCTTTCAAGCACTTTCATCTGAGGACTGCCGGCCGGATAGACGCGCATGCAGTATGGCCTTTTCATTCCTTCCACTTTCTTTCTCTTTATCCATACTGCCGCTGCGGTACTACCGCTACTATTCTCGTCGTTGTTATTGTTGAAGCTATTATTGTTGTTGTTATGGCGTATCATACTTCATGGTCCACTGCTATTACGACAAACCTCGTGGCGATGCTTACCCTTTTCAGGAACTTTTCCACTTCGCTCTTTCTGTCTGTCACAAGCTGCTTCACGTCGTCAACGTCAACGGTGCCGGAAGCAAGCCCGAGGAATTCTACATGTTTGGGGCTGAGGCAGAACACCTGGCTGTCGTTGCTGCCGTCACCGTCTCCGCGTATCACATTTACTGGCCCGAACTCTTCTATCCTGCATACAGCGCCGGTAGACATGTCGACGACTTGCTGCTTTCCGCAGTGGAGGCAGTGTATGAGAGACTTGTTGTTGTCGGGCAGTAATACGCCATTGGCACCCTTTTTGCCGGGTGTGGCCCCAATGGATGGGTGAGACCCTATTTCGCCACTGCCATTGTCATCGTCACCGTCATCATTAGTATCGCTGCCGCCATATTTCATCACTGCCCGGCCTCCTGCTGCAGCCGCCGTGGTCGTCGTTCTCTGCACAGCAGCCGATGATGATGACGATTGTAGTGCCATCATGTACTCGAGCGTCCTTTTCTGCTTGAGCGACGCTGCCATCGCCATCACCTGGTCCGGTGTAGGGAAGACAAAGCGCTCCTGTGCCCTCAACATGTTGAGATAGCCGAGTATGCTCTGGACCAGCGCCCTCATCCGCCGCTGTATCTCTTCTTTTCTCTTGCGGTCATCCATAATCGAGGAAGGTATGTCGCTGCTGCATGTTTCATACACTGCTATGAAAAAGTGCGGCAGCACCTCCACGTCTGGAAATATAGCTGCCTTTTCCAAGAGGTATTTCTGCAGCGTGGCCCTCAGCTCTGTGTCGTACACACCAAGGATCAGCTGCACCGCGCGCTTCATCACTTCGCCCAGAGGGATAGCCGCATATGGGTCCTTGATGCCATGTTTGGCGAGGAAGGCTATCGCGTTTGCTACATTCAGGGGGTTGAGAGGCGACGTGATATTGCGCTTGACATGCTCTATTACCACCTGCGCAACGTCGTCCAGGACAAGTTCATCGCTTACAACGACTTCAGCCAGCCCTGCTGCCCTGTACGCGTCGACGCGCGCATGGCCGTCTACTATGTAGTATTTGTTGCCGACTCTGGCCACCGCGATACCCTCGATGGGCAGGTCGGCTTCTATCGAGGCTGTGATGCTGTCGATGAATTGAGTCGTATGCAGCCTGACCCGCACTGGGCTCGGTAAGAGTTGCGAGAGAGGTAGAGTATGCGTATGTGCGGTTCCGTTGTTGCCACTACTAGCGCTACCACTACTACCACTACTACCACTGTTGGCCTTTGTCGCCTTCTTCGTCTCTTCTCTTTCGCTTTTACCTGATATCGATGATGATTTCATACCCATGATGCTCACCTACCACCACCACAGTTTTTCGACATCTTGTGGGACGCAACCTGAGTCCGTATGACGCATGTCACCGGTGTTAGAAGCATCGGCCGCTGCTGTCTCGGCATTGCGCCGTTATTACTGCTGCTCAGGAAGCGCCTGGCTATAGTGCCATGCATCCACATCGCCGACGTCGTAAGTCGCATCCGGCCTCCAGGCAGCACTGGCGGCAGGCCGTCGACCCTGGTAGACACGATTATGCGCAGGTGGTACAGGTCGCGCATGCGCGTCTGTTTCGTGCCAAACGACGACGAAACCACGCTCGCCGCCTCGTATTCGTCCACCGTGTTGCAATAGCAGCAGATCGAATAGAGCGCGGCTTCGACTGTGCTTATGACCCTCGGCCTTGTAGTACACAGCTGCCTGTAGACCTTGCAGAACACCTGCCACGCAGACTCGGCCTCGACGGGAGACATATCAAGCCTGTCACACGCGTTTGAAAATTGACTGAGGTATCTGCTTGCACTGGCAGGACCTGGCCCGTTCCTGGCGATCTTGAGGCTGCGGCTGTCAGAGAGCGAGAGCATCTCTTGCAGCCTCGCATTTGTAGTGGCCGCCTCCACACTGCCAAGCTGGTGGCTGACGTACAGGTTGATCTTTGACTTTGTTGTTTCCTGCGGCTGCTGCGTCTGGACGGCCGTCGTAGCGGTTTCTTCTGTTGCAGCAGGCGAAAGCACCGCGCCACACTTGGTACATACGTGCTCCGAGCCGTCAGGCGTCAACCGCGGGTCATGTCTGCATTCATCGTAGCCGTTCATAATGCAACTTGCAGGAGGAGTAGAAGTAACAGGGGCAAAAGTAGAATCGTTTTTGTTGTTGCTGCTGTTGTTTGATTTTGGTTTCAGATTCACATAATCATAGATACGAGGTGTAGCACATAAAATTGCCGATGGTGTAGCACATAAGTATATCGATAGATGCTACAAGAGTTGACCAATAAGCTGCCTTCCTATGTATTCTGTATACGCTGGCGGGATCGCCTGCGCCATTTCATACTTTGTCATGTGCTCGAGGCCGCCCATCGCAGACGCCCATGCGTTATGCGTGTCCACGGCCCGTTTGCCGTTGCCGCAGACAGTATAATAGTAGAAGTTGCCGTTCACGATGTACTCTCTATCATCACATATGCCTGTAGCATGACCTTTGTGCTTCACATGCGGCGGCGCAAAGACAACAACGTTGCCAATGACTTCAAACCACCTGTGCCTGATCACGCGCAGGCCAAACATCTCACCGCACAGCATGAACCTGTTTTTCATGGGCGCGCCCGGCACGTTTTCCAGTACGAACGGCTTACCCATCCTGTGGAGTTTTTCCAGCAGAGCCGCAAGTATGTCAGGGTATACTTTGCCGGCATTGCGGTACCTCTTTGTAGATACCGAGAACGGCTGGCAGGGCGGCGAGGCGTGAAAGCAGGCGGCACCAGGGAACTCTTTCTCCAGGTCAAGTGACATCACGTCAGCCTGTACAAACCTGAACGGGTAACGCGGCTGCGGATTGATGTCGACGCCGATAACGTCGAATCCTGCCCTGTAGTAACCAATCGCCGCCCCTCCTGCGCCACAGCATAAATCAACGAGCAGCGGCTTACACTTGTCGTTCAACATAGTGCAGGTAATACGTCGTTTAAAACTCAATCGCGCCGAGCGGGATATCCGGGCTGATTTATGGATCAGGGCTATAGTAGACGCCTCATTCAGCCTGTCGGACAGTCGCCTTGGAGTGCGTCAGTCCTGCCTGTTACTTACTAAGATCAGCCGCGCAATGACCATCATGCGGGATTGCAGGGGCAGAATCCGGGTTGCTTGAAAGTAAAAATTCTTAAATACATGTTATAGACAAAAATTCTTGTAAAGCCATATGCATATTCGAAGTCTCAAATCGCACCTTATTATCAGTTGTTTTCTTGCGGTAACTCTCTATATTCTGAACGCCAACATATTCTTTGTTAGCGCCAATACGTTCAACCCGTACAATTCTGCGCTTGCATATATGGCTAGAGCTGAAACTGCACAAACTCCAAATGAAGTAATTGAACATGTCACTATGGCTAAGATAGAGTTGACTACTTCTGGATATGTCTCATGGTGGCCTGTCACAGAGAATGAAATTAAATCAATCCAAGATGAACTTGACGATCTCATCTTCCATGCAAATAGTATCTCTTCACTGGAATCTCCGGATGATCTGTATTTGTCAGAAATGTCTTACATACACGGAAGACTTCGCGCTATACAAGAAGATCTGTTAGCGTTCTGAGTATCAAGGACTCATTACAAATTAAAAATAAAGAAGAAAAGTAAGAGAGCGGAGATTTACTCTTCTACCGCACTTCTATGGTCACTACTGTTCCAGAAAACCCAGAATTGTTCTATACCCGGCTACAGCTCAGGTTCAACTTGGACATTTTTCATAGACGGAACTGCTGATGTTTGGTCTAATTAGGTATATTGATATACCTAATACGACCTCTTTTTATTTCTGATTGTTATGAAACAATTACATCTTTTAATAATCCTGGCAGCGGCAGCGTCCTTCATCAGCGGTATCGGTCTTGCCATGTTTATGTCTTCATCTTACACATCAAATGAACCACCAAATTATGTTGCTGTGGCTAATCAAGTTGATAATAATACATTCATCTCTCAAGATAATGGTACTGCTTTTGCAGCCGTCAATCCGAACACGAACCGGATCTATCTGGCAAACGAATTCAGCAAGACTGTGGCTGTGGTAGACGGAAGCAGCAATGCCAAGATTGCAAGCATACAGCTTGATAGTTTGCCCTTAAAATTGGCCGTCAACCCGGATACAAACAGAATCTATGTCACGGAACATCGTGTGGTTGACAACATGGAACAGAACGGCACAGTGACCGTCATAGACGGAAGCAGCAATGCCAAGATTGCAAGCATACCAGTCGGCGTGAATCCCTCCGGGATAGCCGTCAACCCGGATACAAACAGAATCTACGTTACCAACTATATCGATGGTACCGTCTCTGTAATTGATGGTGATAGTAACACAGTCATAGGCAAGCCAATCCAATTGGATTTTGGTGTTGAAGGGATAGTCG
>DASVCY010000133.1:0-9660 GCA_036381375.1 Nitrososphaera sp. | reverse complement strand
TCGTATTGTGTCTTAAGCATAGGTCAATCCTGCAAAGACAGGGATTTGCAGGAAGGCAGCACTGATACGCCTAAAGGAGCAACTCTGATAACGACAGAGACTCTAGAACCCCACACGCTTTAGCGGTGGGAGTATGTCAGACTCAGTACGTAAGTTCCTGCTTTTTCCGCATGAATGGGTGCTTGTGGATCGTTTTCTTGTGGAAAATGAAGGGTCTGCTCGGTGTATTTCGGCGAACTTGGCGGCACCGGTGACATAAAGGCTATACCATAAATCTTGTCTTTTGCATCTTTTTCGTTTGTTATCTTCACGCGTGGAAACCCATTACCGCTGAAAATGCCCTTGATGATTACTGAGAACTCTATCCGCTCGTTAATTCTGTATTTCTCTTCAAGTCCTTCAACATCAATGCTAATCATCAGCAACTAGGAATGCAAGTGAGCAGAATAACCTTTCTTCCCATCACCCTAGTTCAAGACTTTATGACCCGAAAGCAACACTGATCTAGTTTCACCCGATTTTTCATAAGTGTCAGTTGGGAAGTTCTGCCAACTTTGCAAAAGATGAGCAAAGTTTTGCGGAGGAAATTGATACAAGCTCCATCGAGTTGCCAGAGCTGACATTCCTATTTCCGCAAAATCTTGTCCATCCCCTTACCTTTTGCCAATTCATCGATCAGCTTGTCCAGATAGCGGATCTCCCTCATTATCGGCTCTTTGACGTCTTCGACCCTGACGCCGCAGACCACGCCCTTTATCAATGCCCGCGAAGGGTTCGGCTTCGGCGCCCTGGAGATAAAGGTCTCAAAGTCAGTCTGCTTTTCCAGGTGGGATTCAAGCTCTTTCTGACTGTATCCTGTCAGCCAGCGGATTATCTCGTCTACCTCTGCCTTTGTGCGCCCCTTCTTCTCGGCCTTGGCTACGTAACATGGGTAGACGCTAGCAAAGCTCATCGCATAAACTCGGGGTTTTGACATCTTTTTTCATCACTTGTCCGGCGGATTTAACCGTTAGGCGTCTGTGCTTCCGTATACTCCGGAAACCACACCGGCTTTACCCAGATTGTAATTTTGCTTTTCAGAGCAGAGAATTTCTTTTTCCCATCTAGCCTTATCGCTACTGCACATCATGCCTGCCCGCTGACATCCTTCACCATAATCTTTCAGATGTTATTGTGTTTCTGGCAAACTGAGCTAACCTCACCATCGCTCCCTCGATGATCATTCTTCAAACCTGAGACGAGCAGCAGGAACCATCGTCTGACCATAAGCAGTCCCCTGAAATGTCTCTTGGGCGGTTTGAGATTTCCTGACTTTTGTCAGCTGCTTGCTTACGGATTTTTTGGAGGCATGGCAAGAAAATCAAGCTCAAGCTCCAAAACCCCCGACAACAACAATAATCCGCCACTCATTCAAAGCTTCCTGCAGCAGCGCTAGTGCTGCTGCCATTATTATACGACTCGTGCCAGAAGCTTTCCAAGAGATCTAGACTTGGGCGGTTGTTGTCCTTTCCGCCGTCTCGTCGTGGTCTTTTAACACATGATCCCTCAGCTCGGCATCTGAATGGAATTGCAGGCCGCACAACTCGCATTTGCTAGACCTGCGTGACCAAGCTGAAACTGACATGTGCAAAGTACCATAGAATCACATTAAGCCATTATGGAGTAAAGTTCTACCCTTGAACTGATCTTGCTATAATTTCTGCTGCTGCCTTTCAAGTTTGACATGCTCTCCCATTATTGCAGCAGCAATGGCATCGCCCGCAAAACAGTTGCAGAATGTTCCTCAGTTGATGGCCCACAGTACGCGACGGCGATCGCTCCTGGAGCGATCGACGCCATGTTCGATCCTCTCTCTGTGGAGTTGTATCTTCCTTTTCTTTTGCGGCGCAGCCCCTAGGTAGTCATCGATTGTTGCTGCTGTTGTTGTTGTTTTTTCGATAGTTCTTCTCCAATCGCCTGGAATTCTTTTGTGAAAGTGCTGATGTCATAGTTCTGTGCGTGCAATACAGAGCTCCAGAAGGCAGTTTGACCCGCAATCACTCCAACTTCTTCCAGTTCCTCTTCAGTAGCACCATACATCTTTGCGGTACCCCGGTGAAATGTTTCGCAGTATGGACACTTTAGCGTGGCAGCGACTGCAAGCCCAATCATCTCTCTATACTTTGACGGAATTGCCGACTGTCCAAAGATGTATTTTTTCATTATAGGCCACATCTGGGCCATCACGTCCTGCGGCACACCGCTGAAAAACCCCGGAAAGCTGCCAAACATTTGCTCTACCTCTTTTCTCGTCTCATCATTGCTCATGGTAGGCAATTGACGAACACAATTCTATTAAGGGTTATTCAGGACCGCTGCCAGTTGAACAGCAGTCTTGCCGGGACACCTAGTGAGCCCGTCGTCTTTTGTTCTCTCGCTATCTCCAGCCCAGCCCAAGCTAGCATAGCAAAGATGAAGAAAAGGAAAACAGGAGAAGATGTCGAATCATCAAAACAGCTTCGCATTCCACTGCTCACGGCAGACGAAAAGCAGGTATCAAGAGTAAGAATCACTGTCTGCATTTAAAGGATTTTTTGAGTAGCGAACCCCCTCCGCGCGGTCAAAACTGATTCAGTTCTTGAACGCGTCTATCCTTTTCTTAATTCGCGCTTCATGTCACAATTTTTTGGATGCTATTATTATCATCATCTTTAATGCAAAAAAAGCAGTGTGGGAAGAAAAGAGGGGCCGTCCGCAGGAAGGAGGGAGTGGAGAGAAGGAGAGAGAAAAAGAGAGAGCCATTATCGTCACTTCCTCCGCGGTGACTACGGCGAAGATGAAGATGGAGCAGGCTGGCTTGTCTCAAGCATCCCTTTCTCCATCTCTGCTTCTCTCTGGCGGATTATCTTCTCCAGGTCCATCTCGTCGTACGCTTCCGCCAGATTCTTGTTGACGTGGATTACTCCCTCGTTGATGTTCTCGTATGGGCTTCCTTCCCTGGGAGGCAGCGCGTCGGCCTGCTCCTGTGTCGTTATTACTGCCCCGGGTGGAACAAACTTGTTGTCCGGTACCACGACGCCGCCGGTGATCGTGCTGGCAACGCCTATAGCCACATTATTGCCCACCTTGGCATTGAACACCATAGCCTCCATCCCGACGAATGTATTGTTGCCAATCCATGCCGGACCGTGTATCATTGAGCCGTGTGCCAGGCTGACCCTTTCGCCAATCCATATAGCATACCCTTCATCAAAGCGCGAGTCGTTACCCATCAGCAACGTCCCATCTTTGGTGTACTTTCTGCCATCAAGCTTCTCTCCGTTATCAGTTGTCTCAAGAGCGTGCAGAACAACGCCATCCTGTATGTTCGAGTAGTCTCCAATATGTATCGGCGTTCCTTCATCGCCCCTGCAGACAGCCGTCGGAGCCACAAGAACCATCTTGCCGATGTAGCAGTCGCCTATCACCACGGCAAACGGATGGATAAACGCACTCTCGCTTATTTGCGGGAACTTGGCCTCGGGATTAAAGTCTGTTTCCACATTGGAGTGGACGTTTGGCCAGCTATTCTTCTTGTTCCTGTACTGATCATGATTCCCCTTCTCCTCCTTTTCGTTCTTTTCTCCGTCTTCTGAATCTGCTCCAATAGCCTGCTGCGCGAAAGGATTATTGTCATTATTCTGCACCAGGAATATCGCGATTGCGAGAACTATCACCGTGCTGGCTATTTTGAATACTGTCACAGCAGAATAATGCTTCATTGTCAAACGCCGCAATCACGCGCCTAGCCCTATTTGAGAAACAGGTTTACACTGCAAGCTCTATGCTGGCAAGAGATTGCGAGGCAAACAGACAAGCGGACAGGCGAAACAAGATCTAAAATGAATATATCACATTATATCACATCACCGGGCCCGCTCAAATCCGAAAAGCGTCTGCTAGACTTAACTTGGTTAATTCAAATTTTAATATCATCAAGCCGCAGTGGGTTTGCCGTCATATCATCGACATTCCCATCGAGTCCCCTGCCCACGAAATTGCAAGTAATACCCACTAGGCCGGTGGGCAGGGGCGCGATCATCATCTATAACGAATGCCCCATTCTGGTCTGTATCTTCGCAGCAGCAGCAACAGCGCAGCAACAGCCGCAGCCGCAACAATTGCGGGCAGGTGAAATTCAGGCGCCACCACAATGTCAAATTCCATGACATCCGGCTCGACCGGAATAAAGTCTACGGCATATACCTCGACCTCTGCATTGACTTGGCCCTGCCTGTCAAAGACGTACCTGTCAAATTCCAGCCCGTACGTGGAATGCTTGGAGTACCTGTGTACAATGGAGCCGTCTGTAGCATTCTCGAGCCTGAGAACAAAGTCCACGTGCTGCCTGTGTGCCCCGTCTTCGAGGAATTCTATCATAAAGTATGTCTGCTCACCCTGCCTTGGATCCGCGGGGCTGCTTGAAAGCTGGACGTCAAAGCCGTACCGGCTGGTCTTTGCAAGGGTAACCATGTCATCTGTTGCAAGCACTTCGCCGGTCATCCACGGATAGATCGAGCATTGGAAATGGTACAGGCCACTTTCAGAGAACAGGTGGCTTGCGGTGCCCCTGGGGGCCATGTTGCCAGAGTCAAATACGGTGTCGCCAGCTGGAGACGTTACCACTATCCTGTGCTCCTCTGTGTCTGTGTTGAAGAACTCCAGCATCTCCCCAGTCGGCACTATGTAAAATGAAGGCTCGACATATGCTGTGGCGCCACGGTTGCTTGACCCGGGAAGGAGCCTTATTACCCTCTCTTCTTCCTGGGCGTGTGCGTCCTGGAACTGATGATATGGCAGCAATAACAATGCCGTTGTTGCGATACTCGCAGATAGCATTATTGCGCAGGAAATGAAAAAAGCGGGAAAAATGGATGGGGTTGCCATCCACTTTCTTTTGTTTTTACTGGCTGTCAAAGACTTCGCTTACGCAGATGTTCTGGTCGATTGTCAGGCCCACAGCCATTGCGGCATCGAGGCTTGACGCACCGCTGCCAGAGATCTCTACCGTGTTGCCCTTCATCAAGACCGTGCCAGCCTGCTCTGGTGTCGACTGGAGTCCTACGATGCAGTTGTTCGAGTCAAGTTCCACCTTATGGGTGTGCCAGAACAAGTCGTTGGCTACCTGGTCGCTGTCTTCAACACCGTGTGAGGTTGCCGCAAATATGCCTGCGTCTGTTGCAAAGACATAGGCATAGATTTTGGATGTGTCAGTCGGTGTTGTTCCGCCTGCAATGCCGTTGACGGTCATCCACAGCTTGCCATCGGTGATGCCCGCGTCAGCTATGTCAAAGTCGCTCCTCAGGGATACCCGATCGCTTCCTCTCGGTGGCACCATGGTGCCTGCTGGATGGTCGTCGTCTGTTGCATCTGGCGTGGCCAGGACTACGAACGCTCCGCCCTTGAGAGTGTGGCTCATGTTGTGGTCGACACCTACGTAGATGCCTTCCTCCGGGAAGACCGCTTCAATGACCGATGCGGAACCTGGCGGGATCGTCCATGTCTCGTCGTTCTTTAGCTGCGTGCCATACCTGTTCTTTATCGAGCCATCCCTTACATCCAGCTGGCCTGCGATAAAGTGGAACGCGACATAGCCGTTCGGACCGGGGTTGACGATGTACCATCTTGTCAGCTCGCCAGGCTTTACCTTGAATATCTCGGCGTTGTCATTGAGTGGGATAACTGATGCGCTTCCAAGTGATGGCACGTACTTGTGAGCCACGCCGTTGGTCAGTATCAGGTCTGGATTGTCGGCCCACAGCTTGCCGATGTCAAATGATCCTACTTCGCCATTGCTTCCGACAAACGGTCCGCCGTCCTTGCTGTTGTATATTTCACCAAAGACTACATAGAATTCCTTTGCTGGAGCCTCGTTCTTCGGGTGCACCACCACGGCGCCGTACATGCCGTTGGCAATGTGCTCCCATACGCCGTTGAGGCCGTCAGCGCCACAGTGGTACAGGAATACACCTGCATTCACTGCCTCAAGCGTCCATGTCTTGCTCTCGCCGGCTGCAACGTTGCCGGACAGGGCCTTGGACGGGCCAATGCCTGCGTGGAAGTCAAGGCTGTGAATCAGTTGACCTTCGTTCACCAGTGTGATTTCAAGGGTATCTCCCTGGTCGACAGATATCACCGGACCGGGGATTGTGCCGTTGAAAACCATTGCGTTGTATATGATTCCGCCTGGATGTAGAGGATTGTTTGGTGCTATTTGGAGTTGCTTCTCGCTTGCTATCAGGGTTACTTTCTTGTGCTCACCGGATTGTGCCTGTGCTGGTGATAGCAGGTTTCCTGAAAATACTGGACTCAGGATAAGCCCTACTAACAGAACACCGGCAGCAATTCCTGCAAGAATTGCCTTGTTCATCTACGAAACTTCTTCTCGGTAATTATATAAAGATTATATGAAAATCAGTATTATTTGATAAGTATTATACAATAAGTACTGATTAATACATATAATTTAAAAAGCTGGCCCTCACTTCGAATTCTTGTTTACAGCTCGTCTGTAACGAAACTT
The DNA here is from genome assembly GCA_036381375.1 of Nitrososphaera sp. GTDB lineage: Archaea > Thermoproteota > Nitrososphaeria > Nitrososphaerales > Nitrososphaeraceae > Nitrososphaera. Next base: position 3,119 of record DASVCY010000133.1, on the reverse strand, counting down.
GTTCATGGTGTCGGCGGCAAAATCACAGCCGCCGACAACCAGATTACAAAAAAAGCTTCATCACACACGCGACACAGGAAAGAATACGCCTGTGTCACTACTATCATGTCTAGATGGATGCTTTGTCCACGATGGACAATGTGACTCGTCTCACCCTAGCAAGTGTGTGGGCTTCTTCCTAATGCCATCGATGGTACACCCACCCAAGCACTATAGTCATAGCCAGATGTCTGCTACTGCTGCTCTCCTGTTCTGTGTTGTGTTCCTCAGGACAAACAAGAGAACCTTTTATCACCGATATGCCAAAGAAAGACCAGCTTGCAAGTATAGAAGCAACCAGAAAGTCAGGCATTCTGGTATTTGGGTAAAAGCTCAAAAGAATGGTGTTAGCTAAGAATACCATCACCAACAATTCCAACATGGAACGAGGAGAAGGAACAACAAGATCGCTTGGGATAAAGGAGCAGTTGTTGATTATAGGCGGCATTGCGGCAGTGTCAGCTGCTATGCTTTTCATTACGATCCGGTCAATCGGTGAGGGAGACTCGTCCTCACTTGAAGAATTTCTGTTCTTTTTCTTGAATGGCCAGGAAATCACTGTAAAAGGCATGTTTGTGGAATGTGTGCCGACCAAGATGGAAGATATATGCATCGCCGGATTCAGGTCGAGCAATGGTGCATACTTTGTTCTGACAGACCACGAGATTGATGATTTAAGCGAACTTGTCAATCAGGGACATTTTCAAATTACTGGAAGATTTGTTCCAGGTGTCCCGGAACAATTCGCAGCAGCCGATGTGACAGGGGTCATTTCTGTTAGCTCTATCACTCCAATCGATTCCGCTTAGCGCATGATGATACGGGATACAATCTTTGGCACACACATATAGCTGTCTAGGATTGGGCATCTTTTGTGCCCGCCTTTACATCAAGAGCAATTTTCAATCTTTTATTATTATTACTCCGGCGGAACACCTGAAATTCACGCCTCTGGCAAAATGGGAGAGATCAGGAGCTCCGGCTGCCGAACCAGGAAAACAAGATTGTTATTGTTGATTCTGAAAAAAGCAGAGTCGCGGATTGCAAGTGCACCTCCAAGAATTCCAAGGATTTGACCATCAAAAAATAATATACATCAATCCGATTTTGGATTAAATCTGCATGATGAGATTATGTATGTCCACAGGCCAGATCAAATCCATTCTTCAGCCCGTAATAGCAGGTGATAGCAAATGAATGTTAATGCTATCATACTGCAAAAAATCATCCTAGCCTAAAAAATGTATTTTATTATGATCCGACTTAATATCATTGCAAATGCTTGCTGGTCACAATCCATACAATGATGATGATAACAGCAAAATGATGGAAGCGAGGGAATTTGTTACCATCACTTTTAGGATTAACAACAAAGTCATCGAGTACTTTAGGAAAGAATCTGAAAAACGCGGGATCAGCATGAATGCACTTGTCAACCAGATACTCGATCACTATATCGAATGGGATAGCTATGAGCCGAGGATAGGCATGATACCATTCCCAAGAACGGTCTTGAAGGAGATCTTTGCAGAAATGAGCGCTGACCAGATTGCCAGGCTGGCAACAAGCGTAGGGAAAAACACTGCCATAGATATGGCAATATTCATGAAGGGCCGTATTGATGTCCTTGGCTTTATTTCATGGCTAGAGACCAGAATGGGGAACTCGGGGTTTGAGGTAGTGCATCGTACAGACAGATTGGATGGTGTTCACACCATAACAATAAAGCACGATCTTGGCGGGAACTGGTCTTTGTACCTCAAGACGCTACTAGAATCCGTCCTTGCAGACGTCTTCAAAAAGCAGGCCGAATTTATCATTTCAGATTCCATGCTGTCAATAAGTTTCAAAGGCTAGAAGAAAGAAAAAATGAATGACAGAGGAAGGAAGGGAGCCAGGGCCTTGCTCCCTTCTTCCCTCGTTTGGCGTCAGAGCCAGCCGAAGCCAGTGCCATATGCTGCGTCTTACGGGACGGACCTGCTGTATAACTTGCCTTCGAGCGCCAGCTTGTACATCTCTGCAACGTACGGGTTCTTCGCAGGTGTCTCTGCTCCCAGTTCTACCAGACGCGCATATACTCTTACTACGTACGCGAGTGCTCCCATGAATGCTACTACCACGCCCATGTTGAACATCCAGTGGTTGGGTACTGAGAATATCTCTTCGACGAACCAGAAGTGCCACAGCTCGTTTATGCCGATTGTGAACATTGTTGCCATGTAGCCAATGATGGTCATCTTCAGGCCAGTGTTGATGGAGTTGCCCGGACCACGCAGTGTAGGTACCCTTCTGTCATACATTGCGACAAAGCCCCAGCCAAGCGGCAGTGCTACAAAGTGGCTGTATAGCCACCAGTGTGCAGGAGTGAATGCGGAGTCTCTGATTGCCGTCTGGTGCAGCGAGCCGTCGACAAAGTTGTCAATTTCTACGGATGCAGCGATGGACCCGAGCATTATCACCATGATGTATATCTTCTTGAGTCTCTGGATTTCGACTTCCTTTGGTATCAGCGCGGGCATTTGTGCCATTCTTTTTCAGTTCACCTCCTCTGATTATTGCTCAGAGCGGGTATCGATGATAAGGCTCGCGTTGTATGTTTTTGATCGATGCTGCAGATTAATTTTAATTGCCGCCCCATCAGAAACACGGTTTTTATTGGTAATCGGAATAAATCTGACAAAAATCGCGCAGGCAGTATGCAAAGCAGCGATGATGCGCAAGCGTACCAATCAACACTTGCATATTTTTGTAAATGAATTTCAATGATTGTAAGTGCTTGCACAGACAAAGGATTCTCCTCCGCTGCACAGTGCTTGTTTAAAACAATCAAAAAGCAGGCAAGAGAGCGTTCAAGCTCGAGCTGCGCTTTCTGCCAATTGCAACATTATTATTCTGGTGAGAAAGCCCGCCGCCTTCAGATGGGATGAATCATAAGCCATTCTGACATACTCCCACCGCTAAAGCGTGTGGGGTTCTAGAGTCTCTGTCGTTATCAGAGTTGCTCCTTTAGGCGTATCAGTGCTGCCTTCCTGCAAATCCCTGTCTTTGCAGGATTGACCTATGCTTAAGACACAATACGA
>DASVCY010000132.1:0-3073 GCA_036381375.1 Nitrososphaera sp. | reverse complement strand
TAGTCGGAGAGGCTCATGGTGGATCTTCGTCATACTGGTACAATTGCACAGACTGCAGAGAATTCAGTCGGAGGTTCCCCCGCTATTTTAGAAGGTGCTCATACAAGGAACTCGAAGATGACATCCAGCGTTTTGTAGTGCATTGGAACGAAAAGCACACGACGGCAGATAGCAGCAAGAAAAAATCAGGATGATGTCAACACGGGATATAAGACGGCAATACGCGGTTCGATTAACACATGCAGAAAATATCGTCTATGACTCGCTTGTTTTCTAATGGCACAAGAATTTTGACGTGTATAGGCGAAAGCCAGTCCTCCTTGTAGATTACAATTCCCTTGGTTCCAATGCAGCGGATGAACTATTCAAAAGAAAAAATATCGAGTTTCTTGGGTATGGTGCTGGCGTTTAGGACCAGCTGCTGTGGCAAGCTGCCTACCGCCATCAGTCCTTTAGTGTTTGCCTTGGAGAGGCCTATTAGCGTCAGGAAAGAGTTGTTCACAATCCATCGATCGAGAGGAAGTACGGAACAATTGTCTCAGAAATCGACTGCCGGTAATCATGATACAAAGCTAACCTGCCAAAGACCAAAGGCATTTAAGAACTGGTCTTCTGATATAGCCTTGCGGTCATCATATTGGTACCCACCATCCGCAATGTGATTATTGTAACAAAGAATGGGAGTAGGGAAGCAGAGGCCGCTGCGGCCAAGGTCGCAGCGTTACTTGACAAGAACAAGGTGAAGACGTATGTTCTGCAGCCGCTCAAGATAGACAACGTCAGCACGGTGTCCATCTCACCAGAAGATCTCGGGGATGTCAAGATAGACCTTGTGTTTGCGATCGGGGGCGACGGTACAACTCTTCGGGCTTTCCGTATGGTACCTGGCAAGGTTCCACTATTCAGTATAAACAGCGGTGGACACAGAGGCATACTATCTGAGGCCGACGCTAGCATGATAGAGGAAGCCGTTGATACAATCCTTGCAGGCAGATACTTCTATGATTTCCGAATCAGGATCCAGGCTTCAGCCGGCAAAAAGATCTTTCCGCCAGCACTCAACGACATCCTAATAACAAGGATAAACCTCACGAGGACACCCCTAGTGTCAATTGGTCTAATGGGTGATGAGATAAAACAAAGAATGGATGGCATTGTTGTCTCCACTCCGACTGGCTCCACAGGCCACTCGTTTTCAATCGGTGGCCCAGTGCTGCACGAAGGCATGAGCTGTCTTATCCTGAGTCCTCTTGCGTCCGTCAACAGGATGCCGCAGCTCGTAATACCGGTCGAAGAGATCACTATCCAGAGCACACACGAATCGCACGTTGTAATAGATGGCCAAGAGTCTTTCACCGTAAGTGCCGACGAGCCGATAAGGATTTCCAGGTATGCAGATGACGCAGTGTTCCTGCGCCTCCAGAAAAAGGGCATGAGGCAGTTGTCCAAACTTGGATTCTCGAAATTCGAATTCTAGCGCGCTTGACGCTAGTGCGTTCTATGCAGGAATCCCCTTTCTATCGCAGGCAAGATACAACTATTATCATACTACTCAGCTAGTGTTTGACGAAGTAGAGCACATCAAGCAGTCTCATGGTGCGATAGAGGCTCTGCTTGAAACTGGCAGTCTCCAGATTGTTGACCCCAGCGATGCCAATATCGGTAGAGCAAAGGCGGCCGCGAAAAAGACGGGAGACTATTCCAGGCTCTCACCTGCCGACTTTTCCATAATCGCGCTTGCGCTCCAGCTACAGATACCTCTTGTGACGGATGACTACGCCGTCGCTAATGTTGCTTCTGCACTAAATATTCCAGTCAGGTCTACATCGAGCAAGGGCCTAAAGGAGAAAAGAAGGTGGATTGCATACTGCAGCGCCTGCGGAAAAACGTTTGGCCCGGATGCAAGAGAGTGCCCGCTCTGCGGCAACAGGCTGCGACGAAAATACAGGGTCGTCACTTAGGCTTTTCCTCATCTTCAAAAAGTGTCTTTTGCACCACCTGGCTCGCCTTATTGGGTGAATCAAGTATCTTGCGGACTCGCTCTGCTCTTGCGACCCCGAACCCCGGGATTGACGCCAGCTCTGCAGCGGACGCGTTGAGCGCTCTCTTGGGTGTTTGGAACTTGTCCAGCATCCTTGCGGCGAGCTTCTCCCCGATCCCCGGAACTGATGATAGCACTGACAGTTGCTGTATGTATAAAGGATTTTCCTTTTTGATCTTTCTTAGGAGCGGGCCGGTCGCCTTGCCCTCACGGAGGCTCTTGTTCACAAGCGTGACTAGCAGTTGCGCAGTCTGTTCGGCTGAAGGCGTATGGATTATAGGTATCCGAAATTCGGTGGCGACTGTCGCGAGCGCTTCGTAGGCAAGCGGCATCCGCTCTGCCAGATGCTTTACATCCTTGTTGTTATTTTTACTCCCTTCCTTTGCTTCGCCATAGTCACCTTCTTCCGGTACTTCTGAAAGCTCGGCAATATTGCCCTGCACCACCAAAAGCGGCTTCTGGTAGTGCGTGACAAGATCAGAGCACTGAATGAAAAGCCTGCCATCGTAGATAGAGCTGACGAGGTCACGGACCGTCTTTCGCTCTATTGCAATCTCAGGGGAGACGACGTAATCGCCCACCTTTAGCTGCGCAAAGTCGATGACCGCGCCTGCATTTTTTAATAATTCAGGGACGCCGCTATTCTTCTCCCTCTCGTCTACAACGATCCTGACAGGCACGAAAAAAATGTATCTGCCTACCCTATAATTTCTTATTCAGCCCTAGGCTTGGGGCCTGCCCCGCTTCCTGCTGGACCGGTTGAACCACCCTGCATGCCGCGGATCATTTCGTTTATCTTGTTTTCGACTTCCTTCAGGTTCTCCTTCACCCTCGCCTCCTGCTTTCCGAGGACCATAACGCGGGTGTTTGACAACTCCTTCTTTTCTTCCAGCTCCCTTATGACGTCTTCCTTCTTTGCCTTGATGAGCACCGAGCCGGCGTTCTTGTATACTGCATCGTCAGGACCAGCCTTTTTCAGTTCTTCAAGCGCTCGGTCGGTTTCGACTGACTCAACCTCCAGCTGCTGCTTTT
>DASVCY010000131.1:0-7371 GCA_036381375.1 Nitrososphaera sp. | reverse complement strand
TACAGGCATCAAGCCAAGGATATACTACAACGGAAACACAGCCTCTGTAAAGGAGCTTTGGCACAACGAAGGGTACGCGGTGACAAACAGGGAGGAAGGCTCCACCGACGACCTGGAGGGGAGGTGGATTGGCATAAAGACCGTGATATACGATGTGCAGATGCCTGACGGTTCGACCGCCGTGAAGCAGGAGCTGTGGATCGACGATGATGCCGATGGCCATGATTGGGAGAAGGTCAACGAATATCTTGACGATGGAGGATGGGAAGCCGACTCCGACAACAAGTGCGGAGGCGACGAAGATCAGGTAATTTCGTGGGGCGGACCAGTTGCGACCTTTAGATGGGATAACGCAAATGACGTCGACTTCAAGTGGTTCAGCGTCAGGGAGATTGACGCCTGACCATTCCCTTTTTTGTTTCATTCGCCTTTTTCACACACACAAGTGTTTTCAGCTGGCTGTAACAGCAAATCTGTGTGAAACTATTTTCCCTCATCCTGTCTATCATTCTATGGACAGACTGGCAGATTTTACGCACGCGCTCTTGCGGATTGTGTGCCTGTTGACACCCCTGAGCTCTTTTCAACCACAGCTTGCACGCACATACAATTTGACTGGCAAGATCCATGTGAAAAGTGCGCACTATTACCTTCTGAGGGCTTCAAAAAAGATGTAGAGCACTGCAATTATCTCAAACCTGCCCACGATCATATTTGCTGCAAGCAATAGTTTCGAAAACAGGTCAAGATCCATGGATGTTATGCCAGCGCTTAACCCTGTTGTTGTAAGTGCAGATACTGCCTCAAAAATGCCGTTTTCGATGCTGCTGCCTGACAGGTAGGCAACAACAAGCCCGGTTGCTACAGCGAGTGTGATGAATGACAATATGACGATTGCAGATTCCCTGAGCAGCCTGTCGGAAAACAGCGACATTCTTTTCGGAGATGGGTCTCTGATGTGGTCAGCGGAAGGTTCCCCGTCACCTTTGTCTGCTGCTACCGCATTATTATTATCCTCCTGGCGCTGTTGCTGCTGTTCTTTTCGATTGCGGGGCTCGCTCCTGGTCAGAGAACGCTCGTGTGGTTTCGACAGAATTGAAATCGAGGATGGCGTGTCAGTGGTAACCCCCTTTTTGAAGAGACGTTGGAATAGTATCAGAACCCTGGCGACCTTGATTCCACCTGCAGTAGAAAATGCGGTTCCGCCTATGAACATGAGAACTATCAGAAGGATCTTGGCGTCAAGCGCAAGCGCCCGGGCATCGATATACTGAAAGCCGGAATTTGTTGATGCGCTCACTATGTGAAAAATCGAAGAGAACCAGCTGCTGCCTGTGCCCAAGCTTGCCCCTGCTAGGAAAGTGAAGAGCGGTATTGATGCAGTCATGATGATACCGTAGGTGATAACTTCAGAGGTTAGCCTCTTTGTCCTGGCCTGCTTGCTGAATATTGAGTAGTGAAATGCAAAGGGAAGGGCAGAGATAACCATTCCGGCTATTAGCGCAGAAAGAACTTGCGGCTGGCCTGTAGCCAGGATGTCGGACGCCGGAACAAAGCCGCCGCCCGTCACAGAACTAAAGATAATTGAAACAGCATAGATATCCGGCGTCTGGCCTACAAGGACCAGGAACAGCACCAGGCCGACAGTGTATGCCGAAAATATCACGCCCACTGTGACTAGCAGCTGCTTGAACCTGAGCATGCCGCCGCCAAGCACGCTTTTCATGGCGCTGAGCTTTCGCTCCGGATAAAAGAGCGTCATTATGAGATAGATGAAACTGAGCCCCCCTACCCACTGGGTATATGAGCGGTAAAACACCATGGTTTCTGTGAGATTTTCCGGGTGGGTTATCATCGAAAGGCCGGTTGTGGTAAATCCAGATGCGCTCTCAAAAAAGCTGTTGACAAATAGCGACAGCGGGTCAATCCCAGCTCTGAATGGGTTGACATAGATGTATGGAATAGACCCAAACAGACTCAACACCAGAAAGCTGGATATGACCAGAATCGAGGCCTGCTTCACGTTGAGCGGCCTCTTCTCACCGTACGCGTTCAGTATGAAGCCGGCCCCAAGCAAATGGACCGCAGCTAGAAATATCCCGGTGGCACTGACATTCTCACCAAGCGCGGTCCCAAGATAAGTGGGCGCGATCATCAGTATGCCTGCAAACTGTAGTGTAAAGCCGAGGTTTCCAAGAATCGGCTTGTAGTGCTCCCGGATGGCCGCGCGGTAGTTCCGAAATGTGGTCTCGAGGACGGCATTTCTCACGGCATCTGCAAGGGCGCGCTGTGTAACCATCCCTATGATTGAAACGTTGTCAGTAATCGGTATGCGCTTGACCTGGTTTATCCTCATGAGCTGCAGGGCCTGCTCGACGTTTCCCCTTGAAGATAGCGTGATTATGGGAGAGGTCATTATCGACTTTAGGTACACATTGTCAGAGTCCTCACCCTTCATCACAACCTTGTCCAGGATGTCGCTGTCGGTGACGATCCCTACCGGCACGCCGCTTCTGGTGACTATTATTGTTTCAGCGTGGCGGGCCTGCATTTCACCTACGGCATGCGCGACATTGACATTTTCGTCCAGCAGGACAAACTCCCTGTGCATGTATGCCGTGGCCGGACGCTCAAGCGGGTCTTGCATTGCTGCCCCTTCTTATATGAAGGGACATTAGAGCCTGGTTTTATTAATGGTAATGGCACACATATTTTGGATATCCTGCATATTGCAAGAGGATTTTCGTTAATATTGACGCAAAATCAAAGTATATGGGCAATTACGACTGCAGCATGTTAAGAAATTAATCAGTGGCTCTCAAGCTCTGCTGCTACTACTGTATTTGTGGTAGGTGAAAAACGCTTGTCAATAAGGTTTATTGACGGCTACCTGATGGTTAATGGGCAAGGCATTGCAAGCCAGTGGCGGAAGAAGAAGGAGAAGAATGGTCAAGACCTGCTCTGCCAAATGTCCACTGTGCCAGAGGCTGATAGCTGACAGTGACAAGGACTCTCTCATTGCACGGATAAAGCACCACGCAAAGCTGATACACCACCAAGATGTCAGTGATGCGCAAATAGAGATTGAAGATCTTGGCCTTGTTGCCAGAGTCTTCGGCTAGCAGACCCTCAGCTCGGTCCAGCGTGATGGAGAGCATGTAAAGAAGATACACCATGCTCTTTGCACCAGATCAACAATTTTTTCTAGTGATATGTGATGATCCTCACATAGCTTTCTGCTGCCCGTGTATGTGCACACATTTACCAAGAAAAAAGCGCCAGCAGAAGAAATAATTTTTCTCACTTCCTGCTCCCTTTTGATGAAAATGAAAGACCTATCTATTGTCGAATCTTGATCTCAAATTCCCTGACGTCTGCTGTTGTTCCCTCAGCAAGCAGGGTGCTGGTGATATCATAAACCGCTTCCCTTGCAGGCGTCCCGGTTGCAGTTATGGTGACTTTAATCTCGCCGCTTCTTGCATTTGTATAGAGTACTGGCAGGTCTATTGTTTTGTTGCTTATGGACAGATAGGTATTTCCCACCTCTGGCTTGACTTCTATAGACACTGCGGCATCATCAATTACTCTGGCTTCAGAGTTTTCCACATTGAACAGAATGCTCGTATTCTGCCCCACCTGTAGCTCCTGCCTCTCCACTTCAAATTCTACAAAAGTTACTCTTGGAGCAGGCTCGTCGTTTATAGTACGCTGGACCTGCTGAAAGGTTACTGCCACTATCACCGCAGTCACTATTGCAGCTGCAACGATGGCACCAATGACTACAAGCAGCGTCTTCCTTTTTGGTCCGGAATGGTTCCCTAGCGGCCACCGTGACCTAGGTGGAATTGCAGGCGGATCTGCCACATGATAAACCATTACGCACTTTGGATACCACACATACAATTTAACAGGTCGCGCCTTACAAAAAGAGGTGGATTTACCACAAAAGTGTATTATTATTCATAGATCGGCTTGCCATCAGATGTGTATGCCTTGATCTTCTTTTCCGTCGATCCCTGCCCAGTCTTGGACTGTTCTGTAGTCGTCGTCGTCGTCGTCGTTTCCTTTTTCTTTCTGAATCTGTCAAAGAAGCCCATTTGCAAAATTGGCGTGTCTAATCTTGATATTAAAAATTAGATACGGCTTGCATTTTATATCTCAAGAAATGTTATGAGCAATCAGCAATTGTGCTGCCTAATGTCTTTAATGGTCGGCAGGACTTTCTCATCAGCCGTCACAGCAGCCGTAACAGGCTTATTCATGGGTCACCATGACATATCCCTTGGTTGTGTTGTTGCTGACAGGGAACTATGACAACCAAACGGCAATGTCAATCAGTCCCCACCTGCAGAGGGTGGGGCAAAAAATATTATTAGCTTGGTTTGAACAAACCGCAATTTTTACAGCTGCGGCCGGATTTTGCGAGTTTTTTACCTGACGCTTTTCTCTCTCCACAAGGCCTGCCCTGTATTGTACAGGGGTTGCAGTAGCTGCTGAGGGGGGCGTTGAAGGGGCAGAGGACCTGATAGAATCAGCGAACAACAAGAGTGGAGTTGTTGCTGTTGTTGTTATTTTCATCTGCAAACACCTCTCCTTCTTTACTTTTTTGCGATGCCACTCCCAATATCCTGGTCAAATAAAGAAAAGCCCTACTCGCCAGGCAGTCGAGTTGGCAAACAAGAACGCCGCGGCTTTCGGGCATACTGGTCACAGCTACCCAGTATAACACTACACATCAACAATAATTGTTATAGAGTTCGCCTCCTTGTTAGGTTCAAAAATTAAAAACCAAAAATACGGATTGAGAATTTGGATTGACAACGGGCAGGCAGGACCCCTACCTTTTCACGTGGCAGAAAATCTGTCACCAGGTCTCCTGCAATTGTTATAATAATCATTTACTATGCATTTTTTAGAAAAGGAAAAAGCTGCTCTTCCATTATCTTGCAGTGGTCAGACTCGATTCCAAACGATACCAGCAGAACACAGTCTCGCAGAAAGGAATCGCGAATATAGTTTGCAAGAACCACTACTACTCCTTTTGTCTTCTCAAACTCTGCGTACGCGTACATCACCTTTCCCAAGCTTTCATCTAGTGTCTTCAGGACATTCAATCCGATAAGCGACTTCATTATCAGCTCAGGCATCTGCTGCGGAGGCATTGGCAGCTTGTCTGCTATCCTTGATTCGACTCCGACGATATCTCCCTCTTTGGTGAAGAGCAGTACAAGCCTTATGGACTCGTTGAGGCCCAGAATATCTTCGCAAAACTTACCATAGTTCAAGTATAGACGATTAATGAATTTTTGACATTTATAACTTCAAGTACAAGATTCTGAATAAACGAAATAACAATAGTGATAGAGCAGCTTTGCGCGTGCATTGCGAATGGTGAGTCATGACTACACAGTCGCAAGTCATATTAGCAAAGCAGTCCAAAAACATAGAGTCAATATCGAATGCCAAAGGACATTGCGAGGCGCTACCATTCCATTATCGTGACGCCAGCAATTCGGGACAAACATGAGAAGGTAAAGCTTGCCATATTCAAGCAGATGTGGAAGTACCTGTCAAACGATTATGCTATCATTTATGTCGCAGAGCCGGACCCGACAAAAGTGGTTCAGCAAATCTCAAAAGTGGCGGCAGTACTGGCGCCAGCAGGCGAAAATGAAATTGAAAATTACATAGCCAGCGGAGCCCTGACTGTTATTAGCAGAAACGAGTTTTTTTCGCCCTCCAATACCAATCAGCTGGACATACACAAGCTCACAAGTTCGTTTCATTCTTTAGTTCTAGAAGTGCAAAATCAATCCATACGCAAAGGGGTCGTTGCCATTGGCGATCCTTCGATATTGTGCGAGGCCGCCGACGGTCATCGACATATCAAGCTGACCCAGTACGAAAGTGCAATAGGCAGGGAATTTGCCAAACCACTAGAGACCATCTGCTGGTACAGCAACCCCGAGATCGTATCAAAGATGTCATTTAGCGACCTGGTTATACTTATCAACGCCCACCATTCAACTATCCACAGTCACTGGTTGTACCGGGAATGGCGTCCACATGACATCACCGCGCAGGTAAAGGAGGGTATGGACAGGATGCTGGGGAAAGGGACAGCAAACCTGATATTCAAAACCTTAAAGCTTGTCTACAAGATAGATCCTGAAAAGGCAATCATCTCTCGGCCAGAAATTTTTGAAGAAAAAATAAGGAAGATAATGGGGGACTCGGTTGCAGAGCTTCTCTTTGAAGTTCTGGCAGACGCCATGAGAAAAGAGATGTCATTTGACAGAATCGCACAACTGCACTATTGAAAAAGCCCGCGCGCAATGTATACATGTACATGCTGCGCTATAGCGGCTGGCAAACCACGATTCCAAGCAGAATCCGCTACGCTAACTTGCTGCCCGCATCCCTTTTTTGCAAGTTGATATCAAGCATCATCACATGATATCACGGCCAAACCGTTTCGGCAAACATGCCTCTACAAGGGTCATAGCGTGGATGACCTGGCCTCTGCCTCCCAAAAACGCTTTTAAATTGTCGTGCGGCTAGTACTGTACTAACAACATATCAGACCGGTCATCAACGGTGTCAGAAAATGAACTACAACAATATCTCGCTTGCAATTGCACGGATGATGGTGGTAGCAGTAGCAGCAACAGCCACCAGCCGGTCGGATCTAACAGGCATTTCAGCTACTCTTATTTCCAATGATCATGCCAGTTTTACACACTTCTACAGCCGCATAATTGATAGCCGGCTAGTTATATAGCTTGATAACATCATGTCATCGATTTCCCTGAAGGTGTTAGAGTCGTATACAAGAGATGTAGGCAGAGGTGTTGCCAGAATTGACTATGACTCGATGGACTCGTTAAATCTCAAAACAGGCGATATCATAGAGATAAAGGGCAAGCGCCGCACGGTTGCCAAGATTTTGCCACTCTATCCATCGGACGAGGGCAAGGGCATAATCCGCGTTGACGGGCTTGTCAGGAATAACGCCGGCATCGCGATTGGCGACGCCGTCGCAGTGAAAGGGGTAAAGGTGATCCATGCTGCAAAGGTCATGGTTGCACCACTTGAGCAGATTCCCCCGATTGATGAGCGATACCTTGCCGATGCCCTGGAAGGTGTACCGATACTAAAAGGCGATAACGTGATGGTTCCATACTTTGGTGGCAGGCTGACGTTTCAGATTGGTGGCATAACACCTTCTGTTGGGCCGGATGCAGGAGCCATAATCACCTCCAAGACAGTATTTTCCATAGTAGAAGCAAATGAAGCGGCCCGCGGCGTACCTCAGGTAACATACGAGGACATCGGAGGGCTCAAAGAAGAGATCCAAAAAGTGCGCGAGAT
>DASVCY010000130.1:0-6732 GCA_036381375.1 Nitrososphaera sp. | reverse complement strand
CCTGACTAGGCGACGGGCCCTTATTACATTGACGCGCGAGGCGCTATATGAAGGAACCCCACAGAAGAGTGACCGATATGGAGAATGGATGATAGGCGGGCTAGAGGCAAATGAATCGTCGCTTTCACAAATACTGACCTTGCTACGACTATCAGAAGAACAATACCATTAGATCCTTAAACTTTTTCCTGATGTGGAAGCGAGAGCCATATGATGCTTGCTAGCCATAAGGGCTGCTGACACGCCTATTATTTTCTCCTCTTGGTGTGTAATCTATCACCTCTTTTTGCTGGTATTGAAGCCCGTGTGCTCGGCATAGCGATATATTGAACATCCCTTCTTCCCATTCCATGATGCATCCACAAGGCATTATCTTTCGATTGTCCATGGTTATTAGAAGTCAACTACACAATGAATATAAAAATGCTGGATAAATGAAAGAATCATGCAATCGGATTTTTCTTCAATAGCGGCCAAAAGATACCGCAAATACCGATTGGAGCAGCACAAAGAATCTTTCAAAAAGAAAGGTGCTGCCTTCATATTCCGGTTGTTCACGGCAATAGCTAGGGCGCTTCAAAAGGCGAGAATTCTTAGGCGCAGGGTTGAGACTGTGGCAATTGAATAGTGCCAATTCGCTTACTTGTAGAAAAGCGGCGAGAAGACGTCACTGAACTTGTCTAGGCTCGGACCAAACCCTTGAAGAGACAGAGCACCTCTACTTGTCCGCTTACAACAGCAGAAACGGACAAGCAAATTTCAGTCGAGGAAGCAGGAAGCGCATGAATTCCTTCAGCGGTAGTTCGCAAACGGTTCTAGGCGTCTAATGGCTATCGCTGGAGTCCCGGTGGAGAACATAAAAGATGATAGACACGCGGTTCTGCCGCGCTGTACACGGATGTTGTATATTGCAGGAGACACGCCCAAGACTGCGGGAGTGAGGAGTTGGGGTGGATATTGGTGATCCAACTCCTCTTGCAATTCGAGTTGTTAGCAGATGTCATGCAAATGATTCCTTCTCCCGCAGCAATTCCGAAGCATTCCTCGTTAGGTGACTCTCCCGCGTGTCTATTCATGAGCCATTTATTGATTCACAGTTGCCCAGTATTGTGTCGCCTTCATCTTCGTCAAAATCCTCTACTGAATCGTCTCCACCATAGCACCTGAACTCGTCAGCGCCCGGCCCTCCTATCATGCTGTTGAATGCTATCTCGTTTCTAGACTCAAGTATGTCGTCTCCCTCTTCTCCGTACAGCGTGCCCTCGAAAGTGCTGAGGATATAGTCGTCCCCATCACCGCCTTTTGCAATGCTTCCAACATCAGTACTGATGTGAATCCAATCGTTACCGTCTTCTCCAAATACCTCGTGGACAGCCTCGCCTGTTGCAATAAGTTTGTCATCCCCGTCGCCTCCAAATATGTCGGCTTGGTTGTCAACTACGCTTACAGAGTCATCTCCTGGTCCTGTGTAGATGAGGAACCCTCCAAAGCCAGCATCTGCTATTGCGTCTACGACGTCATTTCCCTTTCCTCCACGGATTGTCGCACCTGAATCCCTGACAATGAATTTGTCATTGCCTTCAGAGCCTTTCAGCTTGTTATAGTCTACGTCATTGCCTTCATGGTCTCCAGTAGCATAAATGGTGTCAGAACCCTCTCCACCATTCACATCGTTGTTACCGTGCCATGCATAGATGCTGTCACTACCACTTCCTCCCCGAATTCTGTCATCTCCGCGCCCACCGTACAGAATATCGTCGCCTTTGTATCCATAAATCTTGTCATCACCCCCCTTGCCATAGATAGTGTCGTCGCTTTCTGTGCCCTTCAAGGTGTCTGAGCGGTTCGTTCCGGTGACTGTCAGTGCAAAAGCCGTCATCGGGACTACCGCGGCTCCTGAGAGAACAGCTGCCGCTAGCAAGGCAGCAGCGGTTGTTGTTGTTATTGCAGATTTTCTATTCAAAGATGGATCATCTTCAGGCGCAACTCGATAACTGATTATTTAGAAGATGCTCCAGATAGTTCAGTGGTAAGACTGAAGAAAATGCTATGGAACTAGTGGTAGGTTTATTGTTAGAAATTTCAGCTTGGACTGTTCAGCTGTCTTGGTTAAACTGAAAACAAAATAGTTCTATAGAGTCCAAACACAAAAACCTGATTCTTTGAAAAGTCATCTATATTTATTCTCGATGAGCCATCGTTGTTATTTGCTGTCAGAATAACAAGGGGCAATGATGGTCGCGGCGAAAGAATAGAAAAGCTTCAAGTTAACGCAGAGAGGACAGCAAGCGAAGATTTCAGTGCATGATGCGTTGTTGTTCCAAAGATTTTCTGATTTTCAGTGATAAGCGCATAAATCAACATGGGTGTATGTATGCATCTTACAACGAAACTGGAAAGAAGAGCAGCATCCCCTTGAGCCTTCTTGTGTGTCTACTACGTACTGTTTTCGAACTGCACAGTTGCCTTCAGGATATGCTCTCTCAGCTTGTCTACGTCGTTATTATTTACTTGAAAATCGATGATATATCCAGCTGAACATCCGCAGGCCAGGCATTTGGGAGATTCGCTCGACCTATACAACACATCAAATACTGTAATGCTTGTACGTTCCCTAAAGTATTCCCTGATTATCTGATATTGACTTTCTTCATCAAGCGACCGAAAGCCATCATCATTATTGCTTGGGTGTAATTCATTCCAGTACCCAATCCATGGAGGAACGGTGCACTGGGTCGGTTCGTAGCTTACCCACATCTTTTGTGTATTGTTAGAGTTTGTTATCTCGGGCACGAAGAATATTAAAAATAATATTATCATCACGACCCCTGCAGCAATGCCAGTTATTGCAGGCAACGACACACCCTTAGCCAATGGTGTCTTAGCTTGTGGTGGATTCTTTTGAAGTTTTGTCCAAACAGTTCCTTGTTGAACTATGTGATACCATAAAGAATCATGCCTACCAAAGCAGCAAATACACGAGGAACAAGGACGAAACTCCTGAACAGGTCTTCGGACAAAGATTGCAAGGATGCGCCTACTCGCCCATACAAGGAGTACTTGGCAATAGAAGCAAAGGCAACTTGCGAGGATTATCCACTTCTAGGCCCTGACGAATTACACAATATTATACTAAAAATAACAGGAATTGTGTATTATCTCTATCATAAAAGAAATAATGCATGCTTATTGCAAATTATAGCATCTATTTCCACAAGTTATTTATCTTAGGGCCGCACTTAGACTAATGTGTATGCAAAGTTATGCAACATTGAAATCTTGTCAAGCTACATCAAGGAAGTTTCAGTGGGAGATTTGTTGACTGTACAGGCGCTGGTCACAAACCCACTTGATTGGCATCATTTCTATGAAAAGGTCTCCACTATAAAGCAGGGAGACAGGACCGACTTTACAGTCGTCACACCCGAAGGTGATAGGTTGGTTGGCAGTGGCGATATTGTTGAAGTCGAGAAATGGAGCAACCATGGGCACTATGGCTTCAAGATCAAGATAGATGTTAAGCGTCAAAAGTCGCTAACCGACAGGAGGATGAGGGGGCCTGGCAAGACAAAGCCGCCCGGAAAAGCCGTCGCACCAGCACCTGCGTTAGAAGTCGCACAAATGGCAGAACCCGCTACAGCAGCAACAGCGATGGTGATCGCGTCAAAGGACATCGCCGACTTGCTGAAAGGTTCGGCCACGATCGACATGGTCTAGACCTTACACTTATAACATTCGAATTCAGCTTTATTCCAACGCTTGGCAATCAAGGTTTTTGCAATAGACATCGACGGCACTCTTACGGAAAACGGCGGAGGGGTGATACACCTAGGCGCGCTTGCAAAATTGCGCTATCTTGAGAAGCTGGGCTATAATGTAGTTTACGTGACTGGCAGATCGTCAATCGAGGCATACGTCCTTGCAGTCTTTGGCGGCACCACGAGAATCGCGGTTGGCGAGAATGGTGGCGCAATAACAGTCGCTCCGCAAGAGCATAAACTGCTGGCAAGCAAGGAGAGATGCATGGAAGGTTATGAAGTATTGAAAAAGAGCATCGATGGCATCCAGATAAAACCGGTGTTTCCAAGGATGACTGAGGTCGTCATGCTCAGGACCTTTGACTTGGAGGAGGGTCAAAAGATTTTGGACGAGCATGGCTTGTCTCTTTACCTGTCAGACAGCAAGTATTCCTTTCACATAAACGAGAAGGGTGTCGACAAGGCGCTTGGATTGAAAGAAGCACTAAAGATGCTTAAGGTGGACCCGGAAGATGCTGTCGCTATAGGCGACAGCGAAACTGACGTGCCAATGTTCGACATCTGTGGCTACAGCGTCGCGCTGGGTCACGCAGAGGAAAGTGTGAAGAAAAGCGCATCTTATGTAGTAGCGGGGAGGGCGGGCGAGGGGCTCGCACAAGCGATCGACCACCTCGCGTTCAACTTTCTGGGAGTGGAGACATCGAAGTGACCTTCAGACTACTTCAGAACGAAGTGAGAAAGCTGGTTGAGCAGGCCATCGGCGATGCAGGCTACCCTGCTGTACAGTTTAGCCTGTCGGAGCCTCCACAAAAGGAGTTTGGCGACCTTTCATGCAATGCCGCGTTCCTTCTAGCAAAGCATGCAAGAAAAGCACCGCAAAAGATCGCTACCGAACTGGCAGATCTGACAAGGCCGCGTATCGGTGGCACACATATTCTGTCAGTCGAGCCTGCAGGGGGCCACATAAACTTCAAGGCCGACTACTCACGATTGTCGCCGGCCACACTTGAGAAGGTGCTAAATAGCCCTGAAAGCTATGGCTACCCAGATTCAGGACAGAGCCGGCACATTATCATCGAGCATACAAGCGTCAATCCAAACAAGGCGTTGCACGTTGGGCACATGCGCAATGTGATACTCGGAGATACTCTTTACCGCATAATGAAGGCGACCAACCATCGAGCGACTGTACTCAACTATGTCGACGACTCAGGCCTCCAAGTGGCAGACATTGTGGTCGGCTTCAAGTTTGCAGGATTTCCAGTCGAGCCACCTGATGGCAAAAAGTTTGACCACTATTGTGGAGACGAGGTATACGTCAAGATAAACGAATTGTATGAAAAAGACCCTCAGCTTGCGGAAAAACGGAAGCTGGTGCTCAAAGAAATAGAGGAAGGCAAGTCAGAAATCGCGCATTTTGCTGCCCGGATTACCCGGCGTGTCCTAATCGAGCAGCTGAAAACATGTTGGCGTATGAAGGCTCGCTATGACTTGCTGAATTTCGAGTCACACATTGTTGTTTCAAGACTGTGGAACAAGGCATTTGACCTACTAAAGAAAAACGGGATCACGCATTTTGAAGAGGAGGGTAAAAACAAGGGCTGCTGGGTCATAGAGGCAAAAGACGAGGAGGACAAGGTGCTGGTAAGAAGCGATGGAACTGCCACCTACATTGCAAAGGACATTCCATACGCCGCATGGAAGCTTGGTCTGGTGGACGATCCTTTCTCCTATGAGGAGTTTCTCGCCCAGTGGGACGGCTCGACCCTTTATGCCACTATGCTAGATGGAAAACCAGGCGGTAAAAAAGGGTTCAACGGAGGCGAGCGGGTGATAACGATAATCGATTCGCGGCAGGCCCGTCTTCAGAGGATAATATCGCAGGTGCTCTCAAAGATCGGATCTGGAAATAAGGAATACTTCCACCTTGGATACGAGGCCGTGACCCTCAGCTCAGAAACAGCCAAGGCGTTTGGAATCGACATCGGTGACAGGCAATTCATGCACATGTCAGGAAGAAAAGGCATCTACGTAAATGCCGACTATGTGCTTGATACCCTGCACGCCAAGGCCTACGAAGAGGTCAAAACCCGGAACCCTGAGTTTACCGAGGAGCAGCTACATGCCATAGCGGAAGAGATAGCAATTTCAGCAATCCGGTATAATATGATCAAGCAGGATCTCGACAAGATAATCACGTTTGACATCAAGGAATCTCTGAGTCTTGAAGGCGACACCGGTCCGTATCTGCAGTACGCCTATGCGCGGTCGCAGCGTATACTGGAAAAGTCTGGCCAGGGCATTTCAGGGAGCAACTTTGCCTTTGATAGGTTGGTACATGAATCTGAAATTGCACTGATAAGAGAAATAGCCAAGATGGATCTTGTGGTTGAGGATTCGGCCAGGTCTCTCTCGCCCAAGTCACTTGCGCGCTATTCGTACAACCTTGCGACTGCGTTCAACATTTTTTACGAGAAAGTGCCTGTGCTAAAGGAGGCAGATGTTGAAGTAAGGGCAGCCAGGCTTGCGCTGGTGAAGGCATTTGGAATCACACTGAAAAACGCACTTGGAGCGCTTGGAATAACGGCACTTGACCGGATGTAAGAAATAGTAATAGTAGTTGTTGTCAATGCCAGCGCAGCATCGACTCTTTCGCTGCACTGCTGTTTTCGTCGCAATACTGCGGCCTTGTTCGCAGGCTTTTGTTGCTGCAGGAGCAATGGTAATCCTCATGGCCGGTGAATTTTGTCCTGCTGCGGGTAATGCGCACCCTCAACCCCTTTTGGAATAATCTATCCTTTTCACTGGCCCGTAGTTTGGGTGCTTTATGCACAGCCCTCTACACGACATATCAGGCAAGCGTTATGGTGCAAAAGCTAATTATTCAGTAGGAACTGGAATGTAATTCCCCTTTTAGATTGATTTTTATCCCGATTGTTTAACTAGCTATCTGCATTATATCTTGGCCAAGATC
>DASVCY010000129.1:0-4287 GCA_036381375.1 Nitrososphaera sp. | reverse complement strand
GATCACCACTTTGCCGGTATTGCCATTATCGGCGTTGCTGTCGACTTGATGACTGCTGCTGATTGACAAAGGAGTATTTTGAGAAGACGCAGCGGCGGCGGTAGTAGTTTTTGTCAAGAATAACGTGGATACCATCACGGATGTCAGCATAACAGCAGCAATGCCGGCAATCTTTGTTGCAGCTAAGATATGTACTATTACTCCCGTAGTCAAGGCGAATGGAAACTCGATGCATTATTAATAATGGATAAGACGGATAATTCTTTATTTCAAATGACGTATTATCAAATATCACTTTCTTATTGGCAAATATGTAGCAACTCTTGGCGACCCTCATATCTGAGGTAGCGACGAAAGGCTGTGAAATGTGATTTTCCGGATAAAACATCGCGGATCTTCCCACATTCCAAGATGCGGGCTTTTTGTCCGACTGAAACTTGCATGTCATTCTCTGCCGTCATCGTCGTCATACAAATAGTGGTTTTTCTATGCATCCACCGTTCTTCTCCAGACCGGGTCTTTCAATGCCTCCAGCTCCATTCAGACCACAGTCGATGACCATCTCTAAATTTGGGCGTCCAAAGATGCGTATAAGGACAGGTCAGGCTTCTTTTTTCAGACTACTCCGCACCCGGAGCATTTCTACAATGTGCCGCCTGAGTTGACTGCAACCACGTCCTAGCCTCAACGCTGCTGTAAGCGGCCGGGCGAAAAAAAGATGGCATCCTAATTCTTCAGATAGCCGCCGCAACAATATTATCAAGCATATAATGCAATGCAGCATCTTTATCTTAGATAATTGCTCTTTTCTAAATGTGCAGGTAAAATGGTCGTCAATGTGAAGGACATATGTAGGGAGATCCTGTCGGTAGATAAATCAATACGCTTTGCTGGCATTGCAAACATGATGGGAAAGGTGGTAGCCCAGGAATTCAGAAAAGGTGTTACCCCTTTGCTTTCATTTGAAGAAGTAGAGAGCGATACCGTCAAATCAGTCCTCCGAATGAGGACGAGGGAAGACCATGAAGACAAACTCGGCAGAGCCATATACACATTCACTCTTTATGAAAAAATCAAGAGGGCGTCAATTCCGTTGGAGCACCGGGATTATGCTCTGTTAATGGTGTCATTTGACAGGGAAGCCGACCACGAAAATATCATATTGAAAAAGATATTGCCAGTCATACAGGAAAATGGGCTTGTCAAAAAGCATCAATAAAGATGGTTCCGCAATTGCAGCTTGCATCGTAGCCATCAGGGCTTGATGTAGGCCGCACGCTCTGGAGGAGGAACCTGTGCCTTTGCTTTTCAGACTGATAGCGTCTGCGCAGCAAGGCTTTTACGATGACGCGCGCTATAGCTCACATATGACAGATAGGCTCTGCCCGGTTTGCGGTCTAAAGTTTACCGAAAACAGCAGAGGGATAATTGTTGGCGGCAAGCCATACCACGATAAATGCATAACAGAACTAAGATGTGACAATTGCGACATAACAATGGGATACTTGGCAAGGAATGCCGCGATTGAAGGAAGGAACCCGAAAACGTTCTGTGCAGCATGTTCAACGAAGGTGACTGGAGAGTAGCAGCATTTCGCCCAGAAGCGCCGTTATCAAATTTTGCAAAAGTGGTTCAGGACGCTTTTCCACAGGCTTGAAGTCAAAGTCCTTTTGCAGGCAGCACATTAGAGATTGCGGCTAATTGCGCAAAAAAAGCTACGGGACGATTACGGCCCTTCCGCTGATTTGCCCCTTTCTTAGCTGGTCTATTGCCTGGTTGACCTCTTTCAGCGAAAAGCTCTGGTAGGCGTGCTTTATCTTACGCTGGCTGGCTAGCTCTATCACTTCCTTCAGCTCATTATAATTTCCCCACAACGACGCAAGCAGCTGGTACTCGTTTACTACAGCCGGCAAAAGCGGGACCTTTATCTGGGCACCGAACAGCCCTACTATAACCAGTGCACCGCCCCTTCCCAGCATCTTTACCCCGTCGGCTATCGTATTCTCTGCGCCGACTGTGTCAACCACCACATCTACCCCCCTGCCTTCCGTCAGCTCTAACACCTCGCCACGTATGTTTCGCGTCGTTGCCGAGTTTATCGTTCGGTCGGCGCCAAAATTCTCGGCGAGGCTGAGCTTTTCGTCTTTCCTGTCTATGGCAATGACAGTCGAGTGCGGCGCAAGCAGCCGGGCATACTGGATGCCATACATGCCAAGTCCGCCCATTCCAAATATTGCTATGCTCGTCCCCGGACCGAGAATATGAGCCACCTTTTTGACTGCCCTGTAGGGGGTAAGTCCTGCGTCTGTCAGAGGCGCAAGCTCCTCAGGAGTTAGGCCGCCCTTCTTGGGAACCTTGACCAGGAACCTGTACGAGGGCACAAGCATGTATTCAGAGTACCCTCCGTCGCGCTGCGACAGGCCGGGCCACTGCGGAGCAGTACAGAGCTGCTCATCGCCCCTCTTGCAGAACGTGCAGATGCCGCATCCCCATCCACCGAAAACTGCAATAGGCTCGCCCTTGCTGAACAGCCCTTCCGGCACTCTGTCGCCAATTTCTTCGATCCAGCCTGCGTTTTCGTGACCGGGAATCTTGGGGAGCTCCAGCGGGATCGCGTCTTTCCATTCTCCATCTATCAGATGCAGGTCGCTGTGACAGAGGCCCGCTGCACCCACCCTCACAAGGACAGCTTCGCCCTGAACGTTGTCAGGCTTTGGAACATTCTCGACTACAAGCGGCTGCCGATACTGGTGAATGCGAGCAGAGAGCATGTCTTTGTTACCTCTCTGGTATTCCCTTTTTTCTATTTACAGATTGCTGGCCGGCATCCAGACTACTTTTTGGCAGGTGGTGTGCGCGGGCAGCATATGCATTACACACACGCATCACCTATGATTTTGATTTTCCAAGACCTTTCATCACCACATCCCAAGGAGTTACAATCGAGTTGTTGGCCAGAAGGAGGCAGGGTGTGTTGAGGTCAAGCAGGAGTTCAGCCGCCAGGCCGGCGGGCGTATCCCGATCAACAGACTTGGCAGGAGTCAGGTCCAGGATATTGATTTGAGTCGCAAAGAGTCCGTCCAAACCTTTCGACGAGATAGCCTCTCTGCCCCCATAGCTTAAGAGATATTCGAGCATCTTGCGGTCATTTAGGACTCCCGTATTGGAACCACTGCTGTCCTTAACGATCACGTTTCGAATGTCCTCCTCTAACATTATTTCCAAAGCTTCCCCTATGCTTGCCCGACCATCCTTTATCGCGACCAGCGGAGATGACAATCTATCGACCGGTGTGTCCAGCCTTGAAGCTACTGCGACTCTGAGCACATCGCGTATAGACAGGGAAGTGACGACGCTCTGTTTGATGGTTATTGGCACGAACCCAAATCCGGTCTTGTCAAAAACATCCAGCGCGACCCTTAGAGGGAAGTCTGCCTGCACTGCGTGTTCGAATCGGCTCATCACCATCGATGCCGTTCCCTGCATCCAGTCTTTTGGGTGATACAATATGTGCTCGATGATCTGCCTGCCACCTATTGTGCCTACAACAACCTTCTGGTTATCTAGAACCACCACCCCGTCAACATAGATCTGAGGACCTACAGCCAGGAATGTGGCAACTTGCAGGAGCGGATCTGACGGGCCGGCAGAGAGAAGTGGCCGTTTGAAAATGTGAGGAACCGCGTCAAATATCGGACGCTCTATTTCTGCAAGCTGCATGTCAGCTCCCTCCTAATCAGGAGCCGCATACCCCAGCAGCTTGAGGAGCTTTTTTACGGTCATCTGGTCCATTTCCAGCTGATCAGAGATATCCTTTATTGAAATCCCTGCTTCATACATCCTAGACAGCTGCTTTAGCACTTTTGCATCGATCCTCGTTGTATTTACTACCATACTTCCCATGATGTATTTTGGACAGACAGCTGGATAAAGGCTAGGAATTTTGTGCATTGCAGTGCAATTAGGAAAAATGACAAAAACGGTTGCAAGTAGGCCTAAAGTCAAAAGGGATTGCAGGTCACTCGTTTAGGGAAGTGACTGCCGGCTGCAATTGGCCTTCATC
This sequence comes from Nitrososphaera sp., assembly GCA_036381375.1. Classification (GTDB taxonomy): domain Archaea; phylum Thermoproteota; class Nitrososphaeria; order Nitrososphaerales; family Nitrososphaeraceae; genus Nitrososphaera. The sequence goes on along the minus strand of DASVCY010000129.1, from coordinate 224 downwards.
CTACTGCCTCACGTAGCCCAAGATGCATGGGCCCAGCCCAGCCAGCCGGAATTTTCTACTATTCCAGAAAATCACAATAGCTCTGCACAGTTTACGCGATCAGCCACGGACCGGGCAGCAAACCAGTGGCAAGTCACACTCGATTATTCCATTGACATCTGAATATCCAGTAGAGTGTGCATTGCACTCATCTACCCTCTTTTGCGTTCTTCATCATGGCAGCT
>DASVCY010000128.1:0-14497 GCA_036381375.1 Nitrososphaera sp. | reverse complement strand
CGGATATGGGCAAACTGGCCTTCCTTCAGGCCAATGACAATTCCGATCTTTTCTGCATCAAGCGCCTTGTATATCGACAATATGGCGCGCTTTTGCAGTCCCTGCGCGAACTCGTTCACCTGCTGGTATTCTTCGAAATATGGGTCTAGCATGAATGTCGGCTTTTCAGTAGACATCGCAACGCTTGCAGAGTGGAACATGCTCTGCCCAAGGAAAATGTACGCGTCGACCTGCTTTTGGATGTTGTATGCAGGATAGAATTCGCAGCCAAACACCTGCGCGTCACGGAGCTGGCCCTTTCCCCTTCCAATGATTACGTTGTAGCCATGCTCTTCAAAGATCTTTTTCGTACTTTCAATTTGGTGGAGGTGTTGGCTGTCTGTTAGAAGCGATATCGTCTTGTACTTCCCCTTCAGCTCGGTTGCACATTTTCTTGCGACAGAGTCAAAGCTGATGTCGTCAAAAGCGCCAATCATGACCACCTTGTCACCAAAAGTTTCCATTGCGATGGTGTGGCCGATGTTAAAGAGGATGTCTGCCCCGAGCATATCTGCAGCATGCGTGTTGAGGTCGCACGAGCCCCAGCAAGGGTCGCCTATAACGTAGGCTTCAATCCCAAATTCTTGCGTGATGTGGTCAGCAGCTTGTTGCAACTTTGGAATCAGTGCTTCCGGGCCGTTGAGCGCTACCGATCGCGGCTTGCGCTGCTCTATCACTTCAAACATCCTCTTTTCGTCTATGATTATTGTCATTTTACGGCTTGGTCACCCTTATTGCAAATTTGGGGCAGACTGCTTCGCATCCAAAGCAGTAGATGCAGTCGCGCTCCCTTGACGGCAGTGCCTTTCTGTCCGCGCCTGCTCCCATCCAGTCAAAGACATTTGTGGGGCAGACTTCGATACATGCGCCGTCGCCGACGCACAGGTCAAAGTCGACCGCAACGTCGGTGCCATAGATCCCAAGGTTGCTTGTCTTGCTCCTCCATACTCTCAGGTTCTCAAATGTCGTTGATATTCGGTTTTTCTGAAAGTCGGGATCAATTGGCAATACGAGAGGAAGTGACATCCCAAATTCAATTTAAATCATGCTCTGATGTACAATTAATCCGTAAATAGCTCCTCTGCGCTTTATTATTGCGATTATGGTGGCAAATGAGCGAGGCTATCAGAAGGTCGCATCTAAAAGCAGCTTGAAGGAAGGGGGTCTATTGAGGGTTGAGCCAAACGGCAAGCCAATAGTTCTTGCAATGGTAAATGGCAAAGTCTATGCAATGGACGCTGTCTGTTCTCATGAAGGCGGTCCCTTGGAAGACGGGACTCTGGATGAATATGAGCTGAAATGTCCTTGGCACTACGCAATTTTTGATGTGCGAAATGGAAAAGTATCAGAAGAGACCGTTTGGGCGACCGACTTGCAATCATATCCTGTCAGGGTGGATGAAATAAGCGGTGACATTCTTGTAAACCTTGAACCGATAGGGGCGGGGGCTACTGCCAAACAAGAAGCAACTGTGCAGCAGCCGAGCAGAACTTCTGAGAAAGAAAAGCAGGATGCTGATGCGGCAGAAAAGAAGTACTATGAGGAGGAAGAAAGAAAAGCGAGAAACAAGGTGTCCCTTGAACTACTTTCAAAGGAACAGTTGCAAGGAACCGATATCATGACGTTTCGACTTTCAAGAGATGGGATAGACTTTAGCCCGGGGCAGTACGCCTTTTTCAGCCTGGATGGACTTTCGGCGCCGGATCCAAAGGGGCCTATTAGACATTTTTCGATCGCATCATCGCCAACTGAGCAAGACTATTTGATGATTAGCACTAGAATCAGGGACAGCCCATACAAGCAAAAGCTATCCTCACTTGAGAAGGGGGCAAAAATAACCGCATGGGGGCCACAAGGTGAATTTGTGCTGCATGACGACTATTCAAAACCGGCAGTATTTCTGTCAGGAGGGATCGGGGTCACTCCGTTTAGGAGCATGCTCAGGTTTGCGACAGACAAGCAGCTGCCAATCAAGATTACTGTGTTTGACTCTAATAGGAATCCGCAGGGCATCCTGTACAAGGAAGAGTTTGACAAATGGGCGGGCCAAAACAAGAACCTGAAAATCATCTACACAATTACAGAGGAGGATAGATCACAATCTTCGCAAAGGACAACCTGGACTGGCGAGCGAGGTCGAATAGACAAATCAATGCTGGATAGGCACCTGACAGATGATGAAATCAGGAATGCGATATTTTACATCTGCGGCCCGCCGGGGATGCTGAAAGCCATGCAAGAGTTGCTGGAAAAAGATATGCAAATCCCAAAGGAAAGGATGAAGGTAGAGGCGTTTACCGGATACTAGCGTTCGAGATCATATGACGATGATGCGAAATGCAAGAGAACAATGTCAGTACGTTTGCACAGCCGATGAACTTGCCGGAGGTCAATCAAGGGCATTTCCAATGATGGGAGAACGGAGATAAACTAGGAGATCGCGCTTTTCCATATCGGCGGCAAGTTCTGCGCGAGATCAGAAGTATGCATGCATCCCCGCGGACCGCTGAGAAAGCGGAACACTGAATGGAGATACCCTAACCAGCTGTTGGCATTGAAGGAAATATTTGGTTGGAGACGACGTGTCGTCTCGCAGGGCTCAGCTCTATACCCGCCTCACAATTGCTATTATCAAGAATATCGGGCAGGAATATGCTCAAGCCCCAACTAATTCTCTATCACGTCGTTTATGGACTGCAACAACTCTGCTCTACTGAATGGCTTGCGCAGAACGTGCGCCTTTGGGCTTGCAACCTTTTCTGCGATATCCTTCTGAGAATACTCGAATGCTGTGATAAACAGGACATTGGTATTTGGCGAAATGGCCCGGATCTCTTTGAATGTCTGGAAGCCGTCCATGTCTGGCATCCTTATGTCGAGGACGACGACACCATACTCACTTTTGTTATCCTTTGCCTTTTCTATCGCCCTAATACAATCCATGCCACTGTCGCAGACTGTAACTTCAAAGCCCCTTTTCTGAAGCACATCCATTATTGATGTCCTGATGTCAGGCTCGTCATCGACGACTATCGCCCTCTTTGTCTTTGTTGGAAAGGTCTTTGATATGGCTCCAAGCACTTCCGGCATAGCGCTGGCATCGATAAATCCGATCACAATCAGCGTCAAGTCGTTGTCAAGTGGCTGCATCACCATGTCCATCGCGTTGTACTGTGCGTGGATGCTGGAATGGCCTGTCTTGTCTTTGCTAGCGTTGAACGCACCTTTTGCGATGTTGACTCTTGTGGCTGTTTTGGCGATGTCTTCAGGTGACATCTTGCGTATAGAGCTTGAGGGGTTGCTCTTTGACGCCTTGGCTACAATGTTTGCAAACTTGTCGATCACCATCGCAAGGTCTATCGATTCATGTGATTCTACAATCGACCTGCAGGCATCTTCGTAGCTGCCAGGCATAACGTAACGATATTATGGAAAAATCATACTAATAAATTGATTGTTAATGTAAATTGTGAAGGTGCAATACAGTTACTATTCTTATGTTGACTTGGTTTACGCGATGTCGCGGCTCTGATACTTCCGCCGCCTTCACTGGGTTAGCCACTCTCGCTTGACTCTTCTTGGCCGTTGTCAGAGCTCTCTTCTGCAGGACTTTCCTCGCTTGGCTCGTCTGCCGCAGGCTCGGAGCCACTCTCTTCAGAAGCGCTCTGATCCTGAGTCTGTTCTTCTGTTGTTGGCTGGCTTGGTTCAGATTCGCCTTGCTGCTCTTCCTGCGCTTCTTCGCTGCTGTTATTAGCGCCTTCTTCTTCTGGTTGTTCTGTCTCATCCTCAGCTGCATTTGTGCTGTTCGAGTTTGAATCCTCCGCCGCTTCGCTTTCACTATTTGCCAGGTCTTGGTTATCCATGTTTGTGCTGTTATTGTTGCTGTTGTTTGAACCAGAGTCTTGAGTTTCAGTTGAAGTCTGGTTTCCGCCAGCTGTTTCTTCTGCTGGATCCGTCGAAGTCTGGTTTCCAGTATTCTCTGGTTCTTCAACTTTCGTGCTGTTGTTGTTCCGGACCGTGCCGTCACTGTCATCCTCCTGTTCTGGTTCAGTAGTTGCTTCGGGCTCTTGTTCGACGACTTTCTGCTCTTCTGGCTGTTGAACTTCAGGGATTTCTTCTATCCGTTTATCAGAGCCTGTTTCAAACTCATAGGTCACGTGATTGTTAGAGTAGTCAGCGTCGTCGGTCGTGGTGGAAATATCGACGGTCCAGGTGTTTTCCTTTCCCGACTCTCTGGCAGTAGCGTCAACTGCAATTACAACTTCTTGATCCTGCTCAAGCGTACCAATGATGCACTCTATTATGCCCCTGCTCTTGTCTATGCAGAGGTCGCCGTCTATAGAGTTGATTTCAAAGAGCGGCATAAGATAGAAGGCAGTCAATTTTACTCCGGCTGCCCTGTCCGGGCCGTTGTTGCCTGCAGTGATGTGAATTATGGTCCGGTCTTCTTCCAAGGTTTCAACTTCGATAGTTGCATAGAGGTCGCTGACAAGCACCATCGGTTCGTCGCCACTGCTCTGGGCTAACAATGTCTCTCTTTCAGCCCTCAGCTCGTCTATCTGGGCTTGGAGTCGTTCATCCCTGCTTTGTAGGTCAAAGATCGCGTCCCAGAGAGCGCCAAATGGGTTGTTAGAATCGTCGGCTGCCGCCAAGGGCAACTGTGCAATTATGCCACCTACCAGCAGGGCAAGCATCACAAAAGCTATGGTCCGCCCATGGCGCATGCCGGTGTTATGGGTGGTTGTATTATTTAAATCTATGTTTAAATCTAGTCCAGATGCGAACCGACGAACCTGCAGGCCTGGGCGCCCATTGAACGGCACTCTACTTCGCTAAACCGCCAGTTGCCGCCAAACGTCAAAGATGCGGCCTCTGTGAGAGCTCCTACTATAAAGTCGTCGGCCGGGGCATCGTCGGGTTCCTCAGCCCAGAACGAATCATGCCATACGACCTCGATAGAATTGCCATCAGCAGATTTGATGTCGAACCTCCCCCACCCTTGAAGCTTGAGAAGAGTCAAGAATGACGCGAGAAAGTTGTTCTCTGTCTTTTCGGCCACGTTTGCCACCAGATCTTTTGCCTCGCGAGTAAAGCTCTTGCCCCACTCGTAAAAGAACGCGTGCGCCTCTGAACCGAGTATTGTCTTCGTATACCTGTAGAGATTGACGAGCAGGGCGCTGTGCATGACAAGCACTTGCTTGTTGTCGGGGTCAAGCAGTCTGTCGTTCTTCTCTACAAGAGACAGCGCATAGTCCTTAAAGTTCACATTTTCAGAACCCAGCTTGTTTGCAAGGAGATCTGTCCTGTCCGAGCTCGATACGAGCTTCCAGAGCTTGGCCACTCCGACCTTGCGGCTCACTATTATGCCGTCGACACTCATCATGGAGAGATATTTTGACATCGCGCCCTGAGTAATGCCGACAAGCTCGGCGATCTTGGCTCCAGTAATTCCGTTGGGATTCTTGGCAAGAATAGCGATTACGTCTTGCTTGATCTTGTCATAATCCTGCCACCTGTGGTGTGAACCACCATCGCCAGGGCGCTGCACTTGTATAGAATACAAAAATCTGAATTTAAATTTATTTGGCTTCTACACTGAGGTTTTCATTAAGTTCCACAGTAATCTGGCGGGGCTCGCTGTTTGTGGAGTTGCCATCATCTGCAGGAAGCGCGGGCTCGCTTGGCGTCGCGGTTGTAACCGCTAAGATGGTTGCTGTACCAGCAATTGCAATAATGATGCCAGCAACAATTGCCACCCGAGTGCCCCTGTTCACAATCTTCTATGACAATCGACGCTATTTAAGAGTGACGATGGTGATTGGGCTCAACATTTGGCTGTCAACAACCGATACAGTGCATGCCAGATGATGTCCGATCCGTAATAATAGCAATGGAGCAATAGAACATACGACTAGGACGGTCAATAAGAATGGCAAGAAGGATGGAATTAGTCTTAAATGCAGATTGGCTAGCGAATGCTCTCGTTAGTCCATTACCAAAGAAGGAAGGCTGGAATATGTGCAAGATCTGTGGTGCAAAAGATGGAGTGGGAATCTCGTAGGAGCATATGAACAATGTGCATCCCAAAGCATTGCCTGAGAGATGATGCTCAATAGAGCCTTGATCGAGTTCGATAAAATGAAAAAGTAGTGAGGTTGCCCCATTTGCTTATGGAGCTGGAGTAAGTCCCAGGTCTACGCGCCATGTAATGGTTAGCTGGTCACCGTTTGCTAGGTTGACTGAGGAGAATTCGTTTTCAGCTACCATGGTTCCGCCTGAGGAGGCTGTGAACAAGCCGGCCTTTTGAACATTTGTGTGATTACCTGATGACATGAATGTCGCTGTTATGATAAAGCTGTCTGCATCATCGCCGGTTCCCTGCTCAAAGGTGCCCTGCGATCTTGCGAGACCGCCAGTGTCTATTTCGCCTGCAAGTTCTGTATCATCCGCAGCTGGTGCATTTGTGTCAGAGCTCAACCCTATGAATTGTGCCGTAGCTGTGTCTGCAGTTCCACCTATCTGTTGCAGTATAAAGTCTCTGCCAGCATCCGTAATCAGGTTGTGGTCTTCATAGTGGTAGATCTCGTTGCCATCTCTGATGACAGAAACCGTGACGTAGCCTGTTGCCTCCATCATTTCTTCTCCTAGTTTGTCAGTAGTATTCGGGACAATGCCGCCTAGCAGTACAGCGCCAAGAAGAAAAGCTCCCAGAGCTGGTGCGGACATCACCAGAACACCACGCTTGCGTATTTCCATGCCTATAGTTAGAAAAAGAGTATTATTTAAATCTATATTTAAATTTAAGAATATTATTCTACAACAATAAATGGGCGCATCTCAGAATGATTCTGATTAGTTATCTGATCATGCACGTTTACCAGAATCTGATAGCTGCCCGCTACCTCTAAAACAGTGCTCCCAGTATAGCTAAAGCTTTTTGTGTAATTGTATGCCCCATATGCTGTCTCGATTTTCCTGCAGTCTTGGACTTGCTCAAAGTAGGCCACTCGTTCATTGTCCATTTCGCGGATCACCTCCGCCTTAAAGTCGATACAGTTGGACCCATAGCCTCTAAGCGAAATTGAATAATTCATTGTCCCGTTGACAGGATACTCGCTTTCGAGACCCGAAAATTCGATACGAGTTGGCGTAAGGTATGGCACAAATATTGCCTGTGCCTGAGCCATTGCAACAAATATTCCAACAGAGACGGCAGCCGCCGATCCCGCCAAAATCATAACAGACTTTTTCAACTACAAATATTGCACAGGCTTATTCTTCTATAATGTTTTTTTCTGGTCACCATCAAACATCTTTTCATACAAAGTAGATTTAAACATAAATTTAAATAATGCACTCCTTATCTTATGCCTGTGCGCACAACACCACCTTCGGTAGGGCTAGCTTTTGGCTCAGGAGCAATTGGGCTTGGAGCGATACTACTTGCTACCACGCTGATGCCCGCTATCTACCCATCTGTGCCGGATTACGGAGGTGCAAGCGAACAGTTCCTGCAACTTCATGGCAGGCTCGACCTCATGCTGTATGACGAATACGGCAACCTGAAGGACGAGCGGCACCTTGACAACCTGATAGTGGACACCGGGTTTGAAGGCGTGGCATACAGAATATCACCGCATGACGGCTCTGCAGCAAACGATCCGTGGAACTATATAGCAATAGGGACGGGGACCGATGCACCAGCTGCCGACGACACTGCTCTTTCTGGCTCTGAGGTCGCTAGGCTTCAGGACGCCACAGCGACATATACGTCGGCACCAAGCAAGCAGTTGCAGTTGCAGGTGTCTTTCGGACCCGGAGTGGGGACTGGAACCATCGCAGAAAGTGGCCTGTTCAACGCGGAAAGCGGAGGAACCATGCTCGCAAGACAGACGTTCGCTGCAATCACTAAAGGCACAAGCGACACGTTGACTGTCACGTGGACGATTACGCTGTCAGGCACCGGGTAACGCCAAGAGCAAGAAGACGACCGAAGTAAGGGTAGAGGAAAAGAATTGGAAAAGCATTGGTTTGAGGCTGTGGCCTGGGGTAAGGCCAGGATTTCTCTAGCCAATGCTCTTGACGGCTGTAACTTGCTGGCCTTTGCCATCGTTCTGGCTGCAGTTGCGGTGTTTTACTTTGGATCTGAAATGTTCCTGCCAGCCTTTGCGGAGCAACCTCCTGTACCTATGGTTGATACAGTTGCCATGCAGACGCCTGCGAATTCGTACTATCGCTCCATGTCGGAATCGATGTCGGTCACAGCTACGCACGGAGGCGGCTCAAACCTTCCAACATCTTACCAGCGTGTCATGACAGAGTCCATGTCTGTAACTACATTTCAGGGCAAGGCTCCTAATTCATTCGTCCGTTCGGTGGCAGAGCAGGCATCTATGACGTCTGGCATGCCTGCGTCATCGCCTCCCCCTGTCAGCCAACCTGCCAGAGCATCGCCGGCACCATACTCGGCAAGCTCTAACCAGAGGATCGACGAGAGGATAAACCCTGCCTCAAAGATGCTTGGCAAAAAGTCTGACGCCGCCAAGAATACAATTGGAAGGACTCCCTACCAGGCAACCGAATTCATTAGCTCAATAGATGCGGGTCCTCCTGACAAGTATTCTGAAACGGATGAATTGTCTGGCCCGGACGGCGATCCTGACGATAGTAATGTAGTTCTGGAGTATCTGGACGACTACATAAGGATGCAGCAGAGCATGCACAATGCTGCGCTCCTCAACGTTTCAATTTCCGCAGTATTCCTAGTGGGAGCAATCTCCATAGTGGTTTCCAAGCGGACCTCGGCGACAACCAGCAGGCTGCAAAGAAAAATCCGTGCAGTTCTTCTGATCAACCATGATTATAACATCGAAGATCCGATTCCGAAAAGAACAGACGATGTCCCAAGCGCCCGCTCCCTCTTGCTTGTCATAACGGTATTCGTAGTTCCTCCCATGACATTCTCTATAGGACAATCACATGCGCAAGAATATGACGAACCAGACAAAGCTGTCGTCGAGATACTGTCAGCCAGTCATCTGGATTCAAACAAGATGGTTATTGCTGACATCACTGAAGAATCTCGCAAGCTTGATGGCCTCTGGAGCGAAGAGGTTTCCGAGGGACAGTATGTAAGGGTGACTTTTGAGCAGAACCTTACTTCTGCAAGGGACATTTCACTCTATGTCCGCGTCGTTTCAGGAGAGCCAAGGATAGAGATCTATGAAAAAGATGGAACGGAAATTATCGCGGGATTTGCCAATCTTGACAGCGATGCATACAATAAAGTCTTCCTGACAAACCTGCAGGGCTCACAGGATACTTTCGACCTTAAGATCCTGGATGGAAGTGTGGAGTTTGATCAAATTGTTGACCCGTATCCAGTGCCCACGTATGTAGGAGCTGGTACGGTTGCGGCCGGCACGGGTTCGATCAGTCCGGCGCTTCCGGCAGGCATCCAGACGAACGATATCCTGCTGCTATTCGTTGAGACTGCCAATTCAGAAGTTACTATTAACAACCAAAATGGCGGAACATGGACCGAAGTTGCGAATTCTCCTCAAGGAATAGCTGGATTCCTACAGCCAACTAGGCTTTCAGTTTTCTGGTCTCGCTACAACGGATCGCAAGGAGCTCCAACAACCAATAATTCAGGTAACCACATGATTGGTGTTATTTTGGCATTTCGCGGCGTTACCACCACTGGAAACCCGTGGGATGTTACCAGCGGCACAACAGCATCTGCAAGCACTAGCGCCTCGATTCCCGGTGCCACTACGACGGCAACCAACACACTGGTAGTTATGGCAGTGGCAACACATGTTCCCAATGCTGACGGTTCAAACAATTTTTCAGGATGGACCAATGCAAATCTTGCCAATATTGTAGAAAGAATAGACGTTACCAGAACGGCGGGCAATGGAGGCGGATTGGGCATAGCAACTGGCGAAAAGGCCACAGCTGGCACTTATGGAAATACTGCTGTAACACTTGGCCAAAGTGCGACAAAGGGCATGATGACCATAGCCTTGAGGCCGCCACCACCTGTACCGCCTACTCTTTCCATTTCCCAGCCTGATGGCACCAACGACACCGTAGTCCGCGGTGACCCTTACAGCCTCACTTACACGCTGTCCGACCCTGACGATGTAACAACCGCCGCATTTTTCTATGATACAAACAACTCTGGACTTGACGGCACGCCTATTCCAGGAGCATGCGCTACTGCTCCGGAAGGAACGAATGTTACGTGCCAGCTGGACACCACGCGAATGCCTCCGGGAAGCTATTACATTTACGGCGTAGCAAACGACGGAGTGAACCCCGCGGTGAGCGCATATTCACCCGGACAAATAACAATCGGCAATCAATTCTATATCTTTGTCGGCCAAGAGGAAGACAATTCAGTAGTGGACACCATTGCAGTCGGAGACATGCCGTTTGCAATAGGAATCAATTCAGACACCAATCGCGTCTATGCAGCAAACTGGTTCACCTCCTCAGTTGCAGTCATTGACGGAAGCACTGGCAGCATAGTAGGCAATGTTACCGTGGGCGTGACACCTTCAGGAGCGGCGGTCAATAGGGCAACAAATCGCATTTACATAACCAATCTTTTTGACAACAGCGTATCTGTAATTGACGGCGATACCGACACCGTCATAAGCACCATTGCGGTTGGTGGTGGTCCCGTGGGTGTTGCTGTAGATGAAGCAGCCAATCGCATATACGTAGCAAGCCTTTTTGGCAACAGTGTATCGGTCATCAATGGAAATACCAATACAGTAATCGGAGCAATAGCTGTTGGCACTGGCTCCTATGGCATGGCCTTCAATCCCGAAACAAATCGCATATACGTGGCAAACAGGGATAGCGATGATGTCTCGGTAATAGATGCCAACACCAATACAGTGTTAGCCACGGTAACGGTGGGCGACGCGCCTCTTGGTATAACTGTCAATCCATTTACTAACCTGATCTATGTGGCGAACAGCGGCAGCGGCAACGTATCTGTGATTGACGGAGATACCAATACAGTAACAGATACAATCACCGTAGGCAGTGTTCCAGAGGGTATTGCCGTAAATCCTGCTACAAACCGCATCTTTGTCGCAAATGGTGGCAGCGGCAACGTATCGGTAATAGATGGCAGCAATGGTATGGTAATAGATACAATCACTGCAGACAGTGGTTCTAGATGGCTCGACGTCAATCCTGTCACCAATCTAGTCTATGTTGCGAACATAGACGTAGACAATTTGTCAGTAATCAGCAACACCTATGCCGATATTATGGCCGTTACTGACACCATCGCTACCTCTAAAAATACAGTCGTTCTTTTGTCAGAACAGGCAGGACTGGAGGACAGGATCCACAGGAGCCTGAACGGCTACAGCGCCGGCACCGTCTACAGATCCGACACCGGAGAATTTGGTCTGAATTCAGTCAAGTACAGACAGTGGGATCCGACGGCCGGCATCTGGAGCCCAGAGGTCGAACTGCCGGACACTGGCAGCCCAATCACAGACGTCAGGATGGCATTCAGCCCGGTGAGCGAAATGAGAGTCGTGGTCAGCCACAGCGAGGATGGCACACTCAACCTATTCAGATGCGACATGGTGTGCATCGATCCAGCCTCGTGGACCCTTGTGGCTGCCGACTTTGCAGACACTGGACCCGAGAACGGCCCAGGTCCATCCCGCTTCTTCGATATCGCATTTCAGCAGCAGAGTGGCAAGCTACTTGTCGTATATGATAGGGACGACGGTCAGGCGGTCGACTTTTACTACCGGACATATGATGGTGTGACGCTATCAACTGAGTCAGGACATAACTACATCGGCAATGAATTCCTCGCGGATAGGGAGGTGATCCCATTCATCCGCTTGGCGCCAAAGCCAGGCTCTGACGAGATAGCAATGGTTCTTCAGGACTTTACTAGGCAGGACGCCTATGCTTTCATTTTTGACGCGGCCACTGGAACTCCGAGCGCTGCAACCCAGGTAACTCTGGCTTCCAACATGGGCACTACCAGTATCCACGGCGAAGTCATAGGCATTGCCTATGAGCAGGGGAGCGGAAACGCTGTGGCATTTGCTGCCAACAATGTCGACTCTATGTCTTATTCTGTATGGGACGGCACTGAATGGTCTTCAGTATCGACAGTCGATCCGAATCCGGCCGCCTCCAGTCACATAAAGTTCATGTCTGTGAAAGCAAACCCGTCCCCCACTTCCAACGCAATTGTGATCTGCCAGGTGGATGACCAGCTTGACCTGACCTGTGCTGAAATGAGTAACGGGGTGCTTGGAAGCTTTACAGTTATAGACAGCGATGTTGATTCCATGACGACAAGGCCTTTTGACTTTGTCTGGATTCCTGGAACCGATACAGGGATTCTGGTCTATGGGACAGAGTCAGGCGAAGCAAATTGGCAGGTCTGGTCTGAGGGCGCATGGAATCCATCCCCTTCAGCCACTTTTGCGGGAACACACCCTTGGATAGTTGGCCATGAGGCTCCCAGCGCATCCGACGCTACAGGAGCATTGCTCCTTGCAATGAGCAGCGACCTTGGCATTGGCAGTCTTGCATTCTCGCTGGCTAATAAGACGACTCTGGTAACACTTGGAAACGCGACTCATACCATTGATGCCGACACATCGGTAACTGAGGGAATGGCCATTGACTGGCAGTTTGCGGGAGTCAGACAACCATTCAGGTTACCTGCGGATGCTCTCGCAGTGACCGACTCGATACGGATCAGCGTCGCCAAGGCAATGACAGAGACCATGGCCATAGTGGATGCACTAAAGCCAGCATTCCCAAAGGCAATTGCAGAGAATCTTGCAGTAGCGGATGCGATCAGCATTGCGGCAGCCAAGTCCATCTCCGAGCAGATTGGGGTGACTGAAACCATCGCCAAGGCAATACCGAAGGACCTGTCGGAAAATCTCGGGTTGACAGAAACGATTGCTAGGACCTTGGTTGGGGCCAGATCGATCTCCGAACCTCTGGCAGTTGGAGATATGATCGTAAAGAGTGACTCCAGAGCGCTGACTGAGCAGCTTGCCGTATCCGATTCGATCGATGGTTCATCCGCAATATCTGAGTCGATTTCAGAACAAATGACCACCACAGATGCGATAACCAGAACTGTTGCAAAGACAATCTCTGAACAGGCAGAATTGACGGATGCCGTGCAGAGATCGGTAGAGCAGTCGAGGCCGATTCAGGAGCAGCTTGCAATAGCCGACTCTCTAGATATAGCGGCATCCAAGTCGCTGTCAGAGCAGCTTGGCGCAGGCGACGCCATATCAAGGTCAATTGAAGCGCATAGATCGATCTCTGAGGAGCTCGACATCTCTGAATTGCTGACCAAGGCAGTCGAGGTGGAATTGGCAGAGCAGCTGAGTGCGACTGAAGCAGTAGATAGGTCAATTGCGACAACTAGGTCAACTAATGAATCCCTGACCTTGACTGACTCCATATCAGCATTCTCTGAAAAAGAGCTGGCTGACACCATGGCCTTGTCTGAAACCGTAGCAAGGGCCATAACCCCGTTGCGGAGCGTTTCGGAACAACTGGATGTATCCGACGCAATATCTACTGCAGCATCCAAGACATTGGCAGAGCAGTTTGCTGTAAGCGACGTCACAGGGAGATCTATCGTGGTAACCAGAGCAATATCTGAGATAATGGGCATGACCGACGAATTGACCAAAGCGGCCTTGGTGGCAATGAACGAACAGATGGCTGTCACAGACGCTGCTGCAAGGACGATCCTGGTCAGCAGGACAATGTCTGAAGGGCTGTCGCTTGCTGAAACATCATCGTCGATATCTACAACAAAGCCGGTCTCAGAGCAGTTGACGATTACAGACAAGGTCACTGTCACTTCGATGCTGGCAAGGTCGATGGTCGAGCAGCTCGGAATGGACGAGAGCATAACTGCATCTGTAGTCAAGACAATGTCAGAAGATCTGCAGATGACCGATGAAATTCAAAGGCTAGTGGTCATTAGTAGAAGCTTGACCGAGGTAATGGGCGTGAACGATATCCTATCCAAGGCAGCCTCAGTCACAATACGAGAAGAGATGGATATGAGCGATACCCTGTCGCAGTCATCTTTGGTCCTTACAAGAGGGGTCGATGACCAACTTGCTGTAACTGATGCAGTCACAATGTCCATCGCCAAGGCAGCAACAAGCGAACAGCTCCAGGTGACCGACGACGTCCAGAGGTTCATAACAGTTGCCAGAACGCTGACCGAATCCATGGCGGTAACTGATGCAGTAGCAAAGCAAGTCTCGATCACCGCATTTGCGGAGCAGATGGGTATATCTGATGTGGTTTCCAGAAGCGCTGTACAATCTATAACCCTGATGGAACAATTCGGATTGACAGACTCTATTGCAAAGTCGGTCGCGGTAATTCTGACAGAGCAGATGGAAATGACAGA
>DASVCY010000127.1:0-24752 GCA_036381375.1 Nitrososphaera sp. | reverse complement strand
CCTACCTTGTTGTGCTGATGCTACCATGGATGCGCTTCCAAGAACAAGGAGCGCAGCCAAAGCAAGCACGCCTACCTTGCTCGCAAAGCGAGCGACGTTTGACATAGTCATGTCGAGATGCTAGAAAAAATTATAGTATATAATTCTATAGAGAATGTCTCTATATGTATTTGCAGTAGCCGTTGTGAACAGCGATAAAATCGGCTGCACATCCCTATTTGGAAACTGGTATTATTTTGCTTGTATATGTATATGTATATGCCCCATGAGCAGCAGATTCAACGCTGAACATTACATAATTTTGGGCGCTTGATTACCCAGAACTGGCGCTTTTTTTCTTGGTAGCATTTCTAGGCCTGTGAATTCTAGATATGGCTGCTGATGCTATCTCCGATAACATTTTGTGATATCATTTCTATTGCACTACTTTCAACCCTTTAAAGTCAGTTCGTCCAATAAAGAACCACATGTCTGATAATGAGGACGGCGATGACGATCATGATGACGGCCTGGCGGCTGAGCTGGATGCTATTTTAGATTATTATGAGAAGAATGAAGCTGGACAGGATGTTGCTGTCGACGAGAAACAACAGCAAGAATTTTTGGCAAAATTTGAGCGGATAAAAGTAGAAGTGATCAAACCTACTATGGAGCGAATCGGTAATTATCTGGAGAAGAGAGGACATTCCTATCAGATCAAGGATGAGACCAGCATCCATTATGATAATCCGACCATCACGATGGAAATCTATCCGAGAACCGCGTCAGATCTGCCAGTGCAAGAGCATGAATTTCCTACCATCGCCTTCATTGCCGAGCCTGATATTTCTGCCATCGGCATAGAAGTCAGAGACGGAATGCCCGGACGCCCGGGGTTAACCAGGGGCCATACAACCAGCCTGGATTCTCTTACACAGGAATACGTCAAGAGCCAGATCGTCACCGTCATAAAAATGAACTTTGCAAAAAGATTCGGCAAAAATAATAGTAGGTCCCCTGCAAATGGATAAGGCTACAATGCTCTCCATCATTCTTTTATGAATTCCAGTCTGACAGGACTCGTGCATACTGTTTCGCTTTTTGATTAGATAATGATCTATCTTTCACTTATCATTCAAGATCCAAAATACCAGAGAATCAGGCAAGCGGAACCAGAAAATTGTGCATAAACGTTTAACCTGCATTCTGCCGCGGTAGATCAGCAGCGATGTCATGTCATCGAGACACAAGCGGCGAAAGATGCGCAAGATGAGGCAAACAGAGAATCACAACAAAACCGATAGGCAAGATCCAAACAAGCTGCCTTCCACAGAGGTCTTTGATTCTTCAAGATATGATGCGATGGACAACATGACAAAAGGGGCAACAACTACCAATCAGCTGCCCGGTGAGCAACAAGCCGTGACGGGCGTTCGAACAAAAGAGCTGTTAAATCCTAGAGAAATAAAGAACGAGGCCAAAGCTGTAGGAGATAATACACCGAAACCCTCTGACGCAAAAATAGACCCGATGATGACAGAAGAGGAGAGTGCAAGAACTATGCGTGAAATGCATCAAGAAATATCATCATCACCACCATCACCACCGCCTGATGCTGGAATGGAAGAAAATGCGCAACAGGGAGAAGTACGGGTGATCGAACAAAAAAGCAAAGGCTATGGTTATAATGAAATTCCAGGATGGCCAGAGGACGTGATGCGCCAGTATGTTGAAATGGTAACTGCTGGAATGAGACTTTATAGCCAGCTTCTGGAAAGCTCGACAGACACAGTCAGATTATGGCTTGCAGCGTGGCGGTCGTGGTTACCCGGGAACAACAAGGACTGATCGACCAATCAAGGACTGATCGACCAATCGATCCGTGCTACAAGGGTCCCGGTGCGGTTGGAAGCAGCAGTCCAACTATAGTTGCTGCGATCCAAACAATGATAGCGATAACAAAAGCCTTTAACCATCCTACATCATACAGCCCCCTTAGCGCCAGTAGCCAGACGATGCCGCCTATTATCGCCGCAAACCACCCGTTTCCGAGCAGGAAATAAACTATTGAATACACCACCGCACCAATGACGGCTGTCAAGAATGCCCTTCCAATTCCTTCCTTTTGACCAAAAAGCTTTGTAACAATCCATATTATGACTGTCGAGATTGCCAGACCGACAACGAAGCTGATAGCGGAAAAGAATTCATTTGCCATCCTCTCTGGAAATGGACGGATAGTTTTATCCTTTATGGAGGTTATTGGTCAGACGAATGAATGCTCACTCTGCCGCTCTCTCATTCCAGCCCCGCATCTTGAGCAAAGTATCAGATGTTCAGTCTGGATGGCGGTCACAAATTTCTTATGGCCGCATCTTGGGCAAACCAATGCTATCTTTTGCAGTCGGGCCGAGCGCTGCTTCAACTAACAAAAGTTATGATATTACTTCCCTTTAAGGTTGTCCAGAAGATGATGATGTTGGTGGTAGCTTTTGCGAACCTGTGTCAGCAGGATTTTCCGTACTTTTATAGTCCTGCAGCTCCGGCTTTTCTTCCTCTGACCTTTGTGGCGCCACGCCTACTTTCTGTTCGGTACTGCCGGTTGCAATTTCACCGGTTGCGAATCTTGCGGCGACATTTGTTATTCTTATTTTGGGTTTCTGTCCTATTTTGGCACCCTTGACGAAAATGACAAAGCCCTGGACACGGGCGATTCCGTCTCCCTGTCTGCTGATCTCTGTTATCTGCACGTTGTATTCCTTTCCAGTTTCGACCGGCTTGGGGCCTCCGAAATTACGCTGGCCGCCATAACCCTCTCCGCCTCCTCCATAACGTCTTCCGTATGACATGATTTGTATTGGCTAGCAAGATTCTTAATGATTTAGATCCAGCCCATCTTGGCCTGTGCACATCACTTGACTGGCATGGGCTGGCCGCTAGTTAGTTTTTACCTCATCCAAAGAAAAAAGTTGGGCATTCCCGCCCAGATCATGCTGCCTCTCTAGTACTATACGACTTGCCTTCTTCTTCGATCGCTTTTCTTTCCTCTGTCATGCTTTCCTGAGTCGCTGGCTTGGGGCCTGATTCTATCACTATTTCTTTGTCGACTATGTTTTTTGTGGGGATTACCACTGTTTTGCCCTGATCATCTCTCAGTATTATGCTGAATGATCCGGCATCCTGTATCACTCCCGTCCTGCCATCCAGGGTCACCCGCTGACCCTGGCGTAGGGTAGGCTGTATCTGCGTGCTTCCCTTTATCATTGCGGGGAAAGCCTCTCTTAGGCCGTATGCAAGTCCAACACCGACGCCGATTGCTATCGCTGCAGCTACTCCCCATACTAGCGCAGATATCACTGAATTGAGAACGGCTTCGCCTATCCGCAGTTGGGTAATGGCCACAACGAACACTATGGCATAGAGAATGCCGGTGGCAGCCACGCCAATTGCCCTTCCTCCGACTACGCCTCTCACAGGAAGCTCGCGCTGCATCCATCTGCCTACGAAGTCTGCAATGATTGCTCCTATGGCCAGCACTGCAATGAACGCTATGACGTTTGGTATCCAGAGCCATACTCCGTTTATTGCCTCAGAAAGCTGCTGGAATTCTAGCACATTTACCGCTGCTGATATGAAGAACAGATAGACAAACCATCTGGCTGCTGTAGAGATCAGCCTGGAGAGGCTCCATCCTATTCTGGCTGTCGACTGCCCCAGTCCAGTCCTGCCCCAGTATTCGTCTGCCTTCATCTTCTCGGCGACCTTTCTTACTACCCATCCGATGATCTTTCCTACCAATAGACCAATTCCTAGGAGGATTAGAGCGGCAACGATCCTGGGAGCTGCGTCTGCCACGGTCTGTCCAAATTCAGTGAGTGAAGTTGTCAGCGGCTCTAGCAAAGACTGCGCGCCTGCTTGCTGCATCGTTACTATCAACAGCATTACTACGGACTCAATTCCAGTTGGTCCAAACATGGGCATTGGCTGCACAACATATTATAAGACAGAGAGTGGATCCTACGATTATTACAATCAGACCTAAAAAGATTCAACAGAGAGGATGCAGTTATTATTCTAGGTTGTTTGTGCCGCAACTAAAATGCCACTTGATTTGCCCTCTGAAAAGGGAAATATACATTTCAAAGCATTACCTCTAAGCTCCTGTTGGTCAAAAGAAAGGCATGTTCCACAGAGCAGCAGTTGCACCTTTCTTCAATGCAACTCCGCGTATAATGATGGTCGCAAGCTGGACAGGAACAGATCAGCAACTGATCTTTGTTTTCCCATAACGCCTGGATCATAAGTAGATCCGGTCAAGCAATTTATTTATGATTTTATTCGTTCTTGAATGAAAGGGCAAAGGAAGGAAAGGACGAGGACCTTCGGCTGCTACTTTCCTAGGGCTTTGTAAGCATCACTTACGATAATCTTGACGGTTCTATCACCCAGTATCCTTCGAAGCTTCTCTTCGAAAAATTTCGGCCGCTTCCTAATCTCATCCTCGTTTATCATGTATACAAGGTTGAGCGTTTTTAGGATTAGTCTGGCAGTATCAGATCCGAGACACCTGTCCATAGAGGTCATGATTGCTTCAACGGCGACAATAGCCTCTTCCTCGCTGGTAGGGGATCTATCGAATGCCTCATTTTTGCTCTTTTCTAGGTTAAGCACCTGGGCAACCTTTACCAGTAGAGCTACAGGGCTAATTGGCTTTTTTATATCGATGACTATGTATTTGCCATCTTTCAGCCCGGCAAGCATCCTCTTTTCGAGCTCGTATGCTGTAATGAGTATGACCTTTGTGCTGCCATTATTGATCATCTTTATTTTGTACGCAACTTCGTCACCATTCATGTCTCCTAGCCTGTAGTCAAGCAGCAGAGCGTCTATCTTGGCTCCTCTCTGCAATTCCTGAGAAAACTTTGCCAAGCATTCATGACCAGAAGATGTTGCAATTACGTTGTACGATTTACCCAATGTGGACTTGAAGATGGCCAGCGCATCAGGGTCATCATCACAAATCATTACAGTTTCCCGCTTTCTCTCCTGATTTGATTGTGGAAGAGTAGCTAGTGACATTGAGATGCCTGAACCGTAAAGAGCACATTGGCTTAAACTACTTTGGATAGATTGTTATGGTATTGCCGTCCAATTCGTATTGCCGATCCTTTTCAGTAAAAAAGAATCAGAAATAATAAGGAATACTGATACGAAATACAGTTCTTCGTATCAGTTTACTGCTTCTTCTTTCTTATCCGTCCATACAACAATACCCGCAATCGCAGACCTCGTCTGCGAACGATTCACACCTACAATTCTCTATACTGTCTGTCATATGATGAGTCTGCATTTGACATTATTAATGCAGATATCAAATGGTGGAATGAAAAATCATAACGGCCGTTGAAATTGAACAGTCGGGAGTGATTAGTCAAAAGCGAACTTTTTCTAATTTGTAAATCCTATCGTAAAGCATGGCTGGCAAGCTGTGCCCTTTCTGCAGTCAAAAGCTCGCATACAATCGCGCACATATGCAGATCCATGGATCCGCTGCATATCTGTCATAAAAAGAAAAAAGAGTTAGGAGGCAGAGCCATCAGCTGCGGTATCTTCTGCAACTCTTATTGAGCCGACCATCCATGGATGCAGCGAGCAATAGTATTCGTATGTTCCAGGCTCTGCAAATGTGTACTGGAAGCTCTGGCCCTTTGCGATATAGCCAGAGCTTATGCTGCCGTCTTTAGAGTCCACGGTATGCGGGACTGGGTCGTTATTTGTCCACGTGACAGTTTCACCCGGACTCACCAACGCTGCCTGTGGAGTGAATGTCTTGCCAGACGTCTTGGTGCCCGAATCCTGTGGGATCAATATCGTCGAAGTCTCCTCTACCTGCACATCACTGTTCGATGCAAAGCTTGCTGCAGGATCGCCATGATGGCTTGCACCCGAGGATGGGCTGACCGAAGGTTTGGCCTGTGCATCTGCCTTCTGCAGGCTCTTGGTAAGCTCGCTTTGCCAGGGCACCATGTCGATCGATTTGGTCCTCGCAATGTCTACTCCATCAACCGCATTTTCAGGGGCTTTGGTGACATTGACGTATGCCATTGTACCCTTCTCTTCTGGTGTGCCGTGCAGGTGGAGGGGGTACCTGCCTTCCCATGGCCATTTTACTTCAAATATCGCCGCGTTGCCCGACCCGACCTCCCAGGTCTGCACCCTCAGCGGCTCGTTCTCGAGTATGCCTGACGGGTACGCGTCAAATATCGTGCCGTGGATGTGGAAACCAAAAGCCGGCGCGCCTCCCAGATTGATGTAATATATCCTCACAAGCTCGTTCGTTCTTGCGGGAAGCGGGTTGTCCCAGTATTGGTCTGCATAGCCGTTGAACAGGACGTATTGTGGCAGCTCGGTTAGCTGGTTCTTGGTATCGTACTCGCCAGTGACGATGACGTATTCCCTGGCAGGTTCAAGCGGAACTTTGGGGTCAACAATGAACGCGCCATACAATCCCATCCTGATGTGCTGGGACACTGGCATCACGTGGCAGTGGTACATGAGTGCGCCTGCTGGCTCTGCAACAAAGTCATAGACATAGGACTCGCCCTGCTGGACCTCCTGGAACACCCCATCATCCTTTTCGTCGTGGTCGCCATGCAGGTGGACTGTGTGGGGCAGCGGGGTTTTGTTGGTAAAGTTAATGATAACTCTGTCTCCCTCTGTTGCCCTCAAAGTTGGTCCAGGGATTGTCCCATTGAAGGTCCACGCAGGAACGCGCACATCCGGCGCGATTTCAAGCGTGGTCTCTTCCGCAATCAGCGTATAGCGGATCGTCTTTGGCTCTCTCTGAGCGGCTGCAACTGCGCGGATATTGCCATTTTCATTTTCATTTTCATTTTCCGTGGCAGTTACTGTGGCAGTCGCCATTGAGGCCAATGCTACTGCAATTCCTGCACCAACAAGTGCAGCTGCAAGCCCTATAGATAAAACAACAAGTTTTGTTTTCTTTTTGCCGGCATCATCTGTCCATCCCATGTAACTTCGGTTTCGGAATGTGCATTTATGAAGGACGTTTATTATGCAAGTGAGCAGAATCAAAGTGGTGCGATCCGATTGCACCGCACGACACTGTTGTTGTTACCACGACCTTCTGCGGGTTCTGAGCGGAAGGCCGCAGCACGGGCACCTGACACCTTGCTCTTTTATGAATACCTCGCATACTGCGCATCTCTTATATCCCTGTTTGTATGCAGAGTCCTTCCCCCCGCCCATCGTATCGTACCTGGTGCATAGCCCTCTGCATTTAGATACCAATGCCTGATACATTGCCGACCAGAGTTCTTATCATTTAAGTACCATTTGCAATCATCTGCAATCGCAGGGGATCAGCAGATCGTTCTTATAACTGCAAAGGCAAACAAGATATGAGATCATGCCACACACTCGGTCGGATATGTCAGGAGACCCTCCTACCGGCAAGCACGCTACTGTGACAATGACCTTCCGGATAGACGAGAGCATTATGGACGTGCTTCGCTCCGAATCTGAAAAGCGTGAAGTCAGCCTCAACACGATGGTGAACCAGATCCTGAGAAGGTACACGGAATGGGACATGTACGAGCCAAAGGTCGGAATGATACCGATTGCAAGGCCGCTTGTTTCAGCGCTGTTTGGGAGCCTGGACGAAAAAGAGGTCGTTGAGATTGCATGCAAGGTGGGCAAGAATGCGGTGCACGACATCACCCTGTTCATGAAGTCAAGGATGGATCTCCAGTCATTCCTCTCTTGGTTTGAGATGCGCATCAAGACATCTTCAATCGAGTTCAGCCACAGCAGGCTTGCAAACGGCAGACACACCTATGTGATAAAACACGACCTTGGCTACAACTGGTCGCTGTTCCACAAGACTCTGCTCGAACAGGTATTCAACGAGATGTTGGAAAGACGCATCGACATCACGATAACGCCGACAACGATGACGCTGGTCTTTGAGGAATAATGAAAACAGCCTGTGTGATTACCGGGCGGCGATGTTGTAGAAGGATACTATCGGCGGCCTTGTCATAAAGGTAAGCGCCTTTGTGTGCAGTTCTTTGTGCTGTTCACTTGCACGGATGGCCAGAAATGACTCTTTATCTGCAGTCATGACAATTATCCTGTGCTTACCATCAGGCGATTCGATCAAGACTCTTCCAAGAAAGCCCCTGAACTTCGACAGGATTTCCCTGTTGACCTCGGAGAACCACTGCTTGAAATCTGCAATGGATTCCTTTTTCAGCTCAATGTCAGATATCGCAATAAAAGTACAGCCATCTATGCTAGCATATCCCACAGTTCTTGAGCCTGGTTCCGAGAGATCATTGAGTTGTGATGTAGATGTTGTTGTTTCATGCCGATCCATAGTTTTCCTCACCTGCCATAAGACACGATGATAATGATGCCATGCTCAATTCACTCGTGCTCTTAAAATCATCTTCGATATATTAACTAGCGAGTATAGAGTGCAATCGAGAGCAAACGGGTTAAATCAAAAATCTAACAAGCCACAACCACTCCGGAATCATTTCGCGCATTATCTATATCTGCCAGTATACTGGTACCTCCTTTTTTTGCAATTGCACGGTTAAGAATAGTTGCAGCTGTAATCGGAATTTTTGCGCCCTATATCGGAAAACTCCCTGTTCAGTTCTTGTTATAAAATGAAAACTCCCTGTTATTCCTAGTATTGGATATCATCAAACAAAAGAATACCTGCCGGCCTTGTTATACGCTAACAGGTATGCCATTAAATGGTGCAGTTACGCCCTGGCCAGATAATATGTCCTTTTTCCAATGATCCTTTTGTCTATGCCCTTCTCGTTTTCAACAGCCTGCCTGATGGCTGGAAGGTGGTTGGGAACATAGGATACGCCTTTTAGCAAGTTCGAAAGCGTCTTTGGTGTTTTTGATATCTTTTTGTTGACATGCCTTATGATCTCATTCTTCTTGGCTTCGCTCATGCCTGGAGCGCCTGTTGCGCCTCTTTTGGCATTCTTGCGGCCCTTCTTTATGTTAGCTTTGGCTGCATGGTTGCTGCCATCCTGTACGAATTTTGTAAGACCTTTGATGATCTCCTGCGCTTCGTCAAGATCTATTGTAATCGTCTGGCCGCTTTTGAGTTCCAAAGTCACAGAAGGGTTGATTCTCACCATTGCAGAAGTTGAAATGAGTCTGTTGCATTATATATCTATCTCATTAACACATCCAAATCTTGCTGCTATTGATCGGATTTTATCATTTTTGAAGAATTACAAGACTTAATGTCTTTTCGCAGCATCAGTGCAACTATCTAAGGGAACGCAATAGCAAGATACCAAATATCGGGCTTGCGATGAATGATAGAATGTTCGTGATATATGTATCGCATAGTGGATTGTCGTGTCTGCAAACGCAAGACATGCTCCCATCCATCCTCCACCCTCAGTAATACCGGGCATCCTCTAACAATTCAATATCTGAAGCCAATTCCATCACCGAGCGTTGCCTCTTGTCAGGATTTAGATCAACCATCTTTAGAATAATGTCATCAAGATCTCTGGAAATGGTAGGATGAAACTTTGACGGAGGATCAATAGCTTTTCTTTTCATGTCGTTGTTGTATGCTGGAGGCCTCCTTCCAGTCATCATCTCGTAAAAGATTACGCCAAGCGAAAAAATATCTGCACGCCCGTCAACGTTGTCAAATGAGAACCATTGTTCGGGAGCGCAATAGCCCGGTGTCCCTCCGATCTCTCCTGTTGCAGCAGTTAGCGCTATTGACCTTCTGCCTATGTCTCTTCCCAGGCCCCAGTCTGTTATCTTGACTTGGGCTCTGTGCCTGTCTGTATAGAGGATGTTGTCCGGCTTCAAATCCCGATGGTAGATGCCTGCATGGTGTGCCTGCCCAAGTGCGTGCAGGGCAGGAAGGATTATGGTCTTGATCGTCCAGTTTCTCTGAAAAACGTAATTGTTCTTGAATTTCTCGTCCATGTGATTCCTCAGCGAGCCGCCGTGAAGGTATTCCATCGTGTACCATGGACTGAAATCTGGTGGGTCGCCGCCCAGATTCCATTCTACTATCCTGACAATGTTTGGGTGATCCAGCTGGGCAAGTATCTTGATTTCCCTGTCGAACCTGTCCTTGTTGATTTTGCTTAAATCCTTGAGGATCTTCATTGCATAGACGTTGCCGTCACTTCCTTGCACCTTGTAGACGTTGCCAAATCCACCCGAACCGGCCTTTTCGATAATCTCATACTTCAAGGGGCTGCTCCAAGATACACATGTCACACATCAGAGAAAAATATGATAATATTGGCAATAGCGTTCTGCAGCTGATAGGCTCGTAAACGTACTATTATTAACATTGTTGTTATGCATTGACCGGTCGCTTGACCGATGATACTTCAAAAACAGTTCCTGGTTACGCGATATATCAAGAGCTGTGTTTGTCATCCACGAGGCCATGCAAAGGCAAGCATGCATATCGTTGGCCCTGGAGCCGGAAGCCCTCTTTTCAAGTATGCTTAATTTCAGGGTTGGGCTGGATCAAGTTTGTATATTTGTATATTTGTATATACAGGATAGAGAATGGGAGAGGGTTGGTAGATGAACGACGCGCAAAGAACGATTCTTTTTTCCATCATACTGCTGGTGGGGATGTCGGTTCCGTCCCAGCTCCTTCATGAACTTGGACATGCATCTGCCTGTTCCAGCTCTGGGCTTCACTATGATCTGAAGATAAGTTTTGCCATGTCTAGCACCGTGTGCAATGGCATGCCTGACGATTTGTTGTGGTATTACGCCAGCGGCGGCATCGTCGCAGGGGTAGCATTTTTCTCCTTGGGTTTCATGCCGTTTCTGGCAGTCAAAATAGCAAGCTGGTCAATCGCAGTTGCCAACGCTCTCGCCGGCCTTCTCGAAGGCTTCTTTCGTGACGCATATTTCTCACTTGAGGGGTTTGTTGCCGTGCAAATATTTGCGGCCATGATCTTTATCTTTTTGCTTTATGGTTTGGGCCTGCAAAGATTGCAACAAACCAGCAGCAGAAAGGCAGCAACCTAGATAGCTCTACTGGCTGGAACTCCTCTTGGCCTCTATGTTTCCTATGGCGGCCTTGAACCCTTTCTTCATCATGCTGTTGCATGCTGTTTTGGTGCGCCGCAGATGATGTTGCACCGATACAGCTGGCTGCGACAGAATATAATTTCCCGGCTTTGCAGTCAGGAATGCGGCTTCACTGCGTAGTGATATCTCTGACAACTGATCGGATCTTTCCGAGGTGGCAAAAAGTGATCGAGCAACATTATGGTGCGCATTGCTGACACCAAAAGCTTTACGTGCTCTGCCTATATTATTTGGTGGGGGGGAAGCCATTGACAGTATTCGTCAGCTATGCCTCTGGCGATGAGCACTATGTCAACTATTTTGCACAGGCGTTGAGCAGGATTGGTGGAGCTGAACCCTTTGTACCAACACATGACTCGGGATCCAGCGAAAGAATCCGAAAGGAAATAGACAGGTGCGGGTGTGTGGTCGCCATATTGAGAGCCGGCTCAAATGACGGATGGCAGGATCAAGAGATTGGATACGCGATCGCAAGAAAAAAGCACATCATCCTGATCAAAGATGAAAGTGTGGCGCTCAGGGGGTTCTTGCAAGGCAGCGGCTACATTGTATTGAGGCCAGACGACCTGGAATTCAATACTTACGAGCTGTTCTCAAGGATCGGCAATGTCTTTAGAGGGCTGCGGGTGAAGGTGCGGTGCGGGTTATGCCGTCACCACTTTCAGATTCTTGTTCCAAATCAAAAATCGATAGATAACGCCATCGCCAATAGCCTAGTGTTTTCAGCAGACTGCCCCAAGTGCTATGGAAAGGTAGGGGTGGAACCAAAGACGCTGACGTGCACCGATATGCGGCCCGACCTCAAATACAGACCTACTGAGTTCGGGTTTGGGTACTATTATTAGCCAAAAAGCTACGCAAATAAGAAGAAGAAGCAGTTGCGCATAGGCTTGACAGACAAGAATGGATGATCATTTAAAAACAATAATTTCGCTTGACTAGCACAGGTAGATTGGGCGAAAATGCACATGGATTCTGTATCGTTGAGGAGTCCGACGATAGCAAGAGTATCTTTATCATAGAAACCGTCAGCCGGGGGATTTCAGACGGACATGCCATCATACTTGTAACAGAATCTGATCCACGCCAAACGATAGAGACGCTGGAGAAAAAGGGGTTTGATGCCGTCCAGTACATCAATCGCGGCGTGCTGACAGTCTTGGACAATGCATCTGCGTACGCGATCGCAAATACCCGGCTTGATGCGGGCAAGCTGATCTACAGGTGGATCTCTCTCATTTCCGATATCAAGGAGAAATCGGGGTGCCAAGGCGTTGTTGTGATAGGAACCCCTAAACTATTTATCGATACGAACAACATCGACAAATTGATGATCTATGAGCGGCAGATAGGAAGAAGGTTTAACATGCCGCTGGAAGCGGTGTGCTGCTACGATGCCGTTGCGTTTTCAAAGCTCGGATTTACAAACATGATCCGTCATCTGAATTTCCATGAATACACAATCTATCAGGGTGGGGTATACCTCCAGTGGCAGCCCAGCATGATCCTGAGGATAATAGACAGGGCAATAGACGACGCACTCGGCCCTGGCACATCGAGGCTGCTTCTAAAGATACTGAAACTGGTTTACAATGCTGAGCCCGACAGCATTGTGTCAAAGCCCGAGCTGTACGAAGCGATGTTGCGAGGAGTATTTGGAAGGACCGCCGGCATAGTTCTTGACAAGATCCAGATGGAGATAACGAAGGAGCTCCTGTACCTGCGCAATGCACGAAAAGGAGAAGGTTAGCGGCAGATGGAGTATAACCAACTTCTTGATTTCATAGACAACCTTGACACAACTGCCTACAGGCACCTAGTCATGTTCTATGAAGAACCCGAATATGCGAAGCTGGTCCAGATGAGATTCATTAATGACGGCCTGGAGAAAGGAGAATGCTGTATCTATGTTGTCAACGACGAACAGGATTTGCTTTTTACCCGCAGGGAAATGATCGCATATGGTATAGATGTCGATGGCTACGGCAAAAGGGGACTTTTGCATCTTCATGTCAAAAGGGTCGCAAAGGACCTGGAATCATTCAAGCATACTATCAGGATGATCTATGAAGAGACGACAGAGAAATTCTTCAACTATTATCGTCATCAGCAGCATCAGCAGCAGCAAGAACAAAAACAGCAGCCGCCGATGCCACCTCCGATCAGAGGAGTCGGCCTTGCAATTCCGCGTGCGCTTGCTGAAAAAGATAGCGGTGGTGGTAGTTCACAAAGGGGGACGGGGGCAACAGTCCAGCTACAAATAGAGCGCTTTCTCAACGACGAGATGGTTAGCACATTTACTGGCGTATGGCTATGCCCATATCAGCTGGATGATATTGATGCCCACATGGGCAAGCGGTGGATGGAAGATATGTTGAAGAGCCATGATGCGGTCCTGTTTATGCCCAAGTTGTCAAACGGTATCGCGCTAGACCTTAGAGACGCCACTCTATAACAAGGGAACAAGAGGGTTCCTAGCTGCTGAAGTGCCTGTCTCCTGTCTCTTCCATTTTCACATGGCTAGCTGTTAAGGAACCACTTTTCATTGATGGCTGCAAGAGTGCCGTCGGCGCGCATGCTATCAAGCGCAGCATCAAACGGCCGTACAAGATCTGATCCCTTGGCAAAGATGAACCCAAGTTCCTCCTTTTCCGTAAGGGGCTCGTCACCGATGATCCGCACCATGTCTGCGTTCACTCCGGTGTAACCTCTGCCAGCCACATCGTCCATCACTACCGCATCCACCTCGCTGGCAACAAGCGCGTCTACAGCCTGCTGGAACAATGCATATGTGGTGATCCTTTCTTTCCCTACAAGGCCTACCGCAATTTCATAATTGGTTGTTCCTGGCACGACACCTACCCTCAGGCCAGCGTCTGCAGCAAGCTCTTGCGCACTTGAAAAGCGGTTTTCACCAGCCCTAACGAGCAACACCTGCTGCAAGGTGATATATCCTTGTGAAAAGTCAACCAGCTCAGCCCGCTCGGCGTTTATAGTAATGCCATCGGCGGCCATGTCGTACTTGCCGCTTGCAACTGCTTCTATCATACCGTCCCACTCTGCACAAACTCGGGCGTGCAGTCGAGCCTCTCGCAAATCTCCCTCACCACATCATAATCCCAGCCCACCGGACGGCCAGAGGAGTCTATGAAGTTAAACGGTACGTAGGCATTTTGTACCGCGACGGTGACGGTCCGCCCGCCGAGATCCGGGAGGCTATTATCATTATTGTCTTGAATCAAGACGTCGGGGAGAGAAGAAAGCAATGCGGTGAACACGAGGCCAATTCCCAGAAATACCCAGAGCCTTGTGTCCGACAAACTCTAATTCTGCCTGCAAGATAGGCATGCCACTAATTGTAGTTTTCGATAATGGCAGATAGCAGCGTATTGCTTCTGGCTATTTGCAGCCCTTCTCTTCTCCCAATGTCTGCAATACCTTTTTTTCTTGCTTTTTCTCGTTCGCACTTGTGTAAAGGAGGCAAGCTCTTGACAGCGCGGCTTATAGAAAAGTGCGAGAAGACTGGCGGCCACCGGACAAGTGCAGTGGATGAATCTCCATGGCATTTCTTGGGTAGCACCATTGTATAAAAAAGATGCACCACATTGCTATCGTTGCATAGTTTGATATCGTATTTCGTACCTGTACCAAAGTAGGAGGCTGCAGAGAGTCTTTAATGACCAGCGGCAGAAGATCGACAGAAGAAGGGCCGACAGTGAGAGAAATAGCTGACAAGTCCTTTATCAGCTTGGACGAGAACACCCTGGTTGCTGAAGCTGCAAAGACGCTCTATGAAAGAGGAGGCTGCAGCATTGTCGTTACCCGTAACGACCCAAAGACTCGGTTGAGGGTTCCCGTAGGCATTGTAACTGAGCGAGATATCATCTTTCGCGTTGTTGCCCAAAACAAAGGCCCATTCAAAATTACCCTGAGCCGGATAATGAGCTCTCCGGTGACCGTAATCGATGCCGGTTCGCCAATGATTGATGCTCTGGAAATAATGAAAGAAAAGGGATTCAACCGCTTGCCTGTTGTGACAAAGGGTGGAGAAATGATAGGTCTCGTAACTATGGAAATGATGATGCGTGAAGTACCATTGAGGAGGATGAGGCCAGCAGACAATAATGATGATAATAATATTAACAATAGGGATTCCAATGCCGCATAAGCCTATACACCTTGATGGCTAGGGGTTTAGCGGCAAGAAAGCGGCGTTCAGCTATATTCTTATGCAAAGCTCTCTACCACTTCGATTTGACCTTGCATCCATGGGTGCGGCACGCAATGATACTCGTACGTGCCAAGCTGCGTGAATAGAAATTCGAATGTCTGGCCGGGCATTACAAATGGACCTCCCTCATCCTGTGGTCTGGCCTGAGAGTCGAACGCGCCGCTGTAAGGGTCTTCGTAATCGGTGTCTGAAGTCACCGTGTGTGCCACCGAGTCTTCATTTGTCCACACAACCCTGTTGTTAATTCCAATTGTAGCGCGCGCGTCGGCAGGAACGAAAAATTGTTCGTTGTTTTCATTGGACGCGCCCGGTGCAATTGAGACCTCGACTGTTTCTTCCGGCTCTAGCACCTCTTGCGGGATAGCTGGCCTTCTGTTTGCCTCCGGGATATAGAAAAACTGGTAGTAGGCCAGGCTGATTACGACAGCTATAACGAACGCCACGATGCTAATCCCTGCAGCATTTGTTGAGCGAGACCTTTGCATCCTTATTGACCTCCCAGCTGCAAGCAACAAAGTCCTGCACGTCTACGACAGGTCTTGGATATCAGCACTGCACTGTGAATTGGAAGATATGATATTTATCAGATGACACTTTGGTCCATGAAATATAGGATATATTCTGCGATAACAAAATACGAATGATACATATCGAAGAAAGATCGAGCTTGTCTGAAAAGTTGATTCCTGATGAATATTTTTGTGCAAACAACAATTTCTACGAGATTTGATGCAACGCAACCAGCAGTGTGGAACAGGCATTGATGTGGCACACGACCACCTTTGTGCTTCTGCTTGCTGGGGCAGCAAAGTCTATGGAAAGGATAGTGGCAGCCCGTCCGGATCTAGAAATTGCACGAGCGGAAATAGAACACTACTACCATAACTGCCAACACAAACCCTGCGTTGAATATCCTGATCACCGGCCTTGCAGCATCAAACAACATGCTGCCGCTGCAGCAGGATAAAGAGAATAGAGAACAGATGGGCGCTATGGCAAAATGGCTGATACTGCTAGGCAATCTGCACAATAGAAAATGCCTTGTGTGCGCGTGCCCGCGATCTGTCAATGCTTCCAGGACACAACATAAGCTGGTTCCACAAGTCTTTTAACAAATACCCGCGAGATTTCTCCATGCCCGAAACCATATGCAAAAAATGCGGCTTTGACCTGCAGCCGGCCAAAGAGCTATGCGGGCTTTGCAGCCAGAGCTATAGAATGCAATGCCTTGGCTGCGGGTTTGTATCCGATATTCAGTTTCATGCGGATTGTGCCAATGCAGAGCTATTCCTGAGATAGCCGCAGCCTAAACTGGATTTTTCGGAGACGGAGAATACTTTTCCAGGCGATAGCTTTTCCTCGCTCCCACTATGTTCGGTGGGGATTACGTGCGTTGCGACTTCAGCCGCCTCTAATAGCTTGTTCAGGATACCCATATGAGGTTGAGAACTGCGCCCGCATCTGGAAGCCAGTGTCTGGAATGGAGGAGGACGACATATGCAAAATTTGACTAAATGCAGGCTGGAGCTGCCATATATTAGAGTGCGGCGCAAAAGAGGGTGGTTCTTGGCAACATACTGCCATCGCAAGTCAAAAGGAGCGGTTCGCATCATAAATACTACTAATAATCTTGAAATCCAAAATCAGACAGCAAAATGAAAGGAGATGCTAATCGAATTCTTTCAACCGACGTTTCAGCATCACTTTCTATCATTATTGCAAGGATCTTCTATGCTGTAAACTGGTTCAATGTCGCGGCGATATTTCCGCTCATTGCGCTTGACTTTAACCAGGATGTTGCTCTTCTAGGCTCAATATCAGCGGCCTTTTTCGCAGGGGTAGGGATATTTCAAGTCCCCGCAGGAATATTTGCTGCCAAGTATTCTCCCCGGACGTCGGCGGTATTCGGGATAGTGCTGTCGTCTACCGCCGCCCTTCTTTACGGCTTTACTTCGGAGGCTTCTCAGCTGGTCTGGCTTCGATTCATTGTAGGGACAGGCATGGCTTTCTTTTTCAGCTCCGGCGTTGTACTCATTGCTAGGCATGCTGGTGCAAGGTCTTCCGGCTTCTCAATTGGTCTTATGAACTCCGCACATTCAGTCGGCGGAATAATGGGGATATTTGCCTGGATCGTTATAGCACAACTGGTTGGATGGAGGCCAAGCCTCATACTGAGCGGGGCGATTGGCATCGCTACAGCCATCCTGATGGTTGTGGCTATTCCGAGGCAGCCGGAAAGATCGACAACAGCTGCCAATAATGCTGAAAGTAAAGATATTTCCAAGGAAGTGCCAGAAGGAGGGGGAGGCGGCAGCAGATGGCTAAGCGCTTCGGAAATCTGGAGGATATTGTCAAACCCTCCATTGGTTGCACTCGGCCTTGTCCTGACTGGTGTTCAGGCTGCGTGGGCTCTGATGCTGACATTTATCGTGGTATATCTTCAGAGCTTGGATATCGCACTTGAAAACACAGGGATAATTGCAAGCATTGCGTTGATATCTGCCATCATATCTGCACCATTGTTCGGCCGCTTTTATGACAGGGCAGCAAAGGACACAACAAGGATTCTACTGGTATGTGGCATAGGCATAAGCGTCTCTCTTGTCGCAACATCTATCCCGGTCCTGCCAGTCATAATCGCTGCTGTTATTGCAGTTGGATTCTTTGCCGGCGGCGCCTTTACTGTCGCCTATGCCAAAGCGCGCATAATAAGAACAATAACAACCAGCGGCAAAGATGCCACTACCCCTGCCACCTACAATTTGGGATTGCAGCCTGAAAATGATGAAAGCAAAATATCCCAGGATGCTGCGCTAAACGTTGCCTGGATAAATGGCATGTCACTTCTTGGAGTATTGTGGATGCCGCTAGTGTTTTCGCTTGCGGTCAAATCCGCAGGAGGATATCCAATTGCCTGGCTCTTGTCCGCGATATTGACCACGCTATTCATGCTCGTCCCACTGCAAAAGGTGCGGCATCAATCATAGAATATGCACTATTGCGAATGTTGTTTTTTTGATAACACAATCTCATCCATACAAGGAGTATGTGACGGCGGTGAACCTGAAGGCAAGAGGCTTCTCAGGAGATCAGCTCGGTGCAAAGCGGAGTCGGCCGGTTGCCGCCAAACAACACAGCGACAGCGTGAATGAAGGGGATAGCAGTGAGGAGCAGCTCCACCGAGGTGCAAGCGCACGGCCCCTCTGGATCAGAGGGACATACGGACCATCCCCTAACCTATGGTGATTGCGCAATTGAACAAAGTGACTATAGAGGAATCCCCGATGCTCTGGCGCTGGGAGTAGTCAAGCTCATAATCACGGCAGGCCTTTTGATTGACAAAGAAATGTAAAAGAAAGAAGCATTGGAGCCTCCCAATTTGTTACAGTAATAATAAATTCTGGTTTCGGGTATGAAGCTTTGAAAAGACGAGTAAACCACAATGCCCATTGTTCTCCAGCTAAAGTCAACTCAGAGGAAAACCGACCTTGAAGACATTTCCAACATAATCGATACGATACAGCGCCAATATGGATACAGGATAAGGGGTCACGAGATCCAGCAGGTTGCAAGCATAATGAAAGAGACAATGGTTGGTGAGCGGGTTAGGATGATTACTAATTTCTGCTCAAAGAATGAAATCGAATACCTGACGTATCACGCACCGATTTTTGAACCTGAAGAGGACATCTGGGGTGAAAAACGAAGAAAGATGATTGAAGACTCGATCCTACGGACTATCGAGGAAGCTGAAGAGGTATGCAGCAAATCAGGTATCAGAGATGATGCAGTGATTGTATTTCATCTAACTTACCATGTTTCAAGAGCCAATCTGCCTATAACAAAGGAGGAGAAACTAAAGCTTCAGTCAAGGTCAGAAGAGGCCTTTCTTCAGTTCTATGAAAAGGAAGATCTTGGCAGGAGAAAAGGAATTGTGATGGCGCTCGAGAACACCTACCCCAAATACTATCCTAGGTTTGCGATAGCAGGCCCATACCATCCAGTAGATATTGCAAGCCTGCAGGAATATGGAATCAAAACTGTCCTAGACCTGTCCCACTACCAGTTGTATGCAAATTATATAAGGAACGGCAGCGGAAACCAGCTTGGGGACCTGGATAGAGAGATTCATGGTCAGCCTCCAAGCTGGGAGGAATGCATAGGCATCATATCAGGGAGTCTGGTGCAGCTGCACATCAGCGACGCAAAAGGATTTGATCGCGCCGGAGAAGGATTGAACCTTGGGCATGGTGAGATTCCAATAAGACAGGTGCTGCAACGCGTCCATGCTTTGAAAAAGCTGGTCAGGGGCACCGTAGAATTGGATAACGGCCACCTGAATCATAGTCAGAGCCAGCTTGAGGCTGCCAGATGGATCATCAATAATTCTCGAGATGTCCTGTGATACAACAATAGATGGCAACTTGCAAAGCTGCACACATCTATCACTATCAATGATCAACCAATTATTGAGTTATGAAGCTACAACGAAACGAGTAGTGATATTTAAGGGATATCGCCGATTGACTGGGTCTGCAAAACTGATGTCTTCGAGATATGATGTGGAAGGAGAGCCAGAGAAATTTTCGAAAAATTTCCAGTTTATATCTTGCTTCTTCAATGTGCCAATATAAGGCAGTAGAATTTGCACATGCTATACGTTAATTAGTTAATCGAGCCAGAGCTCACCAAGAGGTTAGGATAATCTCACACCATGTTTAACATTCGACACACGGCAACACCGTCTGGTGATGCTGCTGGAATGTCACGCATAGGAACTTCAAGGCAACGAGCGCTGAAGTCTAAAAGCGCTTTGGTAGCTCGAAACAACAATGTCGATGAAGGAGTTATTGCGTTTGGGCTGTGGCTAAATGAAGGAGAAAGCAGAAATTCATCAACTATTCCCCTTACATTGAAAGTGTTCCACCAAGACAAAATGATCCTGCTGCATGACAACATACTGGGAAAAGAGGTTATCGTCAGAATTGCCAACGGAGTACCTGTATGCAATGAATGCAAAACTGACGACTGCATGCACGTTGGATTTGCAGTTTGCGCAGAGCAGATGAAGCGCCGCTCTAGGTTAGAATAAAGCACTAGAGCTATCGATCATATCCAGCACATTCAGACAAAAAGGAGTCCGGGTTCCTTCAAAATAGAGACGCTACCTAGTTGAGCAGAGGAACAATGCAAAAAAGTTATCTTTTATCAAGATAACATTCGTCGCTGCAGTAGCAACGCTGGCTGGTGCACCAGCTGTGCTGCTGCGGATGCATTTCAATGCCGCATCTGTCGCAACGGTTTTTGTACTTGCAGGCCATACCGATTGTTGCACTCATAGTTTGAGTACTCTAGTCATCATCGCATAAAAGATTTGTGTCGAATTGTTCCATGCGGCCTGAAGCAAATGGTACCGTATGTCCCAATGCGTTTCACAGTGCAAGAAAAAGATGTCAAGAGACAGTAATTGAAAATGTTACGTCATTCTTCACTCACTATTCAATGCCAGAAAATCACCCGTAACTTGACGCTCGCCAGGCAACGGGGAAATCCGCAACCAACCTTAACAGCGTCTGCAGCCTAGCTCCAAATTTGTCATAGATCTTCTGGTTATCTTGTCTGCAGGTCCGCTATTTATAAAACAAATATCTAAAATCATGCACAAATATGAGTATAAGTTAGATATAGTCGACTACAAACTTACCAGCTGATAAAGATTGCAAACAAAAAGATTAGCAATTCTGACAGGTCACACGAAAAGTTCACAGGACGTTGCACTGGTTAGCAAGATGCCACATTTGATCCCAAGCGATTGAAATATGTTGTGCGCGCGTTGTCATTTATCAATAGATGTGTCGTACAATGACCTGTGTAGCTACTGCTACGACATTGAAAAGTCAAAACAAGATCTGAGCAAGAATCTATTATTAAATAGGCACAACCTTCGAGCAACGCAGCCAAACCATCTGACCAGTACGTCAAGGAAGCGAAGCCGCACGTCCTTGAACTCTCGCAGGTAGATAGCAGGCAAGACCATGACGAGGTGCGATCACGGATCATCATCCTGCAACCCGTAACCGTAAGGCAGAGGGGCGACCAATGGCTGATAACTGCAAGGGTCAGCAACCACACCCGGAGCATTGGATACGAGCTGAACAAGTACTTTGGAGTCGATTTCGACTACATAGAGCAGCGCGAAGACAACGAGCTGGTAGAGCTGGAGAAAGAGAGATGAAGTTCACCGCATTTATTTTGGCGGCAATGTTGGCCCTTGCAACAGCAACGACAACACCGGCAGCGATGGCAGCAGAACAACAGCCTATCCACGATTGCGGCTGCGTAGTGTTCCGCTATGATGACGTTCAGGGAACTTGGAACAACGAGCTACAAATTGCAACGCTGCAACTCTTCATAGACAAGCAAGTGCCGGCGACCCTTGCCATAGTCATGGAACCATACGGAAATGACCCGGACGTAGTAGAGATAACAAAGCGTGGTAATCGACTTGGCTATTTCGACCTTGCCCTTCATGGATGGGAGCATGTAGACCATACGACGCTGAGCCGCCAAGAACAGGAAGATAGCCTGTACATGGCGCTGGCAAAATTTGAGGACATGCACGGCTTTACGCCAGAGATAAACGTCATGCCATACAACGAATACAACAACGACACGCTGTTAGCAATGCAATCGCTTGGCCTGTCAGTGATCTCGGCAGACATGAATCATCCGTCAGAGTACTATGAGGAGTACAATATCACAGCGATACACGACACGGTAGAGTACAGGGAAGGGATGGAGGAAACGACAAACGCAGAGCTGATGAAGCGCATAAAGTCACAGGTCAAAGAATACGGATACTCTATGATCCTGCTGCACCCGCAAGAGTTCCGGCTTGGCGGACAAGACAATGTGCTAGACACTAGGGAACTGGCCCGGCTGTCTGAGCTGATAGACCTGATAAGAGCCGAAGGCATACCGTTCTCGACAATACGTGAAATGGCTTTTGGAACAGAGCCTGCACACGTCATCTCAAAGCATGAAGTAGGGATAGAGGATGAATTGACGCTAGAGGCGCAGCAAGAGACAGAGACACCGACACAGACAGCAACCGAGACGCCACCAAAGCCAGAGACAAAACCAGTGTCGCCATTTCAACAGATCGTCCTTTGGTTCAATGGGCTGTACAATGCCCTTTTTGGCGGAGGATAAAAGCGGTGCAACAAAAATACAAGATGCACGAAGTCCTGCGGCCGCTCTGCATTATCTGATGCAATGTGTGGAGTGCAAGGGCCTGACATTCGACAGACATTGCCGAGCTTGAAAGTTCCACGGTGCTGCTTGCGATGGCAACAAAGAGCTACTTGGAGGACGAAGGCACTATACGCTGCTGCGACTGGGCCGTCGAGCTGAACAAGCCGATGTATGCCATCATTTATTCGAGCAGCGCAGCCAAACCGTCTGACCAGAACTCGTTCAAGAAGAGCGCGCCGCGTCGGATAAGAGGCAAATATTATTTTTGCAATAAATATGAATTCGATCTCGCCTCTGTTGCATTGAAAATGATTATCACTACAAGGAGAGGATGTGAACAATATCAACATGTTATTGGCAGAATATGGCAGACCTTCTTTTATACAAAATATTTCATTATCCTTTATTGAAAGATGTTTTGCCTATCATCTATGTAAGTAAAACAGGATCCGTCGACTTCTTGTCAATTGTTGCGGTAGCAAGAAGATGAAATCTACATGTCTATGCCCCGAAAAAGAATTGTAGAAGAGCTGATTCGTTTGGGAGTATACGAGACTTCAATGGATACATTTTCTGATAATGTCCTGGAAGCCGTGCTATCAGAATTTCAAAAGGCTGTCGGGGCAATATCAAAAGATCCTGATGTAGGCTTGCGGAAGACCCTGTCGTCAGATCTGCCCCAAAAATTGAGTCAATCTGATATAAAGATACTAAGACAACTTGCAAATTCCAAGGAGAGATTGTCAGTCCTCGCATTATCGAAGAAGCTTGGCATTCCGATTACAACAGTACAGAGAAGACGGAAAAAGCTTGAAAACGAGTTCCTTACAACAAGCTATTCCCTGAAATATGAAAAGTTTGGGCTCAGAAAAGCGATACTGCTTACTTCCACAAACAGCAAACGAACCGCAAGAGAAGTTGGCAATAGGATCTTGAAAGAGAAGGAGGCAATTTCTGTCGAGATAGTAATGGGAGAGAATAATATGAATATCATGTCACAAGTCCTATTCAGAGAGAATAGTGAACTGCTGGAATTAATTGAGAAAATAAAATCATTCGATGGTGCAGATCAGGTCACATGGTTCGAGATAGTTGAGATACTGCATACAAGACCGGATGCTCCCTTAATTGTACTTGGAAAATGAGTTACAAGTTGTGATATTTTTTACCATCTGATGGCCTTCTGCAAGCCAGCAGTAATTACGCTCCTTTCGCAAGTTCTTCTTTGAATCTAGAGATAACATATGATGACCCTTTCTGGAAACTTTCCTCGAGAATGCCTTCTATCTCTGCGATGACAAGATTATCCTCCTTGTCCCAATTGATGCGTTTTGATATGAGCTCTTCAAGGACCGCCTGCTTTCCGGAAGTACCAAGAACATCGAGCGCTCTATCCAACGCATTGGTTATCCTATTTGATGGAATCGTGAGCCTCTACCATCCATATCAATAGAATTTTTCATCAACCTATTTAGCCCTTCTCCAAACCAATTACTATGTTACGTGTCAAAATAAACACCATCAGTATCCTGCTATTTTGGCGATCTAGATAAAATAGTGCTTTTTCCATTGATCTATTGCACTTTGTGGCATGAATTTTCCCCATCGACCGGTTAACTAGGTGTTGTACTTGCGCAGATGGGTAACATTTTACAGCTAGTCTCTATTCTTTGTCGGCGTAGTATTTGACAATTGCAATCGCAATTGTACCACTTTTCCTGCGGGGTGATATCCCTCCTATGCCGCCGTGCTCCCTGTCTGTATTGCGCAAGCATTGACGAGCAAATAGCGCCGATTACAACGGCAGCATGTGAACATCACTATGCAACTGGCTCGGATTACTTCCGAGCAGGGTGGGGGGGCGGGCATATTGACTATCCCCGAACCTCTGGTGATTGCAGGGGAAAGACGCAAAGCGACCACAGGGGAGCCCCGAACGCCTTGGCGCTGAGAGGATGTCAGAATAGCGGCGCCGGAAGGCTAAATTCTAGGCCGCAGGCCCAGGGGCTCTGTTAACTTAGGGTAATCTGTATAGCTAGGACTGTCCTAGCTTTTCATTGAGATATGAGAAGAAACAGGACAGACCCAGCTATAATCAGGTATGCGCTGTACTTGTATTTTAATTCTAGGAGCTTCAGGCTGGCAG
>DASVCY010000126.1:0-5145 GCA_036381375.1 Nitrososphaera sp. | reverse complement strand
CTCGCTACCTAATTGTAAACTGGAGAATTTATTCGCAAATGCTAAAAGGACGACGGAGATCGATGATCGTTACCTTGAAGAAACCGCAAGAATGTCCGAAATGCGGGAGGTCAAGTGGCGAGGCACTCTGCGTTGACGAGCGCGCATTTGAGAATGACGCTGCAGTTCTCATATGCCAGTGCGGCTATTTTAAAGAAATACCGCGATAGCCTACCTCAAGTCGACAAAGTGCCATAGCGATAGTAGTGAAGGCGACTACTAGCCCTCACTCTTGTTATCATTATTTTCCTCAGAAGCAGGAGCGTCTGTCTTTTTCTCGTTTCCACTTGCTTCCGGTCTATTATCCTTTGATTTTGTTAACCTCCATCCAAGCTTTATCACGTATGGAGACAGGAACGTTGTGATTATGGTCATCGCCCCGATCATGGGCAGAACAAACGCACTAGTTGCTCCCACATCTGCCCCGCCTTTTGCAGTCACCAGCGCAAGCTCGCCACCGGAAGCCGACAGGCCAAAGCTCGCCCTGGCGGCCACCTTGTTGCTGGTTCCGACCAGCTTTGCAGAGAGGTACACGCTTCCAAACTTTGCGGCAAACGAGACCCCGATCAGAATGAGAGCCGGAACAATGAAGGTAGGGATCAGCTTGATATCCATCAGCGCCCCGACTGATATGAAAAATATCGCTCCAAACATGTCCTTTATGGGCGTCGTAATTATCTTGGCAATCCCCTGAGTCTTGGATTCTGCTACCAGCACTCCGGCAAAAAATGCACCGGTTGCAAGAGATATCCCAATAATGTTTGCGATATACGATAGCCCAAACGCAACTCCAAGTACCGTTATCAGGATCATGTCATACTGGTTCGTCCTGCCTATCAGATCTACCAGTTTTGGCACTGTCTTTGAGCCAAGGAACAGAACGCCTCCTATGAAGGCGAGAACCACGGAAACGAGGATTGCTATTTCCTGCAGTTCGAGATGTCCCGTAGCTGCGACAGACTGCAGAACTGCAAGCATTGATACAATTATAATGTCTTCGATTACCGCGACGCCCAGCAAAAGGTATGTCGCTTCATCCCGGATCATACCAAGCTCTTCCAATACGCGCATGACAATGACGGTACTCGTAACGGAGATGGATAGAGCCAGAAAGAGGCTATCAAATAGCGCCATGCCCATCTGCTGGCCGACGAAATAACCGATTGCAAAGGTACCAAAAGCCTCAGACATTGCGATCACAAGCGCCTTTCCGCCGATTGACCTGAGTTTCGCTATCGGGTACTCCATGCCTACAGTAAACAGGAGAAGAATGATCCCGATCTCTGCCATCAGGCTCACGGTTTCGATACTGCCGATGAGGCTGAATGGCGGTGTATAGGGGCCAATTATCATGCCCGCAATGATAAAGCCAATAACCATGGGCTGCTTTATCTTGCGCGTCAGGCCAAGCATTATTGCGGCGACTACCATGATGATGGCAACGTCCATTATGACAATGTCATTCAGCTGTGTCCCGCCGTTGAAGAAAGAAGGCAAGAATGAACGTAGATCAGAAACAGCTTCTCCTCCAGTGGTGGCGGCTGGGATCACTGCTACGAAATAAACTATACTTAAATAAAAATAGACCTATGCCAACAACATGTCAGACAGGCTCATCCTAGTTGTTGCACAATCATTCAGCAACCACCTTTGCGTTACTACTGCCATTATATGTGATACTGGTCAAGGTCGATGTCACTCCGTTTATGCTCTTTATCTTTTTGATCAGTTCTTGGAATTTCACCTCATCTTCCGCCTGCACCTTCAGTATTAGGTCATAGATGCCGGTGGTTGTATGCGCTTCCAGCACGCCATCAATTTCCTTCAAAGCCTTTTCCACAGAAGAGGTCTGGTCGAAAGCACAGTTTACAAATACGAATGCCAAAGTCATACCGTTCTCCTCTCTTCCTAATGCCCATCCAACCCATGTAATTTAAGGAACGCGGGCGCAATACGCGATGATGATGCATTGCTATACCCCGATTGACGAATCTTGCCTAGCATACAAAAAATATAATGCCGATGATTGCAGTTAGAGAAATTCTACCATACCATCAACTATGAAATTTATGTTGACATGAATGGTGCAATCAGGACTATTTTTTGAATTTTTCCCGCTGGATCCAGATCATCTTGAGGTCTGTATATGAGCAGCCAAATGCGATTGCAAACGGTATCGGAATTGGATGAAAATTTTAATTGGTCACAAATCCGCTCTATGTGTAAACCGGGATCCGGATGGCGTCTATACCCGGAGCAATGACCTCCGCAGTGGTGATGTAATTTCTCTTTGTCAAGCCTCGGGCCTGTGAACACTTCACCCACAGCGCGCACCACCAGTGTCTATCCTGCAGACAATAAAACCCGACGTTCTGCCGCCAAAGACCATCACTACCGAATTTCCCGGAAGGGAGAGTCTGGACCGCAAGGGAAATGTGAAAGCCCGGCGAGAAATACCCGAAAGATCAGCTCAAGTTCGCGCCAGGTCTCCCATCAGAGCGACGACTGGAAAGCTAATGAGAAAGCTCTGCCGGCCGAACAGGGGGGAGCACCGTCCTGTCAAGCCCATCCCTGAAAAACGTGATCCTGCCCCAAGTTGGCAAAAAGGTCGAGTATGACAACTAGCACAAGGGTGGTTTTGAATTCTTCTACCGACTGTTGTGCCAGCGACAAAAAAGATTGTCGATAATCAAGCCTCGCCACGGTGTCGACTGCCGAGACAACCCGTACAATAAAGAAAATGATACCTGCAGGTTCCAAGGTGTTGTGCGGCGCCGCGCGCGGCGCAATAAATACGCGCTACCTTGTAGATTTTACTCGATGGTTATCGTGCCTACCATGTATGGGTGCAGCTGGCAATAGTATGTGTGCTCGCCTGTGCCAATTTCGGCTGCTGGTATGCTGTATTCTAGATTTGGTCCAAGATAACCTGTGTCAAACAGCGCTGCTGATTGAGGATCGCTTGGGCCTGTGCCGCTGGTCGCCGTGTGAAGCGTCGAGTCTTCGTTCACCCATTTTATAAGCGAATCAGCGCTTGCAGTAGCGGCATCTGGCTCAAAGTCGGGGTTTCCTTGAGTGACTGCTCCCTGCAAGATCTTGATAGTCACTATGTTTGAAAAATCAGACTCATCGACCACTTCTGTGTCCTCTTCTTCTGCTACTGCTTCAGCTTCAGGAGGTAAGTCCTTCCTATATGGTGAATCCACAAGGCCCTCATGCGGGATTGCTGCGAAAAAAAATGTATACGTCAGGTAGCCAGTGATCGCACCTAGTGCAAGAAGGACTGGAAAAGCAATTGTTCCCGGTCTGCCCATCCCATATATTGCTGACCGCTTCCCCTTAATAATCCATGCTGGATTATGCTACATTATATTCTAGGTCACATCAGCATTTATGAAGCGTATGGGAAACAAAGAAAAACTCCACGCCGTTTACATCAGATCAAAAAATTTTGCTAGTGATATGCGATGATTCTCCCATGGCTTTCTGGTGTCCATGTATGTACACGTATCACAAGAAAAGCGCCAGGGATTCATCCGAGGACTGAAGAATATGGGATAGAAGCAAGCTAGTTCTTTTAACAATCTTCCGCACTTTCCCAAGGCGTTTGTTGGCCGGGCATCAGGATTATCAGCGTACGCGTGCACATACACCTAATGAGAAATGGAGAGAGATTTTGTAGAATGACAAAATATTGCTCTGCTGTTTACGGTTGGGATG
Organism: Nitrososphaera sp.; assembly: GCA_036381375.1. GTDB lineage: Archaea > Thermoproteota > Nitrososphaeria > Nitrososphaerales > Nitrososphaeraceae > Nitrososphaera. Next base: position 1,386 of record DASVCY010000126.1, on the reverse strand, counting down.
TGAATTTGTTTTCCATTCTGATGGGTTGCTGCCGCCTATCTGAGAAGTCTTGTATGCACACTATATGCAAAAGCAAGCAAGTTTCAGTCGAGGAAGCAAGATCCCCAGAATTTATTCGTGGGTAGTTCACTTAATAGAAGAAGAATAAGACGTGCAACAAAAATCGGTTAAGTGCAAGAGCTGCGGCAGGAAATTCCTGTCCCCGGCTGTAGACACCGGCAGGCAAGAGATATCTGCCGACATTGACGAAGGCGTATCATTTGCACTCATTTGTCCATTCTGCATGACACATGCGCTATATGCAGCAAAAGACTTGGAATGACTTTTATGCCAGATGCTTCCACACGTGTGGCGGAAAGAGGAGATGGCTGACGAAAGAAAGTGCTCACTCTGCGGCGCTAACCTCGGCGCGTTCCGGTATCGACCGATGCCACAATGGAACATTTCCGGCATGTTATGCGGCCAATGCTACGACAAGAAGTTGCTTGACCACTATATCGCCCCTGACAGGCGCGAAATAACAAAGAGGTAGCAAAGACTAAATACTAACTTTCTCATTCATCATACATGCCTACTGCATACATCCTCGTGAACTGCACCCTCGGCTCCGAGGAGAAGATAATCAACGAGGTCGCGAAGCTGCCTGATGTGAAAGAAGTGCGTGGCACCTATGGCGTTCACGACATCTTTGTCAAGGTAAAGTCAGAGAACACCGAAGCAATGAACCACACGATTACGAACAAGATCCGCAAAGTCCCCGGCATCACTTCGACAGTAACTCTGGTAGTCATCGAAGAGCAGGGCGGCAAGGGTTAGGTTGAGTTAGGTTAGGCCAATCCTGCTTCTTTTCTTCTATCTTCTGCCCTGATCCTCTTTATTTCATATAATATCAACCCTGAGCTTGCCACTACAGTTACCCAGCCTATCGTGCCTACAAAGACATAGTCTTCGTAATCCGGCAGGAAAAGCGCAACTGCTGCAATAGCTACGCCCGCGCACCATATTCCAATAAGGATGTATATATGCACTGCTAGCCCCTCATGTCCTCGTCAAAGCCTTGGAAGCGCTTTAGCGTCTTGCCGCACTTGGCGCAGTTGCTGAACTCAACAAAGTAAAAGTCGCCGTACTTGCGGTAGGCAAATGACTCTTTATGAGTGCAGAACAGCTGACGAAGCGTTCCGAGCATTAACTACTATTGTGATAGACAGACGGGGTTCATTACTATTTCGTTATTATATGACTTCATTCATTGACTGTCTGTGGGCCCGTAGCGTAGTCAGGATATCGCGGCGGTCTTCGGAACCGCAGGTCAAGGGATCGAAGCCCTTCGGGCCCGCTCAACGATCTTCTTGGTCTACCTTAAGATCTGCTAAAAGTCTGTCGATG
>DASVCY010000125.1:0-2308 GCA_036381375.1 Nitrososphaera sp. | reverse complement strand
TGAGAATGATGCCCCAGCATCCGTACTTTTTGCAAAGAAAACGCCCCGACTGGATGGATTGTCGTATGCTCCATCAATCCAGGCGACGTATACATTCCTTCCCGAAACCGCCATTTGGTATTCAAGAGGAATTTCGATGCCGCTTGCAACCTCTAGTTGCGGGTCAAATGTGCGTCCGTTATCCAAGCTCTTTCTGAGCAGTAATTTTCCTTCGTTTGGCCAAAGAACGTAGATATTATTATCTTCCGCTGCGATCTCTATGTCGCCACCAGCTCGTTCTGCCAGGATAGTCTCGTTTACAAACTTCTGCGTTGAGCCATCATCATTTTCTTGTGCGTCTGCTGCGATGATTCGTAGATCGGTGGTTTGCGAGCCAAAAATGAGCATCGCTATGAGGGTAAAAGAAGCTGCCAGCATTACCGATCGTTGCTTCAATCTTGGTGTTTCTGTCAAATGGTCGATAGATATACTCTTTCCTAGGTTACAGTATCATCTGCTGTTCAGATTAAATACCACGCCAGGGATCTCATTGCTCACAGCATGGCACAGGAACCTCAGCCGTTGCTTCCGATTATCCTTTCGTCCATCTCCAGATTCTTCAAGCCAAGGCTGCTTACGATCATGATCTTCAGCGCGTTCATCATTATTGCTGGAATCGGCTATTATCAAAGTTCAATCCAGTATGAAATGGGTGATAACAACTATTATCCAACATTCTTGTACCTGTGGTATGGGTTAGCATGGCCATTGATTATCTTACAACTGGTTGTGTTCGGAGAACATGCTTCGATTCCCTATTGGGTTGGTTACTCGTACATGGGATTTTCTACTGTAGCTTACTCGTATGTTGTATCTTGTATCTTATCCTATGCCGCAAGAAGGGGAAGGGGCGGTTTGAAGACCTATTACAACATTTGAGATAGATAAAAGACTATCTTTTGGACAGGCAAGGACTATTTTCACAAAGCTGAAAAAGCCTCAAAAGCATGGCTCCAAGAGTACTGTTCAAAATTCGGTTGAATATCACAATATTTTTCTCCTGAATTTCTTCTTTGTTTCAACCGAATTTGCCATAGTACTAATTTGAGACAGTTGTTGTGATCATGCATCTATTACTTTGACATAGTGCGAGCCTACTACGCTCAAGACTTCGGGCTGCGTAAGGTTCGAGAGAAGAAATGTCCTGACGTCGTAATCGCCTGCTTCCTCAGGCATCCACGACACGCCCACGATGACGTCGCCTTTTGGATATATTATGCCAGTTTGCCATGCTATGTAGACTGAAACGCCATCGCTATTCCTGATTTCAAATAGTGCCAGAAATTGCCTGGAACTCTCGATGTTGGCTGTAAAGGGCCGCGAAATGGTCACCTGTTTGCCAACGGCTGACACATCAAGTAAATTGCCCCTGCTGTCTGTGATTGTGGGTGGAGGTATGGTGATGATTGTACTGCTCGCAAATTGCGCTGAGCTCAGCGAGAGAAGCAGTGCTATTATGATTGCTCCATTGATACAGACGGCATGCCTTCTCTTTGACGTATCTGTTCAAGTGATATTGCAAATGCCAGTTTTTCAACTTTGTCTTGGTAGCTATCTCTCACATCAGCATTGCGTATGCAGCATCTATTATCATCTATTCTCTTATCTCTATCCATACTTTTTCTCCAATTATTTCAGTATCCCATTTCATCTACAGCCTTTTTACCAATACGGGACAGCACGACCAAGACAGACACTGCGCCCACTGCTGCTATCATTAGGGAAATATTGCCAAACTCTGGAACGGCATGAATTAATTCCGTTCTGATCAACTTTGCATTCATGAGCGTAACAATGTACCTGCCATCGGGGCTGACGACAAAGCTATAAGGATCATACCCAAGCTCGGGCTCGCCTGTATTGATGTTCTCCATAAACGCTCCGTCAACTGACACTATTCTTATTGGTCCCCCGGGGGCTCTATACTCCGGACCGTCGTCAAAAATCACAAGGTCGCCGGCCGGGCTAAACCGTGGATAATCCTCAATGTACTGGGAAATGGTTGTAAATTCCCCTGTTTCAATGTCAAAGGTGGTGAGGTTGCGGTCAAGGTGGGGGAACCCATAAGCCCTTGTCTTCACCACGAGCAGGCGCTTTCCATCTTGGTCAGAGTCGTTTATGACGATATTGTCATCTCCTTCAAATTCGGTCTCGTACAGTACCTTGGCCTCTGTACCCTGCAGAAGCCAAATCCTATAGCCCACTGCACTGCCGTCTGCGTCTAATATCTTCTCGCCATATGCTATCTCATCCCCCTTCTGACCTTTGA
>DASVCY010000124.1:0-24206 GCA_036381375.1 Nitrososphaera sp. | reverse complement strand
ACAGTCAGGAGGATATCGCAGAAGGCGAGGAGCCTGCAGCAGCTGGTGGCAGACAACATGCTATCGGCAGATGCTGCAGAGTACCTGACGCTCCTCATGTGCGCAAAGGCTGTGGTCTTTGTGATAGGTCCCACAGGTTCCGGCAAGACGACGCTCCTCAATGCCCTTGTCAACGAGATGCCCGAGAACTGGAAGTACATCACCATCGAGGAGACCCAGGAGCTGCAGCTCGGCCACAGGGTGTGGACCGCGACGTTCACCAGGTTTTCGCAAAAGAGAGAATACAGCATAAGTATCATGGACCTTGTAAAGGCGTCTCTCCGGCACAGGCCGGACCTCTTGATAGTGGGCGAGTCAAGGGGAGAGGAGGTGCGGGAGATGTTCCAGGCTGCCGCGACCGGGCACGGCCTGATTAGCACGTTCCACGCCACAGACACTGCCGCCATGCTGAGCAGGATGATGGGAGAGCCCCTGAGCGTCAAAGAGTCGTTCATTCAGGTGATATGGGCCGTCGTGACGGTCATGCCAATCTCAAGAGACGACGGCTCGCGCATCCGGAGGGTTGTAGGCATAGACGAGATTGTCAGGGAAAAGACGGGGTCATATCATGTAGAGAGTACATTCAGGTATGACCATGCCGGCGACAGGCTGGTATGTGTCGCGCCTGACAATGACTATAGAACGACTGCAAGGGCGCTCGAGGCAATGAAGATAATCGGCATTGCCAGAGATGGAAGGAACGCAGGGTAGGACGAGTGGGTGGGAAGCCTATGATCTCTTCCAACAACAAGAATAATGACAGTAGCATTCTAGAACGTCTGAAAAAGGAAGTCCGAGAACTTGTCGGCAGCCAGGATGGCGAGAACGGAGCGGCAGCAATCATTGATTTCGAGCTTGAATTTGATGGTAGCGGTAATCATGACGATGACGATGATGGTGACGATGATGACGATCCGATTGCAAGCGACGAAGGCACAGATGACAGTAAAAAATACAGGTATTACTCTACTCCGGTCACAAGCAGGGTCACAAGCCTGCTCTCCTCGGCCGGCGCAAAGGCACGGGCCTTCCGCGCCGCGCTGATAGCGACTGCGGTGCTGTATGCTTTTGCGCTTACCTCGCACCCTTTCGTGCCAGCAGGGCTTGCAATAGCCTCCTTTGACCTGTTCGTAGGGCTTGATAAAATACCATCGCGGTTCCATAGTGCGGCATCAACAATTATCATAGCCAGGAGAAATCGCTCACACCAGCACTTGAGCTTTAACATCCGTCAAGTCCCTGCAGCGGTTGAAAGGTCCCAGGCGTACCGGTGGGCGCGCAAGGAGTTCCAAGAGAGGCTGCGCCTCGCGTCTTCCGGCGTGGCGCTGGCAGGGTCGGCCACAGATAGGGCCCGCAAGTACCTGAACGTCGCACTCGCGCTCTCGCCTGCAATGATATTTGCTGCCGGTGCCGCTGCAGTCATGGTCAACCCGTATTTTGCATTCCTAATAGCAGTACCAGGCGTGGTCATAGCCGCCCCGTTCCTGTCGCTGAAACTCAAAAAGGCAGAGAGGGGAGAGATAGACGACGAGCTGCCGTTCTTCCTGATCGTGGCAGAGATGCTTGCTCTTGTGGAAAAGCCGCTGATACATGCATTCGAGCTGGTAGCCAGCAGCGGCGACATGCTGCCAAAAATGCGAAAGGAGGCAGAGATAGTCAGGCGGGACGTGAATGCGTTTGGATATACCCCGGACCAGGCAATAGACAGGCTTGCAAGGACGCACCCAAACGCGGAGCTGCGCTCGATTCTGAATGGATACAGCTCGTCGATGAGCCTTGGCCAGAGTGTCGCGCAGTACCTCCAGAACAAGGCCGAGGCGTATCTCGGACGCCTGGAGGCCAGGTACGAGCGCTACAAGGACAATGCAGGCACGGTCGGCGAGCTCGTGCTCATAATGCTTATGATAATGCCGCTCACGGCGTCGATCTCCACGCCCGGAGGCGGCAGCACGGCGGGCCAGTCGTCAATGCAGCAGTTCATGCTCTTGCTGGCGATACCGTCAATCGCTGTGGCAATGTTTTTCATGCTCGACAGGGCGCAGGTAAAGGGCCCGGACCAGTACCGCAGCAGTAGCCAGGGTGAAAAGAGAGGTGATAAAAAAGACTCCAGAAATGAGAGCGGCGCTAGCGGGCAGGGATTGCAACATCAGCTGCCAATAATCCCGACGATCTCTGCCGCCGCTGCCGCGGCCGCGGCCGTCATTGTATCCGGATTTGCAGATCCTGTCGCCATATTACTTGTATCTGTTGCATCGTTTTCTCTACCATACGGGGTGATTGTCCGGCGCAGGATAAAGACAGAAGACATCATGGTCCTCGAACTTGCCGAGTTCCTCAGGACAGTTGCAGAAGTGATGAAAACAGGTATGGACGTGCTTTCTGCAATACGACACACGAGCACCGACAGGTTCACAGTGCTCAGACCGCATATAAGGCGCATCAAGCTCGGCCTTGCATCCGGCGGGACGCTGGACAGCCTGCAGCTGTTCTGTCAGGGTGGCAAGATCGGTGGTCCAGGCGGTGGGTCATTCTACATGCGCTACTCTCTGCTCATCATGTCGGCTCTGGCAGCAAGCGGGGCTACCAGCTACGCCATGCTGGACAGGCTCGCAGAGTACCTGGGGAGGATAAGGGAGCAGAACGCGAAGGTGAAAAAGTCGGTGATGGTGTACGGATTTCTCGTCGTAACGTCGCCGCTCTTTATGATGTTTACAATACATGCCATGGCGTCAATGACAGGGCAGTTTACCACCCTTACTGAAGGGACTGGGGGCGACGCGTCGCGGCAGGTCAACCTCCCGGAAATTGGAAGTATGCCTACGCCAATTGGCAGCGTTGATCCACAGTCGCCGGCAATCAGGGCCATGCTTGTGCTGACCGCACTCGGAGCTGGGGTTCTGGGGGGCAAGATGATGAGCAGGACGATAAGGGATACGGTTCCTCTGGCCATTGCCTGCATAATCGCATTGGTATCACCTGCACTGCTGGATGTGGTATGGCCGATAGAACAGGTACAGGGATGATAACGCCTGCAAACCGACGCTAGTGACTTGGTGAAATTGGAACGCCATAACAACCGTTAACTTTGGTAGACATAGCCCTGGAAAATAGAGGATGTGCATAACGCCTGCTCGTTCATCCCTAGTGCTGGATTACTTCCCCTGCTCTTGCATCCTGAACAATCTGGAGAACTACAGCCTATTTGCCCAAGTCTATTTGGAACTTCCAGAATCTGATCCTCGGGTTGAACTAGGAATGTCCCATGTCTTAGAAACCTTATGGTGAACTTGCATCGTGCAGATGCTAGCGCGAGAAGAAAAACTGTCATAACACATGCTGCAGGTTAATCTCGTACACCTTTTCATTCCCTGCATACTGAACCATTCTTGCCCTCCTTTCTATTTGGCTCTTCTCAAGATTGAATTTCCTTATGCATGACTCTATATCTTGGAGGTCGCGCTCGTTCAACCTCCCTATCTTTGTATATTGCGATAATTGCGGTTGCTTTTGAGCCTTTGGATGCATACTAACTGCCCTTTGGTCCCAGGCCTTGCCAGTTCAGCCCCGCAAGGACAATTCTGACTGGTCCTAGAAACAAGCCTGCGAGCATGAAGCGCATCGATGCCTCAAAGTTCTCCCTTGCATCTATGGCAGTCAATCCCGTTCCAAAGCATATACTGTGCTCTCTGCTTCTCGGTCTGCTTCCTCTTGCAGCTTGGCATACTGCATGTACCGGCTGATACTAAACCGAGCTATCAGTAAAGAGGCATGAATCATCAACAAACCCCCAACTCCAGACCTTTTGATTTTTGATGCTGGCCGGAATGTATCCCATCATTAATTGTCCTTCCTTTGAGGCTTCCACCAGGTTTCCTTCCATAAAGTTCAAGAATAGAGCTTGGATATCCCTATTTGAAAGCCGGTATGCTCAGACGAACGCTCTCAATACTCATTCCAGTTATCGCCTTGGTAGGCTTTTCAGCATGGTTTATCGGATATGTTAACGCAGACAAATTCAATCCATATCAATATGCGCTTGGACATCTGGCAAGGGCTGAGGCTGCACAAACACCCGGCGAGGTAATAGAGCATGTAACTGCGGCAAGAGCAGAGCTTTCAAGAGTGGGCCATGTCTCTTGGTGGTCAACAGACAAGGAAACATTTGACTCAGTCCAGATGCAGCTTGGCAGCATACTCACCCGCGCGGAAAATATCTCTTCTCTTGAACCGGGGGATGAGCTCTTTAATTCAGAGATGTTAGATATTCATGCACAACTTAAAACGATTCAAGAAAGCCTGCTTGCGTTTTGAATCATTGCTTTGCACGGTACCAAATCTTGTGTGTCTGCTATCTCCGCAAAAGTCCTTTTTATGCTAAAATGCGATATAGGTTGACAGCAGTACGAGACTCGTCCCACCCAAAAATGATATCCAGGAATGCAAGGACAAATCGCCTAGAGCAGATATAATCCTTCCAAAATATGCGCGCGATATTGCGGTTACAGAATATGCACATGTCCCCGTTGCATATGCGGTGCCGCTTTGCACCCGGACAATGGATATACTCTGCAGGCCCAGTTTTCGGTTTGAACGCTCCGATGAAATCCAAATTGGAGAGAACTATTTTGCAGGTTCTCAGAAAATTACGCGCTGGAAGCAGCAAAGGGTGTTGAAAAATCTTGCAATCTTCCCGGTAAATCAAGTGGGTGGCAGAGCTCTAGTATTGATGCGCGAAACGAGGTCCAAATACTCTCTTGCGCATTACACTGATCTCGGTTCGCCAAAACACTATCCGAAATTGAAAATAGTAAGACGGGATGGGACGGGAACGATCACTACTCATGACGGATAGCATGCACCGCAAAGTCCCGGGTTTCAATCTGCCTGTCAGTATCTTGGCATTCTCTTAACTGGTCGCTGGCAAAGCATTCCTAGGAGCAAAGCAGACGAAGTAAAGCCCCGTAAAAAAGCAAGAGGATCGCGACTGGCAGAGAAATCGAGGCAGATTTTACTTACCGTCAGATGATATGATTCTCTTGTGAGACCACCTATGCCCAGTGCATTATAGTATGCACTTCTTACGTACCATTGTTTTTGCCAAATCTGCCGCAATCAATAATTCGAAGCGATATGAATTCAAGGACGTAGTACAATGGCCCCGAACTTCGGCATAATGATCCACGGCGGAGCGGGAACGAGCAAAATAGGAACAAAAGAGACTCAAATTTCCAAGGCTCTTCAAGATTCTGTTTGCACGGGATACGATATTCTGCTAGCGAGTCGTGATGCGATTGAATCTGTTGAATCGGCTGTCGCAAGCATGGAGGACTCGGGAGTTTTCAATGCCGGCGCTGGATCCTGCCTCACCCTGGAAAAGAGAATGGAAATGGATGCGTCAATAATGGACGGAAGAGACCTGCGGGCCGGATCGGTTGGCGCGGTGGAGCATATAAAAAATCCGGTAAAACTGGCGAGGAAGGTGATGGAGAGGACAGACCATGCAATGTTTGTGTCCAGCGGAGCTTCAAAGCTTGCAGAGCTCTGCGGCATTGCACCTTTCTCTCATGAACCCACAAAAGAAAAGCTGGACGCTTTTGCAGTTTTGCGCAAAAAGTTGAAGACAACTTGGCCCAGAAATTACAGATTATCGCCATCTGCTAACCTCAATCAAAAGCATTTTGGGACGGTGGGTGCGGTCGCCATAGACAAGCATGCAAATGTAGCGGCCGCTGTCTCTACCGGAGGGAGATGGCTCAAGATGCATGGACGGGTAGGAGATTCTGCAGTCATTGGGGCAGGGATCTATGCTGACAATAGTTCCGGCGCTGCCTGTGCTACAGGTAATGGTGAACTTATCATGAGGCTGTGCCTCTCGAAATATGCGTGCGACCTCATGAAGCAACGGCACAGCCCTTCACAGGCAGCGAGAAAGGCAATATCCCTTGCTACACGAAGGTTTGGTCCAAATAACGCGGGCATAATGGCGGTAAATGCAAAAGGCATGTTTAGTCACTCGATGAACACCAGATCAATGCGAGTGGCCATGAAAACCAGCAAGGATCATGGAAAAATGCATGTTCGCTTTTGAATGGCCAAAACGCAATTACCTCTCAAGAGCAATTCGCAATAATTGAAGCTAGAACTGCAATTGTTATCTATGTCGATAACCTGCCCGAAGAAGTAACAGACGCTTGTGCACCAGGTTCGATACAGGTTTCAGATGTAAGACCACACGCTTGACAGAAATTAATTATATCAAGACAAGAATCTGACGAATAGGCTACAATGAGATCAGCTGCTAGTTTGACGCTATCCTTACTTTTCGTTTTATTACTAGTATCATCATCATTAGATCCAATCTTATCACTTGAATCTAGCGGAGGTAATGGGCATTCATTTGGTCAAACAAAGAACTTGAGCAAAAATAATGGCGATTCGCTTGAGCCGCGTTTGATTTCTTTGGGCAATAAAGTATACGTGGTCTGGTCGGATTTCTCATTCGGAGAAGGTGAGATATTGCTCTCTGCAAGCAAGGATGGGGGAATTACGTTTAGCGCTCCAGTTAATTTAAGCAACACTTCGGGTTCTTCGTTCAATCCCCAAATAGTCGCTGTTGGCCAAAATGTGTATGTTGCATGGGCTGACCGGACATATGGAAACGACGAGGTATTGTTTGCAGCAAGCAGGGACAATGGGACTACTTTCAAAGAAGTGGCTGACATTAGCAACAGCAGCATAGAAAATTCTGCAGATCCGCGAATTGCTGCAGCCGGAAAGTATGTCTATATCGCATGGACTGAGACGAACCCTGATACAGGACATGAAGGCATAATGCTTCGCGTAAGTGCCGACGGGGGAAGGACATTTGGCGATGCGGTCAATCTGAGCGGTGTCAACTCCGGCAGCGTAAGAAACCCGCAGGTAGCGGCCACTGAAAACCATGTCTATGTCACATGGTCAGGCCAACGCTCTGCCGAGGATGGCACCAGCGAAATATTTCTCAGGATCAGCCGCGACAACGGGCAGAGCTTTGGTGATATTGTCAATCTGAGCCAAACTGCTGACAGTGAGTCGGTTGATCAAAGACTAGCTGTCTCTGGAGACAACTTGTATGTAGTATGGCATGATTACAATTCAACTATCAGCGATGTCCTTTTCAAAAAGGTAGGAAATGGCGGCGCCACATCTGGCAATCCACCCATAAATCTAAGCAGGGATGATGCAGAAAATGCTGCAGGCTGGGGAGGGAGCGCGCAGCTGGCCGTATCCGGAAATAACGTCTATGTAATCTGGTACGAATTTACTTCTTCCGGTAATAACACACTCCTTTTTAGATCTAGTGACGACGGTGGCGATTCGTTTAAAGATAAACTTGTTATAGCAAACACTGCAGGAGCCGCATTTCCCCAGCAAATCGCAGCCAGCGACAGGGACGTGTATATCGTATGGCAGAGCAACATTGACGGTAACAATAATGAAGTATTCTTTTCAGAGAGCCATGATGGCGGGCAGAGCTTTCAGTCGCCAATTAACCTAAGCAACAGCTCGGGAGTGTCTTATTCCCCGCAAGTTGCTACAGTCAAAGGTTCCGATGTATATGTTGCATGGATAGATAACGCCATCGGTAGTAGTGGCACCAAAGATATCGTGTTTGGTAAAGGTACCTTTTTGAAGACTAGCAGCAGCATGCAATCACCTCAGCACAGGAAACCGACCAAGCAGATCATAATAACTGAAGTTGAACTGAGCTCCGCAAATGGTACACAATGGATCGAGGTGTACAACCCGACGGACCAAGGGATCAGCATAGGAGCGATCCTGATCAATGCCTCCGCAGATAAGGACTTCCGCGTCCAATACGACGGCTCCAACTATTCCTATGCAATACTCCCACCAAAACAGTACAGGATAATCGCAATAAACGATATGGCTATTTTCAACTGGTCAAGCACAAAGCAGCAAATGGCAATCTACGATACATGGACAAACCCTTTCACCTTCTGGGACATGACGCCAGAGCTGACCGACAATGAAAGAGACCGCAGGACGTGGCAGCTGGTGAATGGCACAGGGTGGGTGTTTGTGGAGGCGACTCCCGAGAGGCCGCCTTATACCTATGCTACAGAGTATCTCGACCCGATGAGGATTTCAGTTGATCTTGCTAACGCTAGCATAGGCGTCAATATTGATACAAGCGGTATATTCAAGGCGGGTCTAACTGGACAGGTCGTTCCAACGATATTCAATGGAACTGACTATATTTTCGATGTCTACTTTACAACTTCTAACGACATAGGCAGACCCAGAACGACTCCTCTGGAGAGTGTAGATTACAATGTGGTATTATTGCTCAACAATGAAGTGGTCTTTAACGCAGCAGAGGACGGGAACGGTCAGTCCATGTTGCTGCATGCGTCAAGATCCAGGACTGCGGCGACGGATATCATATACGGCATTACCAACACAAGGGTCGCATTCAATGAAACTGGCAGTATGGTTGCCAGAGTAATAGTCCATGCGGTCAATTCTGAAAAGCTGGACGAACCAGAGACAGCAGAGTTCGTCTTCCTTGTTGAAGATTCCCACAAGATTCCAGAGTTTGGCGCCGTGACCATATTTGTGATATCCTCAGCTTTGGCAGCCGCAATCATGCTGCCCTTAATCTCGCAGAGATTTTCAGGAGCTGGCCGGCGGCGGCCAAAGCCAACCTGAGAATCTTTGCATCCGCGTATGCCAGAGTAGAAGAGGGCATCACACCATTATTCCATACCCTTTGGCACTATCAATCCAGAATCGATGGGTGGCACATCAGGTTGGTTTGGGTTAAAGTTTTTCTCGGAGGACTGGTTTGAAAAAGGTATACTTGTTCCGTAGGCAAGTTACCGCCATCGCAGGCCTTGTCATTGCCATTGCACTTGTTGCTTCTGCCTCACTAATTCCAGCGATGCAGAGTGCAGGAGCAGACGCAGTATGGACTGTCGGGTCACAGCTTTCGTCCATCAAGGCGGACGGCGATAATGTCTACATCCTGTGGCAGAACAATAGCCCTGATAAGAATATCTATTTCAGGAAGAGCGCTGATAACGGCAACTCATTTGGTGATGTTGTAAGGATCAGCGGCATCGACAGCGGTCCTCAGTCCAGCTCTGGTTTTGCAAGCAACGCACTGATGGCAGTCCCGATCGAAACGGCAGGGAGCAGTGAAAATGACGGCGGCACTGACTCGAGATACATCTATGTCGCGTGGATGAACGTGGATCCGGGTACCTCGCATTCCAAGGTGCTATTCAGGTCAAGCTCAGACGGAGGCAGCACTTTTGGAGAGCCGTTGAGACTTACTGATGGCGACTTTGAAGGGGACTCTGACATAGTGCAGCTCTTCGCTTCTGGAAACAACGTATACGCAGTGCTACTCAACGAATGGACTGATGAAGATGATCCAGATAGTTACTACTATGATGTGATAATGAGGGTAAGCACGGACAATGGCAAGACCTTTGGCAAACCCATCCGCCTGGTTCCGGACCTGCCAACCAGAAACGTCAGGGCGGACCTGTCTGTAGGTATTTCACCATTTGGCGATAACCAGCATGATGCAGTCTATGTGGCTTGGGTTGACTATGGAAGCTGCACAGTCCAGCAGGTGACATGCGACCAGATCAGGATATTCTTCAGAAGGAGCACAGACAGCGGAGAGACATTCTCCAGCCCAATCCAGATAGAGAGACCGAAACAGGTGTTTGACCAAGACAAAGCGCTCCGGTCACCTGTGCCTATGGACCTTCAGGTGGCCGGTTCTGCTGACGGCAGGAACGTCTATGTCGTATGGTCAGAATACATCATAAAGGAGCAGCGCCAGCACATCTTCCTTGCAAGGAGCAACGACGGTGGAATGAGTTTTGGCGACCCCATCAGGCTTGATGCAGGCGGGTCATCCCAGTCTCCGCGCCTTATCGTTCCTGCTCGCTGCCAGGACTACGACGCCCCGAATAATACGACAAAGAACGGCAGTGGCACGGTATATGTCGCCTGGATGTATCACCCTGATAATAGCGAGTCGCTGACTGGTGATGATGCTCCCGGAATCATCTTGCTGAAGAGTTCCGACGGCGGCAACAATTTTGGTCAACCAATCGTTGTCAGTCGTGGAATCACTTCAGATTCCTGGGACATAGCTGTTGCAGCCTCTCCAACAACAACAGCAACACCAGATGGTGACAGGGTATACATTACGTGGCATAATCGGACTCAGAACACATCCGGTTTGCCGGAAGGGAACGACATATACTTTAGGTCCATCGTTAGCGGTGGCGGTGGTGGTGGCGGTGACGAGAAGTATGGAGATGTGCTGGATTTGAGCGACGATGTTGCTCTGAAGGCACTTCTTGCGGCACAAAACAAAGCGCTTTCATTTGTCGCACCGCAGATCGCAATATCCCCGGAAGGGAGTCACGTGTATGTTGCATGGCAGGCGAGCTACCCTGATAGCAGCGAAATCTATCTCAGTGTTAGCGCAGACGGTGGACAGTCGTTTGGTAGAATAGTCAGCCTGAACAGCCAGACAGACGATCCAATCTCAAAGTTTGCGGCTGCAGGCAGCTCAGGCCCGTTCTTTGGACAGATTCTGACGCCTTTTGGGCTGGCTATCAGCGGTGCTGGCTTTGCCGCTGCGGGGGCAGTCGCGTTGTTGATATTTCGCAGGAGAAAGAGAAAATAGCCAAAAACCCCGGGGGCAACCGGCAACAATAGTACTGTTGCCTGTTGACAGAGAATCCCTTCTGGATTGCCCTTCTTTCTATCAGTAGTTTCATTATTGCCATTTTTTCTACTACCATCCCAAATCATCAGTAGGCAGAGGCAAAAGGCGCCTGCCAGTAGACGAGCGCGGCAGACCTATGGATGTTGGCTGCGAAGCCTCAGGCGTTAAACAATCAAGTTCAACTCTAGCTAATGGTAGCAACTCTACATTGCCATGTTAATTGCTGCAATATCTGCCGCCCTAGTCGGGCTACCAGCTGCAGTACTATCGATACGAGAGCGCCAAAAGCGATCATCATAATAGCAGTCTGGCAAACCTACAGGTAACAACAATTGAGCTGGGCGTATGATTGGCATTGACCAAAAGACAAGCAATTTCCTTTATCATAATAGGCATACCCTGGTCATATTCGCGTTTTTCGCTCTTTTGGGAATTGACTACATTTCCCTACGTACCTTTGGAGGCGTCTATGATCTCGGCTGGCTTTTACTGCTCTGAATTGTTGTAATGGTGATGTACCCAGTTTGGTGCGCTATTACTGCAGTGTCAACTTACAATCCAGAATTTGCTTTATCTATGCTGCATGTATTTTCTTATCTATACCTGCTATCATGTGGTGTAAGCTATGCGGCTCGATTGATACGGGATATAATCAGCCAGAGCCAACCTGCCAAACATCAAGCATGATGATAAGGGCTCAAGAGCAAGAACGTGAGATATCATACTTTGCTAGCTTATGCACCCGGAATTCTGGATAAAGTTCATGACCTCGCCATCTTCAGCTGAACCAATAACGACATCATTTGCTCTAACAATCGAGATTGCAGGCTCGATGCATCGTATTTGCATTCCAAGAAGCTCTGCACTCTGATTCTCTTCCAGCGTGCTACTGCTTTCATCATATGCTACCGTGAGTTCAAGCTGGCGGAGTGTTTCTGTATGACCATCACCATCTAGATCCACACTTTTCGCTACCAGGTAGTAGAATTGAATGGTATGTTCATCTTGATTGCGACCAAACCCTTCTTGCACTATATTTGACGGGTATTTTTCCTTCAGGAGCTTTACTTCTGCAAGCTGGTCTGGGACTGTAAGCTCATCGAATTGTGATGGTCGCTCAAATGTCCTTGCCATGGGTGGTAAATTGCCTACAGAATAAGAGAGAATTGCAAAAAAAACCCGATGCCTATTGGCAATCCAATAGCGACTGGCAAAGTGATGTTCCGGCCGCTTTCAGGTTTCTGCACACCCTATATGCGAATTATGTGCCTTTTCAACTTTTTTCGGATCGTCAGTGATATATCAAATCAGGGGAACTTTGGGTGCTTGTGAAATACTATTGCTGATGCTATGAGAGGCTGTGCAGACACTAAGCAGATGATGCCACCGCCAAAAGAGAAAAACTAGGGGCGACCTAGATAAGGATAAAATGAATCCATACCAGGAATAGCAAATGTGGGCTGGCGCTCTAGCATCCATTTATCTGTCCTTACCTTCGCGATCTTGTTCTCATTCTTGTATGCATCCCACCAAGCAAACTACGCTCAGCCGCATGATCCAGAGGTAATACCTACTGAACCAAAAATATCGCAGGCACAGGCTATTGATACTGTCGAGATGGAGTATAGACGGATAGTAACAGACTATCAGGAGGCATACTTGCATGTCCACTACTACAACTTTTCACAGGAATTGGTAGAGGATGAAGAGTATCAGCAATACTTGCGGTCTATAGCTCCGGGATGGAAGTTGTCAGATGTAAAGACAAATCCGGAACTACTCAGTTTGACTCTTGTCTTTGTACATGCCAATGGTACCCTGTACATGCCCGATGATGCAAAAGATGGGAAATTCGAGAAAGTTTGCGATCAGCCATCTCCGGAATGTCCGCTAGGACGTTTTGGCGAATTTGCCAGAGACAGGCTGGTGTATGAAGTTGGCGGTTTCGTTGATGATGGCGGATACGATCCGGATATACATCTCATAATTGATGCGGAAACGGGCAAGGTGGTATCATCTACTCCTCTCATCGTGCAAAAACCAACGCTGCCAAGGTCTATTCTTGAAAATATGTATACTATACAGGAGCTAAATCAGCTGATTGAGAATCCTGAGGACGATGGCGTATCTATTGAGATTGTACAGAACGCATCAGAGGTTGCCCAGAATTCCAGAGGTATCGACAAAGGCTACAGACCAGCTCAGGTATTCGAGACGCTGTTCAATGCTACTGTATGGGCTGTATGGTTCAACTATGATAGCGTCAGCCATACCGTCACTTCCGATACTGGCTATGTAGACTTGCTGGGAAGAGAATTTGATTCAGGAGTGATCGAGCCGGGCAAGTCGTTTGAATTTGTATTTGTAGAGCCGGGCTACTATGGCTATCACTGTGAGATACATCCTTGGATGAAGGGGGAACTGAACATAGTGGAGAATTTTGCATAAAGGCAGATCTACCGGTAAATCAATCGTGATGCTCACGTTCAAAAAATTCGAGGAGGACAGCGCCGATAGATACTAGCTTCGTATTACATTGCAGCCATAAGCAGTGATGAAGGTACCAATTATCCTCAATGCTTGAGAGCAGGAATGACAAAAGCAGTGGCACCAGCACTATAACGAGTAGCGGAGTGGGAAAAACTGTAACCAACGAGCCTGCAACTATTGGAAGGTAACAACACCACAGAAGAGCAGTTTAGAGAAAGTGATAGGCTGTGGTGCACGGCTGGCAATGTCGAAATGGCAAGGAAGCAGGAGACAGGTTTTCAGGTACTATTAATGGAAAGCTGGACAAGAATCGAGATGTCCTTGACAGGTTCAAGCTCTTCGATGTCAAGTAGCGCAGCATATCATAACCACGAGCCCGTATTTGGGTGAATGAGACCGGGAGCAAAAATTACCGTAGTTATAGATTCAGGAGAAGTTCCAATTGCAACTTGTGTGAGGTGCTTTGGATTTGAAATCACATACGAAAAGGAAATTACCAGCCCGGACATTGGAGAGCTGTCTTCGACGCTAAACTGCGCCTGAAAATTTTCGCAAAAATATTAGTGCAAGAGCTCTTTGTCTATTCCCGTGGGAGCCCCTGCCGCACAAGAGCAACATGGCGACAGCAGCAGTCGGCCCGCTAACAGGGATTCTAACGTTGTACGGATATAGCTTGGCCAGATGGCTGAACATAGCGCTGTCCACTTTTGTGCTGTAACAGTCACTGATGCTTCTAGTGGGTTTTTCGCAGGCATACCAAACCTATGGCTCACTCTGGGATATGGCCGAGAATCTGATGGTAATTTCTATACTCCTTTCTTTCAGTGCGGCAAGGATCTAATACGTGTCTGGCCGGAGACCAAGGACTTTTCTGAGGCGAGGCTTGGCTTCTTTTACAAGTCGAACCTTGGTATGAGTTGTGATGCCGTTTAGTCAGGTCAGGAACCGCAACAGCAGATTCTTGTCAACCAGTTATGTCATAGTTTATGTCTTGGCATTTGGGGCGATAATTGGTGTGCTTGACTATCAGACATTGTATCGGACAGGCGACGACCATTTCATTCCCACTTTTGTCAACCCGTGGACTCACGACCTGCTCAACGCCCTGTCGTTGTATTCTTCGACCATGCTCATTCCCGCCACGATATTGCTGTGGGGATTGGCAGGATGCATAGCGGGGTTTATTATTTACTTGCTGGGTGTACTTGGGTCATCACCATAGCAGGCTGTTGCAAGCGGCGATGAAAGAAAGGCTACAGTAAATGTTATACTTCAAATCCGCGATACTGCACGAGGTCTGTCTTTGAAAAAGCTCAATGCCAACAGCCCTATTCCAGCCACACAAAAAGTACAACTCCAGTCGTTTCGGTAGCCTCTACCTCATAGTTTGTGCAGTCGCGCATCGCTCCCTCTACACACATGCATGCTGTCATGATTCCAGAATAATAAGACCAAATAACAAGAGCACCAATGGCTGCAGCAGCATAGATCGTCCGCTTTATGACACTGCCTGTATGACCAAGGCTTGCATTTTGCATATCTCCGATACAGAGGGAGGATTCTTTTGAGCTTTTATCCGAACATGCAGCGGATGTGGTTTGGGTAAAATCTTAATACAATCAACAAGCTATCAAACAAGGTGGCTGGCGGCGATAGCCTTGCAAAACCTGTAGCGGCGGGCCTTGCTGTTGGAATTGCGTTTGTAGTGACCTTTTCGTTATTTGCTGCATATGCACTTCCCCGCAATTCGGTGTTCGTAGAGCCTCCGCCCATGCTGCTTCAGATCAATGAGAGTGACATGCGGTATGAAGGAGGCATCGGCAGCTATTGCGGAAGGGATTTCTGTGCAGATTCAGCCCTCGCATTGGTGGTGCCGGACGAAGTTGTCGCAATCCAAAGTGGATCGGAAATTGCATTTGAAGTTGTAGGGTATGGCCAGCCCGATGAACTGGACATCTACATCCTTGATTCGCAGTATGGCCAAACAGACCTGCGACTTGAGCGGACCGCTGCCTCCAGCTATATTATGGACGTGCCTCCTGATGTGTACATCCTTAGCGTGCACACTGCCTGGCTGGAGCCGTCAAGGCATGATGCAGTCTACCACTATAGGGTGAATGTGACTGCTGTGCCAGTTCCGTCTGGCCTTGGGTCACTACTTTCAAGAGAGGATGCGATAAGAGTAGCTCTCAATGAAACTCACGGCGCAGAATCAAGAGGTCAGGCAGATATCACTTCCACACTTTACTATCTGGACGAAAATGGAGACGCATTTGAAGTTGATGTCGATACTTTGGAGAAGACACCTGTTGATAATGCTCCGCTTTATTCACTTGCCAGGGATATGTTCTACTGGCATATTACATTGAGGTTTGGATCAATGGACATGCACTGGGTGACTGTGAATGCGTCAAACGGAAATATCGAGACACACGTGGCGACATAGTTTTCATATCTACCGTGCAAAGGGATTGTGTTTGGATAAAAAGTAAAATTCAAGATACATCCATTGTAGAGCATGGCCAGCAGTGGCATCATCATAGCCATAATAGTTGGCCTTGGCGCGGCAATTGGTCTTGTATTGGTCTTGTCAAACACGAGCATCTTTGCTACCCCGCCGGCTTCTTCAAATGCAACGAGGGATAGGATTACACTCATTCCTGCAGTCATAATTCCAGAGGGAGCCGGACTGGCCTCTTCAGGCAAGAGCTTTGAGCCTGAAACAATCAAGGTGATGATTGGCGTGAACAATACTGTCAGATGGATAAATCAGGACAGGATTGCACACTGGATAAGGGCAGACGATCAAAGCGACCCAGAATTTTACAATGCAACAGGTGGCGAGCCGGGGAACAAGATGATATTGCCCGGCGAGTCCTTTGAATACACATTTACAAAGGCTGGCGAGTTTGGTTACCATGGAAAGCCGGTGATGCGCGGAACTGTCATTGTTTTGGAATCTGAAAAGTAGACAAAGGCTCAGCCTCATAACGTTTGGTTGACTACTCCCACCGCTGAAGCATGTGGGATTCCCCTGTGATCACCTTGCTCCTGTCTGCAATCACCAGAGGTTCAATGGGGATAGTCAAGATACCCCCTACCTCAAACCCTGCGCACACAAGCCGCTTTCATCGACTTGGCATAGTTTTCCAGCATCTTGAGTGCCTGCTTCTTGTTCTTTGAAGACCTCGATAGCTTGTCTACAATTGTGGTTCCAATAATTATCGCGTCCGCGCCAGCATCTATCACGAGTCTTGCATAGCTGGGAGTTCTTATGCCAACGCCTACGCCAACAGGTATTCTGGACATTGCAACTTGCTTTGTCCTCCTGATGGCATCAAGTGTGTAGTCTTCAAATGACGCACGGGTACCGGTTACACCATACACCGAAACGAAGTATACGAAACCCGAAGAGTTTTCTACTATCTTTTGCAATCTTTCATCCGGAGTATTTGGCGATGCGAGGAAGACTGTTGACAGCCCGTATTTTGATGCGAGAGAAGAATATTGGCCTGCCTCCCCTATTGGCAGGTCAGGAAGTATAAATCCGTCAATGCCATTTTCTTTGGCTTTCGACATAAACCTGTCCAGGCCAGCCCTTACGAGAATGTTTGAATAGGTCATGGCCAGCAGTGGAAGGTCAGGGTGTTTTTTCCGGACAGCTCTGGCAAACACCAGTGCCTTTTCTGGCGTAACGCCTTTTTCGAGTGCTCTGTGCGATGCTTCCTGGATAGTGGGTCCGTCCGCTATCGGGTCTGAAAATGGTATGCCCAGCTCGATGATGTCTGCACCGCCCGCAACAAGCGCATCAATGGCCTTTGCAGTCGTATTGAAATCCGGATAACCTGCCACTACATAGCATATGAGCGCGCGCTAGCCTCTTTTTGCAAGGCGGGAGAAGGTTGCAGCCACTCTATTTTCCTGCATTGTGCCTGCGACCCTTTTTGGAGTTCAGGTAGTCTAGAACGACTGTAACATCTTTGTCGCCTCTACCCGACAGCGTGGCTACGATTACTCCGTTCCTGTCCATTTCCCTGTCAGTCTTTGTCGCGTGTGCTATTGCGCGTGACGATTCGGGAGATGGGATGGTGCCCTCAAGCCTCGGCAGGGTCATAAATGCGTCTACTGCCCCGTCACCAGTGCAGGGCGCATAGAAGGCTCTGTTCATGTCTTTTAGCATCGCATCCTCTGGGCCAACTCGTGGATAATCAAGGCAGGCAGAAATGCTGTTGGTTTCGGACACTTGGCGGTCTTTGTCACGCAATAGATAGGCGAACATACCATGCAAAACCCCGGGCGAACCGGCACATAAGGTTGCCGCATGCTTTTTTATTCCCATGCTCCGGCCTGCTGCTTCTAGACCGTATAGCTTTACCGATGGGTCATCCAGAAACGGATAGAAGGAACCCGTAGCATTGCTCCCCCTTCCTGCTCGTGCAACCAATGCGTCAGGGAGTCTGCCCTGTTCTTACTGGATCAGGAAGCTGAGAGAAAGGAACAGCACATAGCCAGATCCTCAAAAAGAAGCCACTATTCCAATCATCAGCCGACTGTTGGCTGATGATGATGACCGTAGCATGGCTCTGCTGGCAGGCGAATCTGGGCTTTTTCCCGGTATTGCAAAATCGATGGCGTTGCAATGGAGAGAAAAATGTCCGCGCAGAGCGAGTGACCCTGCCAGCGCATACTGCCTAGTCCAAAAACAGGACATCATTCATATTCTTGAAGTGAGGGTCGCCGGTGACAAAAAGACAGTTCAGTATTTGCGCAACGGCATAGTTCAGAGAGTCGAGCATCCCCCAATCCTTGACCTTCCTGTTGTGCTTCTGCTCGTAGCTTATCTGTGACGCAATGTAGGCGACTTGTAGGTCGCACGGATATATCCGGGTCTTGTATGCGATAAAGCGGATCATCTGGTCTATCCTTGATTCTTCGGTGTTGTCTCTGAGTAGCCTGTCCCTAAGCTCAGCTATCACAGTAGCAGGCGTTACCTTTTGCAGATAATGCGTATTGTTCAGTATTTCGCCTACCCTGTCGGAGTGGCGACCTTTTCCAATATACTCAACCCAAGCGTATGTATCAAAGACCACGCCGTTCTGCCCGGCACTCAAAGGCCGTCCTTCTCCTGTAGTCCCTGCATCCTCAAAATCTATCCCTCCCATGCTCTCGCTCAAACTTCAGGCCAGGAACCCATCCCTTAATGTCCTTTGGTATGTATGCCTTCTCGAGTCTTATCAGAAGTGTGTCGTCTTCTTTGGCGTTGATGCTATCAAGAACCTCTTTGGGGATTATCACCCCGTAGCTCGTGCCTATCTTCCTTACTTTTACTTCCAGTGGCTTTTCGAAAGCCATGCACAGTACATTATAATGTCATATTATAATAAGTTATTTGCCTCTCAATCTCGCCGTTCGGATATTTAAGGAGTTTCGACTGTCCGGCGCGAAAAATCGCCGAAATCTACAATTTTTCGATGTGCTGGTCGCGCAACTCCCCGAATAGTTATTCATGTGCTTGTCCGGTCCTGTTAAATTAACTTCCATCCCTAGCCAGAAACAATGTGAACCGCATCCTGTCTGTTCCCATGTCCAAATATAGCAAGAATAGCTTGAGCCAGTTCCATACATGCCGCCTGCTGTAGTTCGCCTTTCTGCATGGAAAATAGTCATCGAAGCATTCTGTCCTGTCGTCCTTGATGTGCTGGATCGACCTCTCCATCAAATTCGTCTTCAGTTCAGTACTGTATACCCGGTGCGAGGTAGCCTGAGCAACCTACAAGGCTGCAGTATAACAGATGTCAAAATCTTCAAAAGCTGCGGAATTGCAAGATAAAGTGAACCCCCGGTGCCGATCAGGCAATCCTACCTCCACAAATCAATGGTTCTAATGATCATCGTCACAACTGGCACTGCATTATTCATCTCTTGCCTGTTAGCATCGCCTGACCAAGCATACGCCTGTGAAGTGATAGGCCAGCCATCGGTTGAGGACGCGTACGAGAAGTCTGCGGTAGTATTCTCTGGCAAGGTGGCAAGAATCCAGAACTACACCGTAGAGAGTTTTGGCGACTGGCACCTGGTATCCTTTGAAGTTGACAGGTACTGGAAGACTGCAAATGAAAATAGTGATTATCAACAGGCAATCCTGTTCACAGCGCCTGATGGCAACTATTGTGGCTACGAGTTTGAGGTAGGCAAGACCTATCTGGTCTATACAATAAAATGGTGGCACGACCCTGATCAGCTCTATACAGGGCTCGGCTACAGGAATCAGCCAATTGAAAAGGCGCAGGAAGACCTGGCTTTTCTTGGCGAAGGCAGGGCGCCTACAAATGAGCTGAGCTGGGGTCAGCAGATACAAATGATAGAGATCGAACCGCTGCCACAACCTCACATAGAAGCTCAAAATACGATACTAACCATGGTAGGAATAGGTACCGTAATAGCAGGAGCAGTTGCATTTTTCTCTTTCAAGAAGCTGAGAGAAAGGAATAGCATGTAGCCAAAGGCTCAAAAGCGGCTGCAATTGCCATCAAGATGTGGGCTACCGTTCCACGATTCTGATAATAGTTCTCGTATTTGGAGTACTGTTCTCGCTGGTTTTTTCATCGCCTTACTTGACCCGGCAGGCAGGCGCTGACTATTTTAGAATTCTTGAATCAAAAAAGGCAGA
This sequence comes from Nitrososphaera sp., assembly GCA_036381375.1. Classification (GTDB taxonomy): domain Archaea; phylum Thermoproteota; class Nitrososphaeria; order Nitrososphaerales; family Nitrososphaeraceae; genus Nitrososphaera. The sequence continues at coordinate 4,248 of DASVCY010000124.1, read as the reverse complement.
TGCCTCGCTCTCTAGGCTGGTAAATCAAGAGGAAACCTGCTTTGATCTTCGGGATGAAGACCTAGCTGATTTTGAGTTTCTGTCCACTCTGATTGGACAAGCAGATACTTTTTCAAATGATTCCTTTCCTTCCATACAGGGCAACAGGTATGACGGATTTGCAATGGAAGTCAACTCTTCAGATGCCGTGCGCCTGATCCGGACCTTTGAAAATAATTTCAATCATACTGTCACAAACATAGTGATCCGCGGGTACCACGATGATGCTCATCTGTTCGATTGCAATTTCGGATACAATGGAAATCAATACTACCTGAGAATCGAATTTCGCTCGCTTACCGCACTGGACGAGCACAGCGGGTATGTCCCCGTATCCATCTCAGCAAGCAGAGCTGTTGCAACAGTGAGCTCTGCAAGAATAACCCCGCCAGACGATACGCTTCCAAACAATTTCAGAAACATCGTTGACCCTTCAGGATTGACCGTGTTCCATACCTTCAACAATACCATGATTTGGAGCAACGAAATCATCCCTCCGGCGTGGGCAAAAGTAACTCTAAACACTACGGGCCCTGAAGGCGAAAAGATCTCAATTAGCGCACAGATCCCGCCGGGCAAGTCTTGGGACTATAGGCTGTTGCACAACTACCTCAGTTACGATCCTACGGTGTACGATTACGCGGTCGAAGCTGAAAACAAGGGGACTATCGCAACTGGCAAGATTGTTGTCAACTTTTTTCCAACACCTTGCATGAATCAAGAGGAGGCAAGATCACTCTATGGTCAGAGCGGTATTGCCATGCGATTCCCATCCTATCTGCCGGCTGGCTACGAATACAGATGCGGAATGCACTACGACCAATTTAGCCTGCTTCAGGTTTACTGGAATCAAAGCGCTCCAGACATTCCAGATCTTATAGCATCAGCTGCTGAGGAACAGACCCTAAATGAGGGCATTGTTAAAATCTCTGCGATAAAGGTTGTCCCATTCTGGTATGAACCAGCCAACAAGACAGCCGACGCGAGACTGCAGGAACTCACGCAGGGAGAATACAGCAGGTATTACCTTGACCCGAAGATTGTAGAGATAGCAGGCGGGCAGCATGGGGATTTGGGCGTAGAGCAGGGTTCAGGATACAAGCCCATACAAGCAGTAGCGTATCAGCGCAATTTCTACAGCTGGAAAGACATCAACATTCTGGAGGTTTATGACCAGAACAGGCAGGAAATGTACATTCTCAAAGGCAAGGTTTCCCTTGACGAGTTGGTAGATATGGCCAAGAGCATGTATGAGCACTAGCCGAAGCCCAATAGGCCAGTATGCACGATACAGTGCTCAAGTGGACATATCGACAAAACCCTACCAGATATCCTATCTGACGTTACCGTCGTTTTTAAAACACTTGGACATTGGTGTGTATGGCCGGACCAAAGTCAAGGCATCTGCCATCGTTTACTATTCCTGCAGCTATCGTTGTCATGATTCTGGTTTCATTTTCAATGGCATCTTTTGCATCCGCGCAGAGTGCCGGCTCTACAGACGCGATTGTCAGTAGTGACAATACCAGCATCGCTCTGTGGATCCCGCCAAAAATGCTGGCCGGCGAAAATTATTCCGGAGTTGTTACCGTGGTGGAGACCGAAGGTTACGACAGGGACGTACTGCTGGTGTCGGACAACCCTGCCGTCATAAAAGTGCCGGAGCGAGTTACCATACAGGCAAACATGCACCAGGCAGTTTTTGATATTCAAGTCGCAGCAGAGTCGCTGTCACGGTCCTCAGAATCGATCAGCGTGTCGGCAGTGATGTCCGGCGGGGTTGTAGGCAGGGCCACGGCAGCCGTGTACGATTCCTCCATAGGGGTGGGGAATGCCATACGCCTCTTGGCATTCGGCAAGACGGCACTATCGTTTGCAAGGGTCGTCGTTGTCGTGCCTGAAAGCACCGGAAATCATGGCGCCGACGATGATGATAGAAAAGAGGTCACCCTCGTGTATCCCGGCGGCACGTCAAGAGTTACGATTGACGGCAGGACGGGGTACGGCGTCGTCGATGTCCCGCTGGTAGATGGCGACAACACGATCTCCGTCTTTGGCAGTCCCGGAGATGTAATTACGGTGACCAGGGTCCCTATCGACCCTGCGATCACGGTCAAGATTTCATCTTTATCAACTGTCCCTGCGTGGAGCCCTGAATGGGGTTATCAGCGCAGCTGGGTGCTTGTAGACGCCGAGCGGTACGGCAAGCCTATCAGAGGCGACGGCTTTATCGTAACGACTACCTCGTCAAACCCCGATGTTCTCGAGATCGAAGGGGCTTCCTGGGGGAAAGCCAGCATACCGTGCGCTCTCCCGTGCGCCATACCAATACACGGCCACTCTGAGGGGAGCGCGCAGGTCGGCGTACATGTGTCGGGCGTGGGCGGCGGCACGGTAGACATTGCAGCGGTAACACCGGTGCGCCATGATGCCGGTCAGGCAGACCTCGAGAGACTGGCCAGAAAATACATCGCTGCTATCGTCAAACCGCCGGCGACGTTCACAATAGACAGCGTTTCCCTTTCCTCATACTCGTCAGAGAAGGCGATATCTTCTAGCGTGACAGACGGGTCGCTGTATGGCCTTGTCGGGCACTATGCCACGCTTGCCGCAAATTACACGGTAACCGAGGTCGAAGGCAACTCGACGACCGCGACGCCGGGGCAGTTTTCCAAGAAGGTGCCGCTGGTGGTACCGGACGCCAGCTACTACATGTCGGCGGCAGGTGACCATGTAGGGGTAGAGTGGAGTTATTTCAGTGGCCTGTTGAAAGCAGATGTCAGCCAGCATAAAAGCGACGTGCTGACTGGCGGCACGCCGGGGACGGTTGTCAAGAGCGTTTCTGCGGGCATCGGGTCCTCGCATGCTGCAATGGGCACCTTTGAAGTCCTGTTAAACGATCCTGTTGGCCATGCAGAGCAGAGAGGGGTGCTGACAGCCGCCGTACTGGATGGAAGCGACATAAGGCTCGCAGGCTACGTCACCCCGGCAGACGGCGCGCTGCGGAGCTACGCGACGGATGTTGTCGGCAACAGGGGCGTATTCACTTCGCTGTATGTGCCGCCGCCTCTGGAGGCCATAGTGCAGCCGCAGCCAGCAGGTGATAACGGAGAAAGTGGAGAGGGCCCAGTGCAGGACGTGCAGCCGCTGTTACCTTTCGAGGAGTCAGAACAGGGTTTGCAGGCAGAACAATCACAGCCCATTACTGTTAGCATCCAGCAGATGCGCATGGAGGTCGACGTACCTCCGCTGTCGTACCCCGCAGAAGGCTTTGTATTCGCCGCTCATATCGTCACCCAGGACGGCGTCCCCGTGCGCAAGGTAAGCCCGCTTTACGAGCTCGGTCGGGGCGATGCAGGCATGTCAGGCGGCGTGCAGGAGATAGACAGCGTGTTCATACATGACAGGTACGTCGAGAGCGTGAGGATGAAGGCTGTGATGAATGCGATAGAGCTCCACGTGGACTGGCCCGAAGTCCTCAAGCTGGACAGGCAGGTGAATATGACGGTGACCACGAGCGTGCCGGGGGCGAGGGTGTCGGTGTCCGGCGAAGTGCGGGGCGAGCTGGTGGACGTACAGGAGGATAGAGGCGTGACCGTCGTGGCGCTCTACCCCGCAGGCGGAGAAGGCTACAGAAAGATAGTGGTGTCCGCTACAAAGCAGGGGTGGGTGGCTGCCACAGCCGAGAAGGTCATACCCGCAAGAGAATATGAAATACTGACGATAGATGCTACAGCGGCGACAGACATGACAGCAAATGGGACGGGCGCCGGCGTACACACCCCGTTCACCATCACCTATTCGACCATCGACACTGGCGATAACGATAATAACTTACCTAACCAGAGCCAGGGCCAGAAGACGATCTCGGGCATCACGCCATACGTGCTGGATGAAAGGCCGCTGGTATCCCGGTCGGTGACGTTCGGGAGCGCTGCAGAGCCGGCCAATAACAACGGCACGCGGTATGCGTACACGGGGCGCACCATGGATAGGGGAGACCGCATCATCGGCCTCTACGAACCTCAGGTGCTGCTTGCCGTGACGGGCGGCAGCGGCGCTGGCTACTACAGCCCCGGCCAGCAGGCCGAAATAGAGGCAGGACCTGACAGGCAGGTGCTCGGGTTTGCAGTTGTGGAGAAATTCTCGCACTGGGAGTACGACAGCAAGTATGTGTACATGCCTGACGCGCGTGCCAGGTCAGGACAG
>DASVCY010000123.1:0-6426 GCA_036381375.1 Nitrososphaera sp. | reverse complement strand
CCAATGTTTACTTCAAGAATATCCGCCACTTGATTCTTGAAAGATGTCGGGTGCTGGAAATAGTCGATTTTCGTTATGGCGTATTTGATCAGGCTGTTGTTGACTGTGCTATCATAATCCTTCAAAAGGAAGCAGATAAGGAAAAAAGGGACGCCAATCAAATCAGAGTGCACCTTAACATTCGCAGCATCTCGGATATCTTCGATGAATCAAAGGTCGTCAAGTTCAAGCAGTCATTTTTTAATGATCCAAGTAGCGATTATAGATTTTCAATATATCTTGAACCTAAGATCAATCAAATTGTTGACAAAATGGATCTTTGTCCACAACGTCTAGGTGCACATATCTTTGTCAATAGAGGAATAGGCCTAGTCAGCCCTGATGGCAAGAAAAAAGCAACGCTTTTTAAGAAAGAGAAATCGTTTTCAAAGGATAAACCAGTATTTATTGGGAAGGACATAACACGATATGTGACGAAGTGGTCGAATAATTACGCCCTTGTAGATGATACAACTATTGCGGGCGGAACAAGAAACGAAGAAGTTCATGAAGCACCAGTGAAGCTTATTTTTCCGCGGATTCGTAACCTCAAGTATAAGCAGAGAATTTTAGCAAGTTATGATGACAAGAAGATTTGGGTCCTTGATAATTATAACATACTTCGTCTGAAAAGTAATCACTTTGATGCAAAATTCTTGCTTTGCTTAACTCGAAGTTGATAAACTTCTATTTTAGAAATAAATTTATCGATGTTAATATCAAGGGCACATTTGTCGAAAAGATTCCAATCCCCGATATCCCTCTAGAGAAAGAAGAGATTCGTAGGCGCTATCAAGAAGTAATTGATTGTGCTAACAAGATACTCGAATTGAAACGGAAGGCCTTGGATTGCGATCTAGATTTCAGTCACTATTTGAATGAGCCAGTAGCCGGGACGACGAGCATTAGACCTATATACGATAATTTGAGTCCGAAAGACAAGAAGGCTTTAGATCTTGCAAGCATAGGGCGCATCAGGAATCTCGAGGTCGTAGAAAGAGATGAATGGATTATCTTCTCGGTTGATTGGGTAGACAATGAAGGAAATATGACGGAGGATTATGAAGTTGTTCGTATGCGGATCACGGAGGCTCCGCTTCGGGAATTTCTCTTTGGCTACATTCGATTGAATCAAGGTAAGTTTGTGAAAGGCAATTTGCTTAGCCAGATATTGGAAAGGAGAATACCATATTTCTATGATGATAAGGAGAAAAATACCAGCGCCATAAAAAGACAAATGAACCCATACATCAATGAAAGGGACAAGTTCAACAAGCTATGCCAAAAGATTCAGGAGGCGGAGTTAGTTATAGACAATGCGGTATATGACTTTTATTCAATTACTAAAGAAGAACAGCAATTAATTGAAGAAGACAGCATTCAACCGATTGAAATAGAGGATCCGGCAGCCTAAGCCATATCAGACGATAATCATCGGCGACTTTTCTGCCAGAACCGAATAAGTTCTTGCAAGGTCGGTTGCTTCCTATCTCATGCACTATTCAACCCTCACCCTGTTTTTGTTATAGTACCATTGATTCCTATTCGCAGCTTTACCTGACTTTCTCAAGAATCTGTGATTCCCCTTAAACGAGCCATTGTTGGATATTAAAAATACGTGTTTCAATCATTGAGCGATGTCCGAGCATCAGACCCTCTAGACCATCGTATTGCTTTAGCTTGAATTTTATGAACAGGCACTCAAGCGCCAGATTGTTGTATACTCAAATGAATTCCGATGTCGTTGCCAGTGAACACTTTCCTGAACCTCCCAACTATCACTCTTTCTGATGACCCTAGCTGCCATTCAAGATTACCGGCTAGCCCGCCGCACTATCAAGTCTTTGATATTGGATCGATTTGATCTTGGCTTTGCATGGATCGAAGACTGCTTCCGCATAATGGCGATATTCGTCCGTGGGCACAGTTTCGATGTCAAAGTATATTGGGACAAGCGTATGACGCAAAGGTTTTACTAATATTTTATGTTGAAGAGCTCGATCCTTGTAGAGGCGATGAATTTTTTGGGAGCGAAAATCGTTTTTTAACATAATGTGGTTATTTAACAAAGCCGATGCGGCCGTGTTAAGTTGAGGGTTTTGGTTGTTGGTTGATTGATCGAGGGAACTGCAGATGTGGTTGTTCTTCCACATTCTACATTGGCATGTACGAACGCGAAAGAACACCCACAGAACTGATATTGTACTCACAGTATTTTTGTACTTTCTAGGACTATCTTTCAGAAGCACAGCCAAGGCAATAGAACCGTTTGTTGACAGGACGCATGTTGCTATCTGGTACTGGGTACAAGAGTTTTGTCCAAAGAGAGTGTATCCGTTCAAGAGAGTGGCAGCCTATCTGATAGACAAAACACGGGTACAGATTGGCACCAGCGAAGCTTGGGTATGGGTTGCTACAGAACCGGCTCATAGGACAATTCTTGGCGTATATATCTCACGGCACAGAGAAACATTATAGTCGTAGAAGCATTTCCCAGGCCGCTGGTCCAGAAATACGGTAAGCATACTGTCTATTCAGACAGAGGGTCTCATGGTATCCAGACGCATGCCGTACGTTGGGGTTGCAGCACCGGCTGCATCCAACTCATTGGAAGAACTTGATAGAAAGGGTAATGGAGCATTTCAAGGATAGGACAGAAGCATTCGATGATTACTATCCATGTACCAGGGAAGGATGTGAGCTGCCGCATGTCCATAGCTGGCTACGGTTGTTTGCATTCATATACAACAATGCCAAGAGGAGAAGGAGGCATGTCAAATTCAGATTGTTAACCAGAATGATAGGAGGTGGTAGGATGGCCTAACTTAACACGACCACCGGTGCAGGAGAAAACTTTTTAGCTTAGTCTTTTGTTACTACTGGCGCAGAATCTTTCTTTTAAAGCGATATCATTTCACGACCCGGCGGACACATTCATTACCAAAGGATGATGACCTACCAACAGACAGCTTTTTAGAACGGTTCTGCTCTATCAATAATGTAATGGAATCCAGAGAAGAATACCATGGAGATGCCTACTCTTCTAAATCCACTTTTACAAGATTCTAATACTGGCAAATATTCTTCTACATTCATAGATAAAATGAGGTTTATGGTCTTAGATAGTAAGCACAAAAAGAAGGTTCACATTGACGATCAGGAGAATCCCTAAGCTCAAGAATGAAGTCATGCTTCTCTTGTAAACGAATTCTACGGTATCTAAAGAAGGAACAGACCCCTGAAGCCTAGCAAAAATCATATGCCGCTACTTCATTCTTGTTAGGTACTGGCTGACCAGCTCAGGAATCGGGATCTCGTCTCTCTCAACATTATCAAACCTTGCCAGATAACCGAATTTCCTAATTAAAATCAAGACGAAGACAACGAAAGTGTGAGGAATACAACATATAGAATGGCTGAGTAGAAAAACCAGACCTATTTCTTCTAATGGCTGTACATGTAAGTTGATCGATAGTATCTATCAATGAAAAAGAAGATGCCGGCCCCTAGTACAGAAATACGGCGCAATTAGATCAAACATCTTTCGCCTTCTGCCACTTCAGAGACTTTGAACATAGAGATAAATTCCAGCTAGCCGTCAAGCAGGAAACGAATCTGCAGCATAGAGCATCTGAAAAGATGTTGTGGGATCTCGATGCGTGAAGCAAAAACACGACAATCTTCAAGAGGAAGAATATAAGGTTCAAGCCACAATATGCAGAAAACGAAATTCCACTAGGAGACCAGAGCGGGGCCACTTGTCCTGACTGTCAGCTTCACAAATATTATACGAAACTGGTACAATGTGTACTCGTTCAAGCACCTGAACGCTAGAACAAGCGTGACAGATAGAAAAACGCCATTAGCAACACTTCATGCAACAATATCCTTTCCGAAGCGATAGCGAGTCTTCAGCCTGACCAAGTTGCCGCGCTCACACGAGTAACTGCTTGGCATTGGACGCTGTACCCAGACGGGAACGTATTTGACAACGATACACGGGCAGACATCACCAATATCCACACAATGTTTACCCATATTGATACATCACGAAGATTAAGGTGACGAGCGCTGCATGCACAAAAAAACAAAGACTATGCACCGAAGAATCTTTGAGGTTTTGCACATACAGCTATCTAGCATAAATAGAAAAGGAAAATCATTCTATGTCTGTTGTATCGCGCAGCGCATACGTACTTCTTAAAACCAAAAATGTAATCGCAATATGTATGCACAAAGCATGTTTGTTCGCCACAATCGGGTCACTCTCAATCATGGTTGCATCAATTGCTTTTCTGCAACCGAGTGCAGTTTATGCCGACTGTGTTAGCTACAACAGTAGCTCAAGAACAATAAACATCACCTGCGACACTACCTTTGATCATATTGATGATCATACCAGCGATTCCGTGCTAGATTATCTGGGTAGCGGCCAGTATCTGCTCAAGGCCAACATAGTAGTCGATGACGGAGACAGGTTAACGATCGATTCATCGGATGTCTCCTGGCTCAAGATAACCGATCAGTATGGAATAAGGGTATACGGATATCTCGATATCGACGGCGTCAAGATAACCTCATGGAATCCAGACACCAACTCGGTCATCAAGCAGGATAGTTCCGGCTCTGTTCACAGACCATATATTCACTTTAGAGGTGCAGAAGGTGGAAAAATAGTGGATTCAGAAATTGCATACCTTGGATACGCCGCTCCATCCGGCTCTACCTACAAGCGCGGGATAACTCTGGACAATACCAGAAACGTCCAGATCATAAACAGTGAGTTTCACCACATGTGGTATGCATTCTATTCAAACTCGGCATCTAACATTGTGATTGACCGCAGTGACTATCACGACAATCACAGGTATGCCATAGACCCTCACACTGGAACCCGTGTCATGCGGATAACCAACAATCATGTCTACGACAACACTGGCACCGGCATAATCTGTTCACTTGATTGTTATAGCATCTTGATCGAAGGAAACAGAGTTGAAGACAACAGCAACTCTGGCATATACCTCTCACGGGACATGCAGCGCTCGATAGTCAGAAACAATGATGTCTCCGGCTCTCCAATTGGCATTATCGTCTCCGAGTCTTCAAACAACTGGATTTATGACAACACAATATCAGCTTTCGATGTTGGCATCTATGTGTCGCAGCCGGAGGAAATTGACGACGGATATTCGAGAGACAACAGCATACACGACAATACAATCAACGATGCGAAATATGGGATAAAAATTGCAAGGGCCGACCATAACACTTTTGAAGATAACGACATACGGGATGCAGGCAGGTACGAGTACTATCTAGTGTACGGCGCTACATTTACAATCGAAGACCAATACTTTTCAGATGACAGGATCTATGGCGCTTCAGGAAGCAACAGAGTTACAATCGAAGATTCGGGGACTATAACCATCAATGGCGGAACATCTTACAATACCGATGCAAAGCCATACAGCAAAACTCTTACTACTCAGAGAATCACTGTCGATTCTCGATAAGCAAATTTCAATACGGCAGGCAAAGAATTGACCGAGAAGGAAAATGGCAGACGGAAAACTGGACCTGCCCAATCCTTGGAAAAGAAGAAGGTGAGGTCAAGGACCGGAGGAGATTGGCACTCCTCTCGTTTCATTTTTTGCGGGCGGTGCTTGTAGCATAGTCACAAGCGGGCGTCTGCATCATCTATTCGCAACGAGCCCGGTACCGATCAAGACACCCAATTCTTGTTGCATATTGGATCTATTTTGCCCTGCACTTTTCACTGTCTTGTTTCCAGCATCCATTTTCAAAATATCAGATGCCGTATATCATCCTTGTCTGATACTATCCGTTCATTGCCATCTTTTGAACCCCTGGTCAATCCGCAGCGAACATCTGACCGCGATGGTTGTCGAGGCTGCCCTAGCTGCGACATGATGCTAGCTGCGAGGTATTCTATTTAATTGGATCAAAGGTTACAAAGCCGCCGGAAGAAAATGGAACGGCATGATCGAAGTTCATGCTGTGATGTGTGGCTCAATTTTACAATCATTAAATCAAATGGCGTGCCTCAATCAGATATCTGTCAGAGTTTAGGATGAAAGGAAAGACTGGAGAGTGCATCACCGCAGGTGGGTGAAAGAAAATGGGTCTGGGATCGAGATGAGGACGATTCTGACCATCTGCTGCGCGATTACGATTCTGTTGTCAGAGAGAGCGCTCTTTTGACAACATTTTCCGGGATCCTTTTTGGCCTTCTGCTTGAAATTTCAGTAAACCAGCCTGACGAGTTTCCATTTGTAAGCAAAGTAACGTTGCTAGTTGCGATCACATCAATGACAATAGCAATATCGCTGTTTGTCATGCCGGTCATTTACCACCATTTGCAAT
>DASVCY010000122.1:0-144761 GCA_036381375.1 Nitrososphaera sp. | reverse complement strand
TACAGGCATCAAGCCAAGGATATACTACAACGGAAACACAGCCTCTGTAAAGGAGCTTTGGCACAACGAAGGGTACGCGGTGACAAACAGGGAGGAAGGCTCCACCGACGACCTGGAGGGGAGGTGGATTGGCATAAAGACAGTGATATACGATGTGCAGATGCCTGACGGTTCGACCGCCGTGAAGCAGGAGCTGTGGATCGACGAAAAGAACGACAAGACATCATGGCGCAAGGTCAACGAATATCTTGACGATGGAGGATGGGAAGCTGATTCCAACATCTGCGGTGGCTCCGAGGATCAAATAATCCTGTGGGGCGGGCCGGTCGCCACTTTCAGGTGGGATAACGCATCAGACGTCGACTTCAAATGGTTTAGCATCAGGGAAATAAGCCCCCCTGCTTAAACCCCCTCTTCTTTCCTCTTCTGCTTTTTTTGACATCGAGAATTTGATTTGATGATCTTTTTACCATTTGTTTACTTTGACAACCTCAAACGCCTCTGCAGACTCCGTCCGGATTTGAAATCCCCTGTAGCGGGATCTGCCGACAACGGCATCTATCCACAGATGCCCTCCGCGAGCCTTCTGGGAACTGAAACAGTTGAGAGCATCAGTTTTTACTTCTAGTGTATCACTGATGTCTATGAACAGCTGCGGTCTGAACGCCTGCTCTGTTATGCCGCCAGGAATAGTTGTTTCGTACATCAGGAGGTTCTTTGTATACCGCGCAGCTGCCATTACTGCCCTTGTGAGCACGTAGTGGTCCTGATGGGAATCACCGATCCACTGCGTAAAAACCGCTTCCGGCTGGTACTTTTGGATGATTTCGTCAAGCAGGGTGACAAACTTGCGGCCAAACTGCAGCTCGTCAGGAGAAAGGTCAAGGATCGTGGGAGGCCTCGTTCCCAGAATCTTAGAGGACATTATGGCTTCCGATTTCCGCTGATCCTTCGTGTCCGTCTTTGTAAAATTCGGTAGGGTGCATATGACAGGATACACGTCGTATCCCATGCCGACCAGCTTGGCTACGGTTCCGCCCATTCCTATTTCAATGTCGTCAGGATGCGCTCCAAATGTCAGTATAGACTGCTTCCGACTCATGCCGCAGCAACCCGCCGTATGCGACTACAACAGCCGTCAAGCATAATCATCAGAGTCACACAGAAATCGATACATTTTTTCCAACCCCGCTACTACCATCCTTTAGGGAGGTTGTATTTGTCACCGTGGCTTGGCTTTCGAACTTTTTGTAGTTCCTATAGTCCATGTCTACTTCAACCGCCGCTGAAAGTATCTTGCTCTTGATTAGCTGAGATGAATTCAAGAACATCCTCGTATCCTTGGGCAGGCAGTGTCCACCGATGCCATCCCTAGGCTCCAAGATATTCACATTCCACTTGGTATTGAGGGCTTCCCTCATCTCCCAGAAGTCGATGCTATTAAGGCGGCACCAGATATAGAGCTCCTCTGCAAACGCTATCTCCAGGTACCTGTGTGCGTTTTCAACTATCTTGGACAGCTCCGCCACCTCTGCACTTTTGACTGGATGAATAGGAATCCCCAGGCTCCCCTTTATCCTGCTGTTGCCACCGGAAAAACCATTGCCGTTCAAGTCACCTGAATAGAATTGGACAGCCATGGCAAGGCAGCAGGGCTCGATCCCACCAGCCACACGCAGTTGGTTGACTCCATGCTTTTCCTGATCGTGCACATACCACCTGTGTGGCACATGCGCGACGTGCAGCCTGTGGTTGAACATATTGCAGATCTTTCTAGCTGTACCCAGCGGAATCGTGCTTTCTATGCATACAAGAGCACCGTCGCTAGCCTGTTCTGATATCCGATGGACAACGGCCATCAGGTTATCCGTGTATGGGAGGTAGATATCGTTGGGCATATGCGTCGACACGCATAAGACGTAGACGTCGAAATCGCTAAAACTACTTGCTCTCTTTATGCCGGCCATGCTCTCAGCATTCTCCATGGCTCTGGTGCTGACATCATGGCCATAGGTGTCAAATCCCCTTTGTCGTATATACTGCGCCACAGGAAGCCCGAGCTGACCGAGACCTACAACTAGAACCTTGGTGCCGGGGCTGCCACTGTAGTGATGATGATGGTGGTTATGAGTGCTGTTGCTGTTGTTATTACTAATATTATCCCTCTGAATTATCTTTCTTCTTGACAACGCAAACGTCAGTCACGAGATTGATATTTGAGCATTGAGTCACTTTCCTATGTGCACATTGTATGACAAGCGAATTGCGATTAAAACTAAAGTGAACCACACATCAGATCATCTACGAATATATTCAAACAAAAGTTCTTGTCGAACAAGTCTCGGAAAGTCGTTTCGCTAAATATTTGATACAACAAAAAAAAGCACCTGTTAAGTAGATTGGCAGAATGACAATATTCTGTTATTGTTGTTCGGACTACCAGAGTTGGATCGCAGGCAGCTGATGTTTGCCCCGCCAACGGTGACGACTGTTGAATGGGCAATTGGGTGTCTAGCAGGAGACAGCGACAAGGCCAAGGGCGATATCGATGGATAGATTTTCCCTGGTACCTGTCATTGTTGTCATTGCTGTTGGATTGATGGTTTGGTATGTAGCTGCACCAATAGTCAGCCATCATTTTTTAGATATCTGGAGCAATGTCAAGCTTAGCATTTACCAGTGGTATCTGCACGACAGCAGCGAATCGCCCTTGAAGTCGATAGCGCCTTACATACTGGCTGAAGCAGATGATTCGGATGCACAGGCGCAGATGACCATCCAGACGGGCCAGAGGCAGGATATCCTCTATGGAAACTCGGTACGCAACGTCACGGTGACTTTCTATATTCCAGAAGACGGAAGCAAACACCTAGAGGATGTTCTTTATGCTCTTCTCAAATACAACGTATCCAAGGCCGTCTTTTTCTTGGAAGATGCATTTGCAGAAAAGCATCCCATCATGGTAGAAGGGCTAAATCGCCTTGGATACACTGTCAGGCCTTGGACAAATACCAGCGAATACGACAGGAGCTACCCGCCAACGACCTTTAACAACATTCCCCTGACCGATAGAGAAATCCTAGCTCATAACGACAAGATTGCATACGCAGTCACGTTTCTTGAAAATGGGATCCACTACTGGAACTCGAGCACAATCGCCTTTACTCCCAAAGACCCACCCAAGTTTCAGTACAGCAACGCATTGATGGAAAATGTGTTGAAGATTAGGGGCACCATACAGTTTACAGATAGTAACAAGACTGATTCAAGCAATGTGCTAGACCCGGAATACCCAAAGAAGCTAAGCATGAATCTGACAGAACCGCTAAATCACACGCTGTCCACTACATTTGATTCTGTAGCAAACCCAAAGACAGATCTCATCGTTACCAATGGGAGTTGGACTTTGAGCAGCCTGCATGCCAGATACCCAGACGCGATGATATTGTTGCAAGGAAAGGCCAGTAATGGTAATGGTGGCGGCGAGTTTATGATGAACAACACGATAATTTTGAGGGACGACGCTCAGCTGAGGATCGCAAATGAAAGACTGCTTATCAGGTCAGATCCTCAGGATGTCCTGCCAAGAAGGCTGGAGGTCATTGGAGGGAAGATCTCGATATTAAACTCGACAGTTACCTCATGGGATTCTGAAAGAAACGCCCCTGACCGTAACGCGTACCACCCAAGACCATACCTTACCGCAAGGAACGGGGGGACAATCGATGTGATAAACTCCTCGATAACATACCTCGGGTTCCCTCTTGGGGGCATATCCAACGTAGACAATGCACGCGCCGCCATTCAGTACAGGAACACAGGGAATTTCACCATCGCCAACTCTACGATCGCCCACAACTACTATGGATTCTATACTAGCCAGACCGAGAATTTCACCATAACCAACAACAAGATCTATGCAAACGACTGGTACGGGCTTGATCCCCACACCGGATCAGGGAATTTTGTTGTAGATTCAAACCACATCCACGACAACGGGAATCAGGGGTTCATATGCTCAAAGTATTGCTTTGACGTGACCGTAACCAATAACCTAGTCGAGTACAACACGGAAGGGATCGGGCTCCACTGGCTCACGAATTCCAGCACGGTTCAGGATAATGTTGCAAGGTACAATGACAAGTACGGCATCTATATCGACAAGCAATGCTATGACAATCTAATCGTGAACAATACTGTAATAGGAAACAAGAACGGCATTGGTGTTCTTGACAGATCGTACAACAACACACTTCTCCACAATGTAATAGAAAATAACCGGTTGAAACCCATAGTAGTTGATGAATCGAGCGCTGCCGGCGGCCCTCCAAACAGTATAGAGAATGCGATGATCTCCTAGGCTGTGCGCTTGTAAAATGCGTATTAGCGATAGAGCCGCATATTATTCTGCATACATATGAGCACAGAAAGGAAGAACCCCTTCAGGCGCGACCAGGCCCTGAACGACGCTACCGGCGGCCAGCTTGGAGAGGAGCCGCGGCCTGACCCGTATCCAGAGAAAGACCCAAGAAGAGATATGGCCAGGAGAAAGTCAAAGCAGATCTAAAAGATTTCTTTGACGATTTTTTCTCCCCACTCCTTTTCAGTTACTTGCGACACCCTGCAAAAGTTGTGGCTGTGGGTGACGTCCTCCATGCGCTCGCAGCTGTTGCAAATCCACGTGATGTACTCTTTGCATACGGTGCAGTGGGAAGTTGGCGTCAGGTACCCTCCGCATGCCCTGCACGAAGTCTTTGTCATTATATGCCTGAAGAGATCACGAATCAGCCTTTGAACCTTCTTGTGCACCGATGTTGATAGTCTAGTTGGTTGTTTATGGATCAGGATGTGCGTTAATTGGCGACTGAGAATTGCTTTAATTCTCGCTCCCCCATCATATCTATGATGGCACTTTATATCGTCAAAGCCAAGCCCAGGAAAGACAAGATGGAAAGCCTGAGGAAGGAGCTCGATTCTGGCAGAATCTCCGGGCTAAAGCCATTCGGGAAGGAGCTGCACCACAGCCTTGACAACGCAAGAGCAGACGACAAGTATGCGTACTGGGTCGAAGAGGATTATTGCTCGCCGCCACTGGCGATGGAAAGGGCAAGCGTGCTTGACCGCTATTTCGACGACATCTCCGTCGAGTTGGTCGAATCGGACGAGCAGGGATGGAACAAGATAGGGGACAAGCCGGCTATGTGGAATCGCTAGACACGCCAGCTTGGCCAAGCCGCCAGCTGATCAGCCTGAAGAGCTCTAGCTTGATTTGAATACTCCCGGGTAGAGAATTAAAAGAACGGGCTTGCATCTATCCCACGTAAAGCACGCGTGTACATCAGAAAAGGCCTGACAGCCGTTTCCGCATATCGTCGTTTGCCGTAACTACATATGACAGCCGGGTCTTGACGTCAAGGTCTGAATCCAAGTCCGAGCCAGAATATGAATACGCCTTTGCCCCTGCCTCCTTTGCTATCAGGTACCCTGCTGCAATGTCGGTTGGCCGGATCTTGCCCCTGAGGTCAATGTACGCGTCCAAAAGCCCTTTTGCGAGGAAGCACATTTCAAGCGCGTTTGCACCAAACTGCCGGGTGTGATCTGCCTCTGCGATTATGGGGGCGAGGCGCTCAATCACAGAGGGCTTTACGCCGGACACGTTGATGCCAATCGTCGGGTCTGGAGGGCTCTCTTTCCTTGCATAGATCCTCCTGCCGTTGTTTACAAATGCACCCTTGCCCTTTGAGGCATAGTAGAGGTCGCCCCTTGCAAGGTCAATTATTGCCGCGTCCGTTACCGTGCTCAATTTGAAATCAGTAGCATAGGCGATAGAGCAGCAGTAGAACGGGATGCCGCGCACTGCGTTAGTGGTCCCGTCTATGGCATCCATGATCACGTAGCCTTTCCTACCTTCGATTCTGCCGCACTCTTCCCCTATCACTGTGGCATCCACCTTGCGCTTTTTCAAATGGTCAATGACCGCCTTTTCTGCAACAAGGTCTATCCTGCGCGACATGTCCCCTCCAGCTCCCCTCCCCATCTGCCTGCCTGCTCTGGCGGTACCGGCAAGGCCCCGGGTCTTGCTGTGGACCTGCCTGCAGGCCTGCTTCAAGACATCTACCATCGTCATGGATAGGCACCCTTCGACAGGGACTCAATAAAAGATTATGTGTATGTGTTGCATGTACGTGCGCAGAGACTTGACCCGAAACATTCTATCTCTTGATATTTAATCAGATTGCGCTCTTTCTTCCTAATCGTGCCAGGCTGTCCCGGCTGGAGCTGCGAAATGATGAGGCGCATTATCCAGACAGGGCCTCTTGCAAAGATAAAGGAATCCAAGAAGGCTTCCATCTAAGGTTATATCATAGAAACACGAAATTATTGTGTTGGGGACTGCTGCAGCACACTCCGACAGTTACGATCCCAGCCTGATAGAGCGGCTCCTCTTCAGGGTGGCAAAGAAATGGGTCGCTGGCTATGACACAGACAAGGCGATCACGGCTGCTCTTGATTCTAATAGCAGAGGCATGTCTGCCATTCTGAACTTTCTTGGTGAGGAGGTAGTTGATACAGGTGCAGTCGAAAGGACAGTAGCAGAGTATGTTTTGCTAATGGAGCTGATGCACAAACGAAATGTCCGCGGCTGCATTTCCGCCAAGCCTACACAACTGGGCCTTGCAGTCAGCTACGATCTGTGCCTGCAGAATTTCAAGAAGCTTGCGTCAAGAGCAAAGGAGCTTGGGCAGTTTTTGTGGATAGACATGGAGTCAACCAAGTTCACTGAAGACACAATTGCCATCTATCTGCAAATTCATGAGCAATACAACATGACCGGCGTCGCCATACAGTCATACCTGCGCAGGAGCACAAGTGATCTCTTGCACATAATCGAGCACAACGGCATAGTAAGGCTCGTAAAGGGCGCATACCACGAGCCGGAGGAACACGCGTTCACATCAAGGGAAGAGGTCGATGCCAGCTACCTCAAACTGATGAAGATGTTATTTGAAAGCATGAACTATTTTGCGATTGCGACGCATGACTCAAACATGGTGGAGGAGGCGATCAGGCTGAGCAATAACAGCAACAGCAACTCAAAGTTTGAATTCCAGTTGCTGATGGGAATACGCGACGAGCTTAAAGCTAGTCTTGTCAAAAAGGGGTTCATAGTTGCAGAATACATCCCCTATGGCAGCCAGTGGCTCCCTTACTCTGTCCGCCGGATAAGGGAGCGCAAGCGCAACCTGCTATTGCTTGCTAGATCCCTCATTCAGCAACAATAGTCTGGCTCTGCTCCCGCATGAACTGCGTGAGGTAGTGCGGTCCTCCCGTGCCCCTGCCGGTGGTGCCAGAGTCTTTCCAGCCGCCAAATGGCTGGCAGCCGACCATGGCGCCGGTAGTGGCGCTTGCCTGCCTGTTCACATACACCACACCGGCCTCAATACAATCAAGGAACTCTTTGATCTCTTCCTGTTTGCCGCTGAATATCCCGGCAGTCAGTCCGTAATCTGAATCGTTTGCGAGCTTGATCGCATCGTCAAACTTTTCATAATCTGCCACGCAGAGGATCGGGACAAACATCTCTTCTTTAAAGAGCCGGTGCTTTTTTGGCAGGTCTGCCACAATCGTCGGTTGCGCATAATAGCCGTGCTTTAGGTCGCCGTCCTTTCTGACCGAGCCGCCTACCAGAATCTTGCCGTCCTTGCTTGCTATCCTGACGTAATGCTGGTATTTTTTGTAGGCATCCTTGTTGGCCAGCGGACCGACAAACGTGTTGGGGTCAAGCGGGTTTCCGACCGGCAGGCTCTTTGTCTTTTCAACAAGTCTCTTCATGAACTCATCTCTCACTTTCTTGTGCACATAGACTCGCGAGCATGCGCTGCACTTTTGGCCAGAGTAGCCAAACGCTGCCTTCATGACGCCATCAACTGCTTTGCCAATGTCCGCAGTCTCAGTCACTATGGCAGGGTTCTTGCCTCCAAGCTCGGCTATCAGCGGCTTCGGTCTTTCCTTACTGAATTCCCTTGCCATGCTATAACCAACATCCCGGGAGCCTGTAAACACGATGCCGGCAACATCCTTGTTGCGGACGAGCTCGCGGCCAATCCTGCTACCCGGGCCGATTACAAGGTTGAAGACGCCGTCAGGAAGACCAGCTTCTCTGAATATCTCGGCAAACTTGAAGGCGATTATAGGGGTGTTGCTCGAGGGCTTGACCACCGTGGTGTTGCCAGTGATTATCGCGCCGGAACTCATTCCGACCAGAATGGCCGCAGGAAAATTGAAAGGCGCAATTACCCCCCATACCCCTCGGGGCTTCATCACACTCTTGCTGCTTTCGTTTGGCTGGGCACTCTTCATTGCCACCTCAAAGCCTCTGTTCTTTTCTACCTCTTCAGAGTAATAGCGCAAAAAGTCGATGGCCTCGTCCACATCGGCTATTGCCTCGTACCGGTTCTTGCCGTTTTCATATGATATCCATGCTGCTAGCTCAAACTTACGCTGGGTCATGATGTCAGCTGCTGACCTGCATATCTGCACACGTTCTTTGTACGAGCGTCTACTCCAGTCGCTAAACGCCTTTTTCGCCTCAGCTATAGCCTGCTTTGCATGGCTTGCGCTTCCAACCGGGATATGCCCAAGGACCATACGAGTGTCTATCGGCGATGTCTGTGCCACTGTAGAAGAGGTCCTTACCTCCCTGCCTCCGATTATCATCGGATATTTCCTGCCAAACTCATTCCTGACCTGCTCCAGCGCCCGCTCGTATCTGTCATGAAACTGCCCTTCGGCTTTCTCGGTCATGAACCTGCGCAACGTGTGCTCGTTTTCAAACATTCTACCATTCTTATTGTAGCAGAAGCTTAAAAATCATCAGCAAGAGTAAAGAATAACAATCACTCTTTCTAATCATTATCCCAAGATGAGCGCTACCAGCAGCAAGTTCCGGCTATTGCTTTTCCTACTGGTAGTGATTGCCCTTGTCTTTTTCATGACCAGCTTTTTGGCTGCGGCACTTACCAGCAGCGCTACTAACAACAGCCAGCAGGTTATTTCGCAGGCGGCGTGCACCATAGTGCTGACAGGGGAGCATAAGATGCTTAGCGAGTGTGTCCCATCTTAGGGCTTTATTCACGGCCCCTTCCACGCAAGTACTGCGGGCAGGTTGCCAGGGCATAAACTCTTTTGGTGTTCCAATAGTCTAGCCCATGGAGCAACCATTGCAGATTATCTTGCTCTTTATGAGCCCCTTTTTCTGGGAGCAATTGCTGCAGACCTTTCTGTTGCAGATGCTGCAGACGCCGCTGTGGCCTGTGCATGCAGTGGACCTGCAAATTTCGCATCTGATATGATGTGCGGCGCAAAATATGGTGCTGCAAATGCGGCACAGCGCGCGGTGTTCTGTGCACGCCGGTTCGAGGCAAATCTTGCAATAGGCAAGATGGGTACTGCAAAGCAAGTTGCCGCAGCTACAAGTCGAGCCTTCGGCAAGGGGCACGGAGCATGACGAGCACCTCCCCCAAGTTCCTTTTCCGGTGTATGCGCTCCATATGACGTCACCATAGTGCTCCTTTGAGTCATTTACAAGGATCCTTGCTCGGTATATCGTCTCAACGAGCCAGCCGGCAATATGGTAGCCCGTTTTGATCTTAATGTTACCAAGTGCGCGATGGAATTTCTCTTCTTCATCCTTTGCGATCTCTAGCAGCTTTTCCTCCAATGCTTTTTGGTTGGCATGCAGCTGCTCGATCTTTCTCCTTGTGGAGATGATCTTTTGTTTCTTTGTTTCTATCCTGTTTTCTACAGATATCAGGCGTGCCTTTGGCGTCTTTTTCTTTTTGCTTTCCTTTTTCAGCTGCTTGTACAGCTTTTCGTACTCTTTAACAGAGTCGATGTCTGTGTTAATAGACTGCTGCAGCCTGGCAACGCTGGCTTTGATATCAGCTATCTTGGCCTCTGGCTTTTCAGACCTGCTTGCAATGTTCTCCTTTCTTTTTTCTTCGATCAGTATGTCAAACTTGTGCTTTAGCTCTTTTTCCATTTCATTGATTGCCTCTTGGATATCGCCTTTCCACATTCCAGCTTTGCTGCGGTCTTCTGCAGAAACAATTCGGTGCGACGTTATGGAATGCTCCTCTGGCAGCTCGACAAGTCCGTCGCCAAATGCTGCAAGCTCGATAATCTTGTCGAGCGTCTGTTTGACGTAACCCTTTTCAAAAACTGAAGCGCTCAGCTCAAAGACAGGAGAGAATCTTTCTTCAGGCTCTGCAGACAGCACTTTGACGGACTTGAGATTATTTCCAAGCCTGATAAAATCAGAGAGGTTCTTTGGCTCAAATTTCTTTTCTAGCAAAAGGAACGTCTCGTCATCGCTTGCTGCCACTATCTGGCTTTCTGGTGCCACGACAGGCAGGAATTTGGCTGGCTTTTCTGGCTCTTCTTCAATTTCCTCTTGTTCGATTTCTGGCTCGCTGCTCTCATCTTGTTCTTGCTTGACGACTGTCTCGCTCTTCTTCTTTAATTCTGCCATAAGTTCGGCAATCTCGTTGTCTTCAAGTGGTCCCCTGTGATACGTCAGAGTCCACCTAGATCTTATGACCGACCTGAACTTGGGGTCAAACGTGTTGCAAAAGAATTCTCCGGGACGCAGCCTCGCAATTTCTCTTTCTGCGTCGGAATCAAGCTCCAATCCAACGCTTACGCGTTGGATATCGCGCTGCGCACCCAGCCTTCCTATAAAGCGGACATTAGCGTTGGAGATCACTTTGTAGTCAAGATCTACTGCATTCTGGCTTCCAAGTATCATCCCGAGACCAAAAGCCCTTGCCTGTTTAATCAGGAGCAGCAGCAACTTCTTGGACGGAGGTTCCCTGACTGGTGGACAGTAGCCGGCGATTTCATCGAAATACAGCAGGTAGCGCAGCGTTTGCGCGCTGCCCTGCTTGATGAGCCACTGGAACAGCTGTTGAAGTATCAGCTCGACAAACAGGTGTTTTTCCTGCTCCGACTGGATGTTGCGGAGGTCGAGTATGTTGATTGAGGGGGTGCTGAAAAGTTCGGAAAAATTGATAGATTCTGCAGACGACCACGAGCGAAGCTTTGGATCCGATATCAACAGGTTTATCCTTGTTGCAAGGTCCTTTCTTTCCCTTTCAGACACCACTTTTGAGACGGGCAACGATCCGATGTAGCTGAACGATGGGCTCTCGATGTTCTTGATAAGGTCCTTTATCTTGAGGTTTTCGCCATTTTTCCACGCATTTTCCAGGACTGCAGAGACAAAGGTTACCTCCTTTCTGTCTCCTTCGCCATACCCGGCCAGCCGTAGCAAGTTAAAAGAAGTAAGGTCAAGGAGGTCGGCTGCAGACGAAATGTCACTGCTGAGCAGTTTGTCAAAGTCTTTTGGGGCAGAGAGATCAGGCGCTATCCCCACCGCAAGTCCGGCCGATGATTTTGGGGTGAATATCCTGACTGTAACTTTTTCAAAGTTCTTAGCAGCGGATGTTGACAACAGGTTGAACTCTTGTGCCTTTTCTTGGTAAGTCTCTTGAAGGTAGGCGGCATATTGTGTCCTGTCGGTTTTCAGAGCATCAGCCTCTTTTCCACACCATTTTGAGAAGTCAAATGTGGCAGACTTGAATGCAAGGTTGCCAATGTCTCCCTTTGGGTCGATGGCAAATGTCGGGATGCCCTGCAGGGCAGCTTCTTCCACAATGACTTTTGACAGCACGGTCTTGCCAGAGCCAGTTGCGCCTAAAATTATTGCATGCTTTGTCAGCGAAGTCCGGTCAAGCTCAAATTTTGTGCCGTCCATCGTTTTTCCTATGTTGAATTTTGCAGAACCATCCAAGGATGGATTCCATAATAAATTGACATCTTAAAAAGTGCTATGGAATTCAGGCAATAGTCACAAGGGTGCCATGTTGCCTGCATATGTAGAAGAGCATAGTTTGATATGCAAGCATGACACAATTGTACATTGTGGCAGAATTAATAGACGAATCGTATCGCGACTCTACCGTAAACACTATTTTGCAGGACATCCAGAAGAAATACAAGATTGATACGAGTAAAGACCTCTTGAAGCAAGATGTCCCGATAGACGAGATCAAATTCAAGTACCGCACATATTCTGAATGTGTAAAGATGCTGTACAAGAAGGCAGGAGTTGCCTAGGCCCTCACCTTCATCAACTGTATATGGCCAAGGGTGCACCCGGCATTACTCTTCTCATGCGCATGCATCAGATCTTTAGCTTCCTTTTCAGGCAGCTTTTCTGCTGAAATGTATCCACAATGCTTGCAAACAACTATGTAGCTCCAGCTGACCAAGAGTTATCTGCCCATTTGAAATGATATAAGGTATTGGACTTAATAAGTTAGATCGGTGGGAGCTCGCCGGCAATCACGGGATTTCCTTGAATGATAGGAACGCTCCAGCAAACTTGTCGTCAATATCATATTTTAGTACAGCATGCTCTTTGCGGGGTTCATTGCATCGAATTCGCGCTTTGCCTGAAACGCTCCTGCATTTTTGGTTCTATTTTTTCATCCTCTACAATGCATTCCATCACGTGCCGGAGGCGCGCAAGAATAAGACCTGTTGCAGCATGCCTCCAGATTATTGTTGTCGCTCCTTGTTCAATCACATGTCTCGCAGCTTGTAGTGTAATACAAGCTCGCCTGTTCTCTTCTTTTGCTCAACCTGCTTTAACTTCAACTTGATTCCCTGTGCAATTTCATCAACCCCATCGCCCTCTACAAGCGTAGTTGCCAGCCTGCCGCCAGCAATCTTGGGTGCTACTGTCACCGTGAGCTCGTCTACCAGCCCTAGGCGCAACAGGGACCAGTTGAGCTCGCCTCCACCCTCGACCAGTACCTTTTTCATTCCCATTTTGCCCAGCCTGCGAAAGAGCTCTTTTAGATCCACGCCATGGGGCACTGCAGCACTTTCGCCTCTTTTCCCTTCTCTGATAACCAGTACCTCTGCTCCCATATCCTCCAGCTTGTGTACCTTTTCTTCTGGTGCCTTGTCAGTCACCGCTACAATTGTCCTTATCTTCGACGCAGTGCGTATTATCTGCGAGTCGACTGGGATTCTGCCCTTGCTGTCGACTATTACTCTAGCCGGGTTCTTGCCCTTCACATGCCTGACGGTAAGCCTAGGATCGTCTGCCAAGATGGTTGAGATGCCCACTATTACTGCGTCAACCGAAGCCCGGAGTCTATGGACCCGGATGAGGTCTTCTTTTGAGGAAATTTTCGAATCTCCGCTTGCAGTCGCGATCTTACCGTCAACTGTCATTGCACCATTGATCATTACCTTCAACTTGCATCCTCTACAAACTTGCCGTCTATCATGATTGATCTGATAGAACTCTGGCTCAGCCTGTGAACTATCGCCGCATAAGGATCGTGCATAGGATAGAGATCAGCATGCATTTTATCAATGAATAATAGATCTGCTGAACGGCCAGCTTCAATGCATCCAGAATTTAGTCGGAGAATTTGCGCTCCGTTGATAGTCGCCATTTTCAGAAATTCACGGGGCGCTACCATTTCACCCTCTATTGCCCTTGACGCTTTCCAGATGTAATCCAGGTCTCTCAATAAATCCGGCGAGTTCAGCATCACATTGTCCGTGCCTATGGCCACCAGGCAGCCTTGCCTGAGCATCTGGGCAACCCTTGGGATGCCTGCGCCAAGCACACCGTTTGCCCTGGGGCAGATTACTATTCCTGTTTTGCTTTTTGCGACAAGCGAGATTTCGTCTTCTGACGCATGCGTCATATGCACAACAAAGTCCGGCTTTAGCCGCTCGATTATCCTATCGACTTCGCTTCTGCCTGTGCGTGATTTTGAAAATTCGACAGTTTCTTTTGATTCCGCAGCGTGTATGGCAATTATCTTTTCTCTTGCTAGTTCTCTATATTGCGAGAGGGCCTCGTCGGTGTTTTCATTGGCACCGCTGATACCAAGCCCGTCTGCCATTTCCAATACCCGCTTGGCTTGATCTACCGCTTCTGGAGGAAGGCCTGCCATATCTCTTGGATCGGCGTGATGGCTTGTTCTGCCAAGCGCTATGCACTTTATCGGCAGGCCGGCAATCGCTTCTTTCAATAGCTTTACGCCTTCTGGTCCGTCTTCCCGAAAATCTGCAAAGGCTACAATGCCTTTTTTCATCATCGATATCGCAGAATTTCTTATGAATGCCTTTAGGTGCGCCGGCAGGCTCTTTTGCAGAATCTTCTTCTTCGCTCCAAACACAGGATGAACCCGCGCATCAAGCCTGTCGCCGGCTGCAATGTCCTTTCCTATAGAATCTGCAATATGGGTATGCGAATTGATCAGTCCCGGCATCACGAGAAATCCTTTTGCGTTGAGCTGTTTACCAGCGCCCCCATAGCTCCCCTCTCCTGCGCTTTTTATCCTGCCGCCCTCATCAATCTCAACATAGCCAGACTCGACATAGTCGAGCTCTTTGCCTAAAAGCAGGCTGGCGTTGGTTATGGCTATGGGCATCGTATCTCGTATATTGTTTGGATTTTTCCTTCTCTCCGCAGGTCTCTGATCGTGTCAAGCGCTGTTGTGGCAGCCTCGGCGGCCCTTCTTCCATTTTTCCCGATTCCAATGCCACAGTTGAGCCTGATGTCTATGCCGGATGTCACTTTCTTTATTACCTCGTCGGCCTGCTCTTTTGTCATACCATTTGAAATCACCATGACGTTGTCACCGCCAAGAAAGAATGCAAGTGAATCGTATTTCAGGAATTCTTCGGCAAGCCTGCTGTAAATTTTCATTACAAGTGCAGTCACTTCATACGGCGACAGCCTGTTGCCCACTTTTGTCGAGCTATCAACGTCAATGTGCATTATCTGGGCCAAGTCGGCTGATTCATGTATGCTGCCAAATATTCTCGCCCCTCTGTCGAGCACCACGCCTTCTTTTCTTGCGCGATACGCGTTCAGGTTTGCCTCAAATGCAGTCTTGCCAGACCCGATCGCCATTGACATCGCCAGATCCTTGTACGACTTTGCGAGCTCACGCTGGATTTCCCGGTGGTCGTCAGCGTCGAGGCCGTTTGTTATCGCAAAATATTCATCAAACCTGTTGAAGAATACGATGCCATCCTTGGATGAAAACAGCCGCTGCACGTCATGATAGATTTTTGCCTGCAGCATCTGCAGCTGGGCTTCCCTGTCGTAACCAAGGGTGACCGTCCAAGGTCCGTATCCGTCAATCCTGATTATTGTGAGCTGTATCATTTACTATTACCACAGTTCCCTTGTCGACTGCCTTTTGTAGCTTTCTCAAACGCAGAACCATATTCACTGCCGCGTCAACCGCTCGGACAGGCACGGGATTGATCCTTTCTATTGCCTGGTTGACGGTCATGCCGGGTCCGGTTATGCCAAGCGCAACTGGTTTCCCGTACTCTAGCGACAGGTCGGATATGAGCCTGGCAGCGTTTTCTGCGACAATGTCGTCATGCCGCGTGTCCCCCTTAATCACGGCTCCAAGCGTGACTACCGCGTCGACGTTCCTTTTTTTCAGTAATTGCTCTACTGCAAGCGGCATGTCAAATGTGCCGGGCACATAAAAGATGTGACTGACCTTGGCGCCTACCTTGTCTGCATGGTTCCTTGCGCGCTCTAGCATCTTGAAGGTGACTTCGCTGTTAAACTCGGAAACGACTATTGCAATGCTTATTGCCAATCTTGCTTATGCCACCTTGGCGTGCGCTTTGAGCTCGCTTGCATCAACCAACGGGATGTCGAATTTGTCTGCATATTCTTGCGCCGCTTCAATTGAAAGCGCCCTATGCGTGGTTGAATCCATCATTTCGCACATGGCTACTGCAGGTACGATTCCGGTGAGCTTGGCCAGGAAGACGCATAGCTCAGTATGACCCATCCGGTCATGCAACAGGCGTCTTGACGCTATCAGGATTGGAACGTGGCCGGGGGCGCGAAAGTTGTTCGCAAACTCTTCAACACCTCCAAAATCAATATTTCTGCAGACTTCTGCCATCTTGGATATTGTTAGAGCCCTGTCGTTATCGGTAATGCCGGTAAAGGTCGAGCGGTGGTTGATAGAGATCGAAAATGAAGGTTTGTCGCCATATGCAGCCTTTCCCTCTGTTAACTTTGAAAATATCGGGTTGACTTTACCCATCATGTCTATCATTTCATGCATGTAGACCAGCCCAAGCTTTGTGGTGATCTCGTTTGCGATTGCAAGGCACAAGAGGCCGCCGGCGGCCTCTCTCATTGTTGCAACATGGTGCGGCTTGACATGCTCTGCGGCTATTACCATATCAATCTCGTTCTCGCGTCCCTTGTCGTCGTGGACCAGAACGAATTTCCCAGCCTTGAGTGCTGCCATTGCTTCAGCAAGAGACAATAACAGCAGTTGCTGGTTTTTGTTATTAAAAGATTACTAAAATGTTGGTTACTACCACTTTATTGGTAGTGTTCCATCTTTGGTTGTTTTTAACGGGTGTTCGGGCGTGGTTGTTCTTTCTTCATTCGTGTACAAGAATGCCTATATTCAATGGGCTGCCTATAATTAATGTCGGGAAAAATGCAAAATAGCCGACACCAAATAATGCTCAAGATTAAAGATGCAGTGGGAGATTACGTACTTGTTATTTCCTTTTTTGCATTTGGGTTAGTTCTATTCTACCTTTCATGGACTGTAGGTTTAGGAGTTTGGATTCTTTTCCCCTTTAGCATTGTCGCAATAGCTGCGGGTGTAACAAGTGTAATCCTCATGAAATTCTTTACGCATCGTCCTTAACAGCTAGCGTCAACGATTCTTTCCACCCTCTCACTTTCAATCCCGCCGCTTGAGCTAGTGTCTGGTCGTCTAATGACATGTGCGGCCTCAGTTGTACTGTATGCGGTTGCCTTCAGCTAACGGTGTCTTGACACTTTTCCATCCGCGCTTCACATTCACCCTTTCGGGTAGCGTACTATTCAATAGTGTTTTGTTTTGTCACTCCGCGCTGCAAAACTGTGTCGGTCTTTCGCAACCGTGTGGGAGTAGACTTCATTTACCCGATCACAATTGGGGCATGTCAAAACCGTCCCATCATCCACTGCCAAATAAGATCCATTGGCAGAAATATCAGATTCATACAATGCGTGCTTGCACCCTTCACAATATGCCAGAATCCTAGTCATCTATCTAATCTCCTCATATGTAGGATATACGCAGTTCTCCTAGTGAACTAAGTGTATGTGAACAATTTTCGCAGTCCGGCCCAGACGGTAACGTATGGCATTTTCAATTATGAAGCGCAAGTGCGCATGGGTACTGTAGAGCATTGGATTCGATTTTCCTGCTCGCCAAATGATAAAATGGAGGCAATTTTCCAGGCTGTCAAATCTTGCTCCCCCTCTCGTTGATGACCTGTTTGATTCAGATATTCGTTTTTTTAATTATTTTTGGAAGTGCCCATCCTCTCTCTATTTCATTGACAGGTTGCTTGCTACATACTTGCCTAGAATATCTGTCTCTATGTTTACGATATCACCCTTCTTCCTCAATCCAAGGGTCGTAGTCCCAAGGGTATGGGGTATCAGAGATACGGAGACCAAGTCTCCCCTGATATCAACCAGAGTGAGGCTTACACCATCCACCGCAATGGAACCTTTTGGAACCAAGGTTTTCGCCAGCCCTTCGCCAAGTTTGATCCACACTTTAGTCTCAGATGACAGTCTTTGCACATCCTCAATGATGCCGGTTCCGTCAACGTGACCTAGGACAAAATGACCCTCAAGCCTGTCGCCTACTTTCATGGACCTCTCGATGTTCACCTTGTCTCCAGGTTTCACACTGCCGAGGTTTGTCCTTCTGATAGTCTCTGCCACCATCTGAAACTCTGCATCGCCTTTTGATAGCTTTGTGACTGTCAGGCAGGCGCCGTTTATGCAGACGCTATCACCTCGCTTGAGACCGCGTCCAAGCCTGCCAAGGCTGACCCTCATGACCGTGTCGGCACCCTTTTTGCTCTTCGATATAGACCTAACCTTGCCAGTCCCTTCGACTATGCCTGTAAACATACGACAGGCTATCTAGATCATATGTAGAATATTTATTTGCAGTCTCCGTACTCTCATTGATGTGCCAGACAGCCGTTTTTTATGGCGAGGCGCTCGCAAGATATGGATTTGGTGGTTCGCACCCATTTGGCACTGACCGTTTGGATGCGTTCTGGAGAAAACTGCAAACGGAGAACATCGAAAATATTGTGATAGAAGAGCCGGTATCTGGAACCGAGCAGGACGTATTATCGTTCCACGACAAGGAGTACGTAGATCTTGTGAGGATAGCATCAAAGCACGGAGGCGTGCTGCTAGACAAGGGAGACACGCCAGCATTCAAAGGAGTCTTTGAAGCGTCACTCTGTGTGGTTGGCTCAACCCTGGCAGCGCTTGAGATGGTAGTTGCCGGCAACGACGGCAAGGGATCAAAAATAGATCACGCGTTCAATCCAATTGGTGGACTGCACCACGCTCGGCGGGACACGGCTGGCGGCTTTTGTGTATTCAATGACATCGGAGTGGCAATAATTGTTGCACGTAAAAAGTACGGGATAAAGCGCGTAATGTATGTAGACATTGACGCGCACCACGGTGACGGAGTCTTTTATGAGTTTGAAGATGATCCATTGTTGTTCTTTGCAGACATTCATGAAGATGGTCGGTACTTGTATCCAGGCTCAGGCTTTGCAACGGAAACTGGCAAAGGCAGTGCCGCTGGCACAAAGCTGAACCTTCCGCTTGAACCGGAAGCTGGCGATGATGAATTCATCGAGGCATTTGGCAAGGTCGAGCAGTTTGTAGACAACGCCAAGCCGGAGCTGGTAATACTCCAGTGTGGCGCCGACGGACTGGCTGGCGATCCTATAACGCACCTGCAGTATTCACCGAGGGCGCACAGACATGCAGCAGACCTGCTCCACCAGCTAGCACACAAGCACTGTCAGGGCAGGATAATTGCATTGGGCGGTGGTGGATACAACAGAAGCAATATCGGGGCAGCCTGGACCGAGGTTGTAAAGTCATTTGCTGTGGGGAATGTGTGATATATTATATGACTGTCAAAAAAAGCCATATGACATCCGCGCAATAGCTCTCCGAATATTTTTCAGATCTAGGTGACGGTTCTGATTCTAAACAATAATGCAGCTTTTCAAGGTGGACAGAACTGTTTGTGCTTGCCATCATAATGCCAAAGCAATAGTCTTTCCAGCGCCTTCGCTAGAGCCAGCTATGGCTGGTATTTTCTACCTTTTGCTTCCATATGTATAATGCAGTCCTACGCCCTATGATATTTTATCGCACGCATGCACAACTTTTCTCTGTGATTTCCTCGAAAGAAAATATAGGCAAGCTCTGCATTCCAAAGAATACCGATGCCCTATCTTGAGACAGCGAATACCCCAAGAATGTATTATGAGACATTTGGACCTGAGACGGATTATCCTGTTGTACTGATCCACCCAATTGGAGGCAATATCGAAATCTGGGCTGAAGAAATTAGAATTCTTCGCCAAAAAGGACTCAGAGTTATAGCATATGAATTGCGAGGTCACAACAGGAGTGACATTGGCAAGGTCCAGGCGTTTACCATGCATGATTTGGTTGAAGATCTTCATGCCCTGCTTAGCGAGCTATCAATTGACCGGTGTACGCTTGTAGGGCATTCTATAGGCGGGCAGATTTCCTGCATATCTGCAGCTACATACCCCGAAAAGATAGACAACCTCATAATTATTTCCTCTTCTTCTGAAATCATACCCGATGCCGACCTTGAAAAGCACTCCCGGACGAGGGAGATTGCCAGAACAAAGGGGATGGTGGCCCTGGCCGAAGAGACAATGCAAGAAAACGAAGTCGCCAAGAACGTATTCAAGAACGAAAAAAAGCGTGAAACGTTCACAAGGATTTTCACAAGGACATCAGTAGAAGGATTTTCCGCCGCCACCATTGCACTTTATTCGATACCTGGCAACACGACGGAACTATTGAGGATGAACAGCAACCTTCGATTGTTCGGAATAGTTGGGAGTGACGATGAAGTATTTGTCCGACTCATGACCCAGATGCAAAAACAAATCCCGGCAATGAAAATGAAGATTATCAGTGGCGGAGATCACTGGCTGATAGTAGAGAATCACAAGGCCTTTGACGAGGCCTTTATCGAGGCTCTTGACAACACTATTCTGTTGCAAAAGAAGATCGTGTCGTAATTAAGCTACCCATGGTTCAACTGTGGCCACAGTACTCGCCTTTTCCAGCAACTGGAAGAGTGAACAGGCAATACAACTGGCCGCTTTACCGCAAGCTAATGCGGCCATCGTTGTTGTTATTGGAGGGCGAATGAAGATCTCGATGGTGGAGAGGGGGGGCACCTGAGCCACTTTATGTATTGATTTGAGTAACGCCCGATGCGATACCGGAGGAGAAAGGCATGCTTGCCAAGATGTATCATCAGACAAGAACAGATCGCCCGGTGCCATAGTCAACGCGGCCGAGATCAATCTGGCGTGTGAGAGATCCTGTGGAACGCCCGGAGGAGAAGAAAATAAGACCCTGAAAATAACAGGGGGGTCCAAGAACAAGGCCGTACAGGAATTCTTCAATTGCTATGCGGAACATGAGGAAGAGGAAATAAGCGAGTAAGTAGAGCAGCCCTTCGATATATCATTTTGCAAGTCCGTCCAATGCAACTTTGTCAACAAGTTGGGGGGCATGCTTGTCTGTTTGGTGCGCGGAAGCGTTTTTGACCCTCACGGCAAGAGCAAACGGCTCATGAGGAATCCACCGACTTCCAGCTCTCGGACAGAGGAAAAAAAGAGATTGTGCAAAACTATGCTTCTAATGTCTGATTTAGCCGCTTGTGCTTGACTGTCCAGAGAGCCAGAGCGTTCACCAATTCTTTGATTCTTCTTGCAGTATCTGGGTCTGTCAGATTGCCCTGCTGATCAAACTTGTCGGCTGCTTGAGATATCATCACTTCGGGCCGGTTGAGGGGATGCATATCCAAGAATACAAGCATCTGTCGCAGATGGTATTGAGCACGCGCGGTGCCGAGCATGCTTGGCGATGCGCCCATAATTGCAACAGGTTTGCCCTCCCAGGCACTGTCGCCGTACGGCCGTGAAGCCCAGTCTATTGCGTTCTTTAGCACACCGGGTACCGAGTAGTTGTATTCCGGCGTGACGAACATGATTGCATCGGCTGCGCGGATCTTTTGTTTCAGCCTGCTCACTGCCTCTGGCGGATCCATTTCGTTATCTTGGTTGTACAGCGGGATGCCATCCAGCTCGAAGATCTCTATCTCCGCGTTCTCAGGGGCAAGCTTTTGAGCGGCCCTCAATGCAGCTTTGTTGTAAGAACCCTTTCTCAGGCTGCCAGCAATCCCAAGAATTCGAATCTTCTCCATACTTTAAACTAGCCGCAATGTCACATTAAAAGCCAGCCCTTTTCAGCTTCGACCCACATTTAGGACAAGAGATTTGGTTGTGTTTTGTCCCGCAATTCATGCAGTAATAGCTGATGCCCCTGTCCCGCTGCCCAAACATGCCGCCGCCTCCGAAGAAAGAGCCACCATAGCCGGCGCCGCCCATCTGCCGAAACATCCTTCGCCTCCTCCAGAAAGCAAGGCCCATTATTACCCCGATAAGCACGATGAAAGAGTACGGAAAGGGAAGCAGGAAGGATATCGCGACTGCGATCCCGAAATAGATCCCCATCCACATCAGCTGGGTGCGGAGGAAACGCTTGGTACTTTCGTCCATCTCCGCTTTTGATTGTCCCAACTCCCTCTTATATCTGCCGGGTCAGTTCAAAGCAGCTACTCTTGGCCTTTCTGCCGTCTTATCACGGGCAGAATTTTGCCCCGAATCACATTCTCATGATCAGCAGTTATGTCAAAGGACACTGTCAGAATCGCCAGACATGGATGACGACGGTCAAGTGGGATGGTAAGCCTCCTTGACCTTCTTGTAAAGCGCAAATGTGTAGATTACCTCCTCAAAGTTTGGCTAGATTCCTAAGAAAATATGCAAGGAGTTGTTATCGAACTTGACCTAAAGTATCGCACACCTAGGCAATCGGCTTAAATAAACTGACCAGAATGATAGATCGCTTTGGCATATAGTAAAATCCTAGTTCCGTACGATATTGCCAATCCCGGTGACAATGCACTAGAACATGCCGTCAAACTTGCAAAAGTAAACCCCGATACAGAGATCATTCTCTTGCACGTTATAACCGAAATTCCCATCTATCCTGTGATGGAGCATGCAATCAAATCAAGAAAAAACCCTAGATTCACAGCTGTTGAAGAGCATGCACAGTATGTTTATTCAGCGATGAAAGACCAGGCTATCAAAATACTTGACGAGAAAAAGCATGAATACGAGCTGAGGGAAGGATTGAAAAAAATTAGGACAGACGTAGTTCTGGGCAGACCTACTGACAAGATATTGGAATATGCAGAAAGCAAAGGGGTGGAATTGATCATCATAGGAAGTGCCAAGTATGGTAGCATTGCCAAGAAGCTAAAGATACTTGGTAGTGTATCAAAAGGGGTTCTAGAAAGAGCCAAATGCTCGGTAATGGTGGTCCGCTAGAGAACACAGGCTCTCTGATATTATCTGCCATATTCTGGCTCAGCATCAGGATGAGCGGTGCTGGCATGATTGTGTCCTTGCATACAACCTCAGATCTGATTAAATAGAATATCATGCAGCTAGCAACATGTCGCAGCTTAGACCTCCTCCACCACCATCATTGTCAGGCATAAGGCGCGCACTGAGTGGCGGTCCAAAGGATGGAGACGAACGAATAGTGTCTGACAAAGACGATATCAAGCATCTAGAATACTTTGAAAATGGAAATTGGAAACATATCCACGAGAGGTGTAGAACTAAGATAAATCCAATATGCAATAAAGATTAAGCTGTTTTGTAGGTTTTACTTTGGAATGCGATTGCGATGGCACTAGATTTGTCAAATCCTCCCTCTACTACGACAAAGTCGCGGCTGGCTGCGTCAACATCGCCGATATCAATATCGTCGCTCTTATGGACTGATTGATGATGAACGAAGCCAATCCATGTTTTTTGTTTGTTTTTCACCAACTGTTGGCTTGACTGATATCAACAGCATATGTATGTGCACAAAGCTGCGTTACATGGTATTTAGTTAGATGCCGCTATAGCATTCTTTTGTTTGAATCGTACTGTATATGGGAGTCAGATTCGCAGAGGCGATTCGCAACTCTGCTACCGATATTATGGCACCTCTCTACATTCAGTGTGATGCAAGAAATTAAGATGGCGATTTTGCAGCCGAGTGACCAAGATTAAAATCCTTTACAATGCATTGTAAAT
This sequence comes from Nitrososphaera sp., assembly GCA_036381375.1. GTDB lineage: Archaea > Thermoproteota > Nitrososphaeria > Nitrososphaerales > Nitrososphaeraceae > Nitrososphaera. The sequence goes on along the minus strand of DASVCY010000122.1, from coordinate 121,352 downwards.
CATGCTACTACTTCAGGTAGCATTTGGCGAGCTATTAGTCATCGGGATTGCCGCCGTCATTGCGATAATAATCCTTGCTTCAGCCATCAGGATAGTAAGGGAGTATGAAAGGGCAGTTGTCTTCCGTCTTGGAAGGCTGATAGGCGCAAAGGGCCCTGGTCTGATAATACTCGTTCCAATCGTGGACAAGGCAGTAAAGGTGGACCTGCGGGTAGTCACGCTGGATGTTCCAAAGCAAAAGATCATCACGATGGACAATGTGACTGTGGATGTTGACGCGGTGATTTATCTGCGGGTGAATGAGGCCAGCAATGCAGTAATCAGGGTGAACGATTATCTGCTTGCTTCAAGCCTGCTGGGCCAGACGACGCTTCGGGACCTGATAGGGCAGGTGACGTTTGACGACATCCTATCAAGAAGGGAGGAGCTGAACAAGCGAATGCAGGAAGTGCTGGACGCTGCAACCGACCCTTGGGGCGTCAAGGTGACTACGGTGGCCATACGGGACGTCTCCTTGCCAGAGAACATGCACAGGGCCATAGCAAAGCAGGCAGAGGCTGAGAGGGAAAAGAGGGGCAGGATCATAATCGCCGAGGGCGAGCTCAAGGCGGCGGAAAAAATGTCTCAGGCCGCCAATTACTATACGCAAAATATGGCCGCCATGCGCCTGAGGGAGCTTCAGACATGGACGGAGATAGCCAGGGAGCGGAACATGGTTGTAGTCACGGGCGGCGACAGGAGGGATTCGGAGGACTTGGGGACCCTGTTTGGATTGTTGAAAAGGTACATGCCGGCCCAACCATCGGATTCTCCTCCTCCACCACCGCCATCCGATTCAGACCTGAGGATGATGATAAGGGAGGAGCTGAGGCGGCTTGGGCAGGGACAGTAGAAGAGAGAAACTCAGCAAGGAAGAAGGCGGGAGGGCGGAATTGCCGGGGCCGTTTGATCCAAACAGCAGTTATAGACATTGTTGGGCGCCGCCATGAAAAAAGCTCGCTATTCCCTGATTCTCGTTGTGCTCGGCTTGATGATATTTTTTGCAGCATCAGCGGTCTCCGCACAAGAGCCAAAGAGCGACAAAAAGGTCTTGTGGGTTGACGTAAAGGATTTCATTTCATCTGCGACTGATGAAGACATTGAAAGTGCGATATCCGCTGCATCTCAAAATGATAGTGGCTATACTGCAGTTATTCTTGGTCTCGACACTCCTGGCGGTTCTGTTGACGCGACGCTTGACATAGTTGAAAGCATCCAGCGGTCTGAAGTCCCTGTCTTAGGATACGTCTATCCGCAGGGCAAGAGCGCGTGGTCTGCAGGCACGATAATACTTCTCGGCACCAGCTATGCGGCAATGGCTCCCGTCACGACCATTGGGTCTGCACAGCCTGTTGCCGGCGGCCAGCCAATCAACGATACCAAGACGATCAATGCCCTTGTCGGAAAGGCAGTGTCGCTTGCTCAGGTGCACGGGAGGAACGAGACTCAGGCTGCCAGGTTCATCACTCATAACGATAACCTCACGCCGGAGGCTGCGCTTGATAACAACATTATTGAAGCGATCGCAGCCAGCCCGCCGGAGCTGCTCGATACAGCCCACAATGCATCGGTGGTTGTCGCCGGGGAGCAGGAGTTCCTCGATACTGCAGGCGCGCAGATAGTGATGCACCAGCCAAGCCTGAGGGTGATGTTCATGAGCTTTCTTGCCAACCCTCTCATCTTTACCACCTTTCTGACGATAGGGCTATTTGCCACGATATACGGGCTCGCTTCGCCGGGGTTTGGAGTCGAGGTCGCCGGAGCAGTGCTCATAATCCTAAGCCTCATCGGGCAGGGATTTGACGTAAACTGGGGCGCCTTGGCCATGCTGGCCATTGGAATTGGCCTCCTGGGGTACGAGCTGTACAGCCCGGGGTTTGGGGCATTGGGCATAGGCGGCATCGTCACCCTTGCGATAGGGTCGATACTTATGATAACCCAGCCTGTCGACCCTCTGCTCATCACAGAGGAGCACCTCGGGAACCTGATCCTGCTCTCACTCGTAATTATTGCGCCCTTTGCCGCACTTTTCAGCATAATCACGTACAAGGTATGGCAGGCAAAGAACAGGCCAAGAGTTGATTTCGTCTTTATGGAAAAGGAGGGAGTGCTGATAGATGCGGTCTCTGCTTACAAGACAGGATACGTGCTAGTCGGTGGAGAATACTGGCAGGCAAGGACAAGGGGCGAGACCATAGATAAAGGACAGAAGGTGCGCATTGTGGAAAAACAGGGCACAGTCTTGGTTGTTGAAGCTCTTGATTCAAATTCCAACGCAGTGGCTACTCAGTAGTTAAATCCAATGCCTGCCATTATTGTTGGTATGGTAGAGCTGCGGTGCAAGAACTGCAAAAGAGTATTCCAGTACGAGGGCAGGGCAAAGTTCTTTACACATTGCCCGCAATGCAGTGCAACTGTCTGGATAGCCGGTCCGAGAAACTACGGCAGGAATAATCCAAAGGTTAGGAGCATTGTTTAATTCTGCCGGGGCATAAAAGAAAGGAGGCAAAAAAAATGGATCGATGAATGATACCATTGACTCGGTACACATATAGCACTACAGATTCCTGCATAGCACGATTTCTAAGCTGTTATTGTTGGCTGAAGGAACGATCCATTCATCCATCAATCAATCTTGTATGTCTCTGATGATTCCGAGCCAGTAGAAAAAGAGGGGAAAAAGAGGACGGATATTCAGTGACGGGATACCCGCCCTTTTCTTCTTCCTTTCCTCTCTCAACAATGACAGTAATTATTGCAGACGTGGCATCTGTTTAGATGATTGTGGCTGCACTTGTGCTGTACGTACTGCTGGTACCTTCGCCTAGAATAGTCAGGGTCGCAGTGCATACCACCGCCAACGTACTGCTGTGGATGTCGTTGCTTTACAGAAATCGGCATTTCCGCCATCTATGGCGCGTAGCAAGTATTTAGACTTTATCATAGTTTTTGTGTTTTATGTTATCATCATAATTGAATCACTAATCATACTTGATACAGATGTACATTTTGTATTTATGAACAGCAAAATTGCAATTTCTATCCAGCTTTAGTGGTAATCGTATAACGCACCCTCCAAATATCGGAAGATCTGGCAATGTCAGAAAGAAAAGCAATATCCAAAATCAAATCAGGCATAAAGACGCAGCGGCAAAAGAGAGGGACTTTGGGCACCCGCGCACTTGGCTCAATGTGTTGATCCAGTCTCATACGCGTCAAGCTATAGTAACAACGATCAGAAGAGCAATTATGCAATTATCATAAAATTTAATTTTTCTACTATACTTGCTATTATATTGCGTTCACACTCTAGAAAGCTATGCCACAAGACTCTGCTCCGCTACTATCGTCATTTTTTGCATGCCCCCAATGCGGCAACGCTATGGCTGAAAAGCATTTTGATAGCCAGTACTGGATCGCAGACAAGAATCCTGTGTGGACATGCAGCTCTTGCAACATCTATTACCGCCTAAAAGAGCTGAAAAAGAGATTGTGGCATACGTGAAAAATTTGCGCGCGCACATGTAAGCCATAACAACAACATCATTGCCGCAGTTTTCTTCTCCATCTATATGATAATCCAATATGAGAAACATAGTTTAATTCCGCCGGCCCATATATTGGGATGCAGCGTTGAGGCAGGCCTTTGTAGATGTGGCTGGCTTGAAGGTGCACTACCTTGAGGCCCGGAGCAATGTTCTTGGTAGCGAGGGTTCCGCGCCCGACAGCAGCCAGGACACAGAGGAAGGACGCCATGTGATATTCATCCATGGTCTTGGCTCTTCAGCGGACCGGTGGCTAGACATACCAGATGCAATGTCCCTGCTTGGTCTGCACTCTGTTGCTCTAGACCTTCCCGGCTTTGGGCTGAGCGACAAGCCTGAAATCGACTACGCTATTGCAAAGTTTGTTGAAGTTGTTGCAGGCTTTATCCGTACGACCAAGATGCAAAGGGCAAGCATCGTTGGGCACTCTCTCGGCGGATACATTGCAGCGCAACTGGCTGCAGAACAACCTGATCTGGTACACAGGCTGGTTTTGATAGACACGTCAGGGATGCTCAACGGCCCTACGCCTTTACTCGAGCAGTACCTTGAGGCGGCCATGAATCCTGAGAAAAAGGGCGTGAGGGCAGTGCTTGAGCAGATGGTGGCAGACCCGGTAAGGATACCAGAGGTGTTGGTCGATGGCTTTATCTACAGGATGCACCAGGCAGGAGCAAAGCACGCCTTCAAGTCATCATACGAAAACAGCGTCAACACGCAGATAGGCGTTGACCGACTAAGGCGGATAAAGGTGCCAACTTTGATAATATGGGGAAGGCGCGATAGGCTGATTCCGCTTGAATATATTCGAACTTTTCAAGAATCGATAGGTGGCTCTGAAGTAGCGATAGTTGAGGATGCAGGACATGCGCCGTTCGCCGAAAAACCAGCTATAATATGCGAGCTTCTTCATAAGTTCCTCTTTGAAGAGGAAAAGCGATAACTTAAAAGAACCAGCGCTCCTCTCAAAGAGCCGTAGAGGATATATCGAATATGACTGATAGCAAGAAAGCGTATGATGACGTTTTGAGGCTGATGCGAGAGCATCACGACTGGTTTAACAGGTCTATACCGCTCATTGCAAGCGAGAACATCCCAAGCCCGGCCGTAAGGGAAGCGGTGATATCTGATTTTGGCAACCGCTATGCAGAGGGGTGGCCCGGCGAGCGCGTTTACGCTGGTTGTATTTACATTGACCAAGTTGAGTTGATATGCAACGACCTTGCACGCAAGGTGTTCCGTGCAGAGTTTGCAGATTGCCGCGCTACTTCTGGCGTCGTGGCAAACCTTGCAATATATTCAGCATTTTCAAGTCCGGGCGACTGGATGATGGCCGCTTCCATACCATCTGGTGGCCACATCTCTCACGGCAAAAAAGAGCATGCAGGCACTGCCGGGTTGGTACACGGCCTGAACATAGAGCACTATCCATTTTCAAAGGAGGAGATGACCATCGACGTTGACGCTACAAAGAAAAAGATCGAAGAGATGGCCCGTGAAGGCAGGGCGCCCAAGATGGCCATGTTTGGTGGCAGTTTGTTCCTGTTTCCGCACCCAGTAAAAGAGCTTGCTGGTTTCATGCATGACCACGGCATGTATATCAACTATGATGGAGCCCATGTCGCGGGCCTGATAGCTGGAGGCGAGTTCCAAGATCCATTGGCAGAGGGTGTTGACTCGATGACCATGAGCTCGCACAAGACACTGTGGGGGCCGCAGGGTGGAATTATTGTATCTCTAGAAAAGCACGCTGAAGCCATCAAGAAGGCCATATTCCCTGGAAACACAAGCAGCCACCACCTGCACCATGTGGCGGGAAAGGCAATCGCGCTCGCAGAATCACTTGAATTTGGCAAGCAGTATGCCAAGCAAGTGATCAAGAACGCAAAAGCATTAGCAGAAGCTCTGGCAGGATACGGATTTGGAGTTTTGGGAGAAAAGCGCGGCTATACAGCATCGCACCAGATCGCTGTTGACGTTATGAAGTTTGGAGATGGTGGTACAATTGAAAAAGATCTGGAAAAGGCAGGCATCATATTGAACAGGCAGCTGTTGCCGGGCGATATCAAGGCCGGCAGGCACTATATGCATCCAAGCGGTGTCAGGATTGGAGTACCGGAGACTACGCGCCTTGGCATGAAGGAGAGCGAGATGAAAGAGATTGCCACCTTCATCAAGCGAGTGGTTGTGGACAATCAGGATCCTGCAATAGTGGCCAAGGATGTTGCAGAATTTAGAAAGCAGTTCCAGAAGGTGCACTATGCGTTTGACAACGCGGTCAAGGCGTACGAGTACATCAGCCTGACAAACAGGTAGTGGCGAGTTTCCACTGGAAAAAAATTGTGCATATCTGCCGCGGTTAACGCTCGAAAAACTGCGCGATTATGAGGTGAAAAAATGTACCATTTCGGTACTTTTTCCCGCTCTGTCGTGCTGAAAATGCAGCAGAATTTTGAGCGCGAAAAAACTACATTTTTTGCGGCAGGGACAGGAGACCGAGAGGAGCCTGTTTCAGGCACGCCCGATGGCGCCGATGGGCTCTAGTCTGGAAGCGCGGTAAGCAGGGTAGACTGCTGCAGCTGTCCCAAGCACTATGGCAGAAAGAGATGACGTCAGGGTAAACAGAGGGTCATAGACTACTTCAAGGACAAGGCCCGGCCCAAATGAAAATTCAATCGATTGCAAGTAAATGCCTACGGCCGACCCGACAGCGAATCCGCTTGCAGCTGCGATGGATCCAATTATCAACCCCTGCAGGATAAATATCACAAGGACGTCTGTGCTCTTGCCGCCAAGCGACTTTATGATGCCGATGTCACGAGTCTTGCTCGACACCATGAGCATCATTATCGTTACAATCGCAAAGGAGGCAGAGAGCAGCCCAAAGTAGCCGACAAGGTTTATGAAAGCAATCCCGGACCGGATGCCGGAAAGGGTCTCTTCCCCAGCCTCTTCAAGCGTTTCAACCTTTATGTTCTGATCGCGATAGGCCTCGCTCAGTCTGGCCTTTAGATCCTCCTGAAACGACGCGTCTGCCAGCTTTATGAGGATCTGGTCACTCTCGCCCTGCCTTTCGGTTATCTCCCTGACGTCTTCGATTGTCATTATCGTCGAATCATCAAAGGCAAGGCCGCCTGGAGAGCTGGAAATCCCGACAACTACGAGCCGCCTTTCGGCATCCTCGCCGTCCGGCGTGACCATCCTGATGTCCACCCTTGTCCCCACCTCGGCCTTTAGATCGTCGGCGACATTTCTCCCAAGTACGATTTCGCCCCTGGAATCCACAAACGAGCCTTCTGTCACGGTCTCGGAGAGCCGTGAAGCCGTCGGGTCCCTCAGCGGATCCACTCCTACAACCGGCACCTTGTCGGCTTCGTTCCTGGTATTGCCTTCAGTTGAATTCATCCACGCTATCGAGCTGAGCCGGGGTGCAGCTCCGTCAACATACGGTATGGTCTGTGCGTACCTCATGATCTGGGCGGCTTCGTTTTCGAAGTTTCCGTCGTTCTTTGTCACCAGCACGTTGCCAAACCTGTAGTCGCCAAGATCCCTAAGTATCCCTAGGGCAACTCCGTTGAATATCAGGGAATTAAAGAGGATCACCATGATGCCAATCACCAGCGCGGTTATGGACGCAATGAAGTTGCCCTTTCTCTTTAACAGGAGTCTTGTTGCAAGGATTACCCTAAAGTCCATTCGGCTCAGCCTCCCCTGACAGCATCGAACCGCGCTGGTGCATCCTACTCAACCTTTTCTATCCTCCCGTCTCTCAGGACGATTGTCCTGTCAACCCTGCCAAACGACTCTCTTGCGTGAGTCACAATGACAAACGTCTGGTTCAGCTCCTTGTTCAGCTCCTTCATCAGGGCAATGACGTCCTGCGACGACTTTGAATCCAGGTTTCCAGTCGGCTCGTCGCCAAGGACGAGCGCTGGCTTGCTGACCAGCGCCCTTGCCACCGCAACCCTCTGCATCTGTCCCCCTGACAGCTGGTTTGGCTGCTTGTCTACCTGCCGGGCAAGGCCCACTCTTCCAAGCACCCTTTCAGCTTCTCTCCTCATCGCAGAAGACGCGGTCCTGTTTGTCATCATTAGGGGCAGCATCACGTTTTCCGCCACGGTGAGGTCGGACAGGAGGTTGTAGGCCTGAAAGATAAATCCAATCTTGTGCCGCCGCACTATTGACCTGTCAGTGTCGGAGAGACGGGTTGCGTCTACCCCGTCAATTACTATCCTGCCTGCAGTCGGCCTGTCAAGCAGCCCCATTATGTGAAGTAGGGTTGACTTGCCAGAGCCGGACTGGCCCACTATCAGGACAAACTCGCCCCTGCGGATGTCAAACGTCACGCTCCTGAGCGCAAGCGTAGAGACGTCGCCTGTCCCGTAAATCTTGGTCAGGGCGTATGCTTCTACAATCCTTGACCTATCCCTAATAGCGAGTCGCCTCCGCCGGTTCTAGCTTTGTGGTCCGCCATGCCGGATAAATCGATGCCACAACCCCCATCACAAGGCCGGTGAGCGCAGTGTTTGCTACAAACACCGGGTCGTAGCGTACTGCAAGCGACAGGCTCTCCCCAAATGAAAGGTCCGAGTTCTGGGCGTAGAGGGCATAGGAGGATCCAAGCAGAAACCCAAGCGCAGCCCCCATTGCCCCGATGATTGTTCCCTGCAGCAGAAAGATCATCATCACATCGGTCTTGCTCGAGCCTATAGCCCGCATCACTCCTATCTCCCTTATCTTGCTTGTTACAATCATCATCATTATCGTGATGATGCCAAACGCCGACGACAGCATCCCGAAATACCCCACCAAGTTTATGAAGGCGATTCCGGAGCGTATCCCCTGGAGGATGCTCTCGGCTGATTCCTCGATTGTCTGTATTTTAAAGCGCTCGCCGGCGTATCTTGTGGAAAACGCCCGGGATACCCTGTCAGAGTCCTGCGGGTCATAGAGCCTCACTATTAGCTCGCTGCTGCTGTCGTCCCTGCCGTTCAAGTCGCGCAGAGTTTCGATGTGAACGATTGCAGACGTGTCAAAGCCAAGCCCGCCGGCAGTCTTGGATATCCCGACCACCGTGAACCTCTTTGTCTGCTCGTTTCCGGATTCGTCAGTCACCTTCACCATGACTGGATCGCCGATTCTGGCCCCAAGGTCATCTGCAACGCTGGCGCCAAGCACTATTGAATCGCGGGACGTGAGAAATGTTCCCTGCACCACGGTGTCTGTCAGGCGCGCCGCGTCCTCTTCTTCCTGCGGAAGAACCCCTACAATCGGGACGCCATAGACCCTGACAGGGACGGGAGTCCTGGTGTTGTTTATCGACGCAACATCAGACAGCCTCACAGTCGCCCCCTCGACCATCCCCGTGCTTTCCAGAAATCCTATCAGCTCTCTATCCGGCCTTTCAATGTCGCCGTCCCTGTCGGTTATCTGGATGTGGCCAAACCTGTAGTCGACCAGGTCGCGTATGATTGCGTTTCCCACCCCGTCAAAGGTGACATAGTTTATCACTATGACGAGCACCGCGATTGCAACGGCGATGACTGCTGCAACCATGCTGCTTTTCTTTTTGAAAAGCATGCTGACTGCAACTTTGAGCCTGTAATCCAATAGAACGCTGCAAAAAATGTATAGCACTTATCAAATAAAAGAGTTCGACGAAGCGGTTACAGGCCACCGGCCGAATCGCGCTCCGATCGGCGGTACTCGTCCAGAGGTTCATAGTCTTCGTCTTTACTCGCCAGCCTTGATACTCTTTTTCTCCGCATCCTTATGATGACTATGGCTGCGACGACTGCCACGGCCATTATCAGGCCGATGACGATCACGCCGGTCATGTCGCCAAGCTGGCCCCGGCTTTGGGCAGGCTGCTGCTCTTCCTGCGCCGGCGGCTCGACTGCAACAACCGAGTTTATTTCAAACTCGTGTTCGTCCCTCAGCTCGTCGCTGTACGTGACCAGAAGCGAAACCGGATACTGGCCCGCCAGGATTCTGCCGCCGTCATATGCAAGCGGGATCGTGAATGGAAGGGGCGAGTTTTCCTCCAGGTCGCCCAGATACTGCGGCTCGTCTGTCAGCGGCACGAGGCTGCTGTTTGAGGTGGGTTTTTCCATTTCTATGGTCGTAAAGAACGCCATGGTATTTCCCTGGTTCAGCAGATTCCCTGTCAGGCTAGGAGTGCCTGCGATATAGCTCACCTGCAGATCGGTTACAGTTATCCTGATCTCGCCCATCACGTTTGCCCCAAGCGATAAGGTCTCCGACTTTAGCTCGTCTCCGGATATGTACTGTATCCCGACTTCAAAGGATACGGGGTTTCCTATCAGCGATTCTGAAGCAAATACCTGGGTGGAGAATCGCGCGTTTGTATGCGGCTCAAGTGACGGCAGCGTCCACCGGGAATCGCCTAGAATTTCAAGCGAGTCCGATCTTGGGGTGAGCGTAACTACGACATCGGTTACGGGGTTATTGTTGTTGTTTGTAATGTTGAAGCTCAGGTCGTCTGCCCTGCCTGCGACAATGGTTGCCTCGGGAATGCCGGCTCCGCTTGCATTGCCTGTGCTGCCATCCGGCGAGCCGGTAATTATCGTGCCGAAAATGATCTTTCCTGCCGGCCTGCCCTCTGCGGCAGATGGAGTCACGCTCAGGCCGCCGTCAGGCGGATTTGGCGACACCCTGAATCCAAGCGAAATGGCCGTTGATTTGGGATCTCCGTTTGCGTCGTTGTATGATATTGATACATCCAGGTTCTGAAGAGTCCCGCCTGCCGCGCTTGACGGAAACACGATCGTCGTTATCTCTGCGGATTCTCCGGCCGGAATGGTCCCGATGTTGAATGTTCTAGCGCCGAGGCTGACCGCGGGGGCAGAAGGCTGCCCTGTCTCGTTGTCTGAGGCGTTGCCGTTTACCTGCCCGCCGTCGCCTGCAATGATGCTCCCGCCAATCGAGTCGAGGGTTACTATGACGCTTCGGGCATCTGCGGATCCCCTGTTTCTGATGTTGATTGTCACTTCGTTTGTCTCGCCCGGTAGCAGGTCGGTTGTCTCCGGCGACGCGTCTAGAACCACCTTGCCTGCAAGCTCAAAGGGGACTGTTATGGTCTGCACCCTGTATGTCCCCGGCTGGGGCTCGGGGACCTTGAAGTAGTTTATTTCGAGAAGAGCGCGGTGTAGGCCTATCTGCGCGTCTTCCTGCACGTTCACCCGGAAGTAGAGGGTATAGGTCTGGCCGGCCCTGACCACTCCGCTCACGCTTGCAATCGCAGTCTGCCCCTGATCCGAAGTCGCGGATGTAAATCCTTCCGGGAGCCGGAGATAGCCGATTATCCCTGTAATGTCTGAAAACGCAGTGTTGCTCAGCACCACTGCAAGAAAGGCCTGTCCCTCTCCCGGTCCGACCTCACGCTCGGAAGGAAGCCCCTGGCCTGCCGCCTGCCCTGATGTGTTTGACACGGTAACTGCAGACGATGCGTCCTGTGCCCAGTATGCATCGACAAACCCGGTGTTGGCCTCGCCAGGCCCAAGGGCCTCCCCTGCCTGCAAATTCTCTAAACTGACCGTCCCATTGATGATCTGCTCCTGGGTGTTTCTAAGCTCGTCGCTGTACGTTATACGCAGCAATACCGGATATGTCTGCCCGGTGGCGTTCTCCGGCACTGCCAGCGGGATGTTGAATGCGACAGGGGAATTCACCGGCAAGTCACCGAGATACTGCGAAGAAGATGCAGCCGGCTGCAGGCTCTGGCCATCTTGCGCCACCAGCTCTATGGTGGCAAAGAGCGCCGGCGTGTTGCCCTCGTTCAAGAGGTTCCCTGACAGATTTGGAGTATCGCCGATGTAGCTTATCGCAAGGTCGTTTGCTCTTATCCTGATTTCGCCGACCACTACCGCCCCAAGCTGGAAGGTATCTGTCCGAAGCTCATTTCCATCCTGTATGTACTCCATGGTCACGGTAAAGAAGACAGGGTTTCCAATGATGGCAGTAGAGGCGTACACTTGGGTTGACAGTTCCTGCCGCGACCCCTCCGGCAGGCTCTCCAGGCTCCACCGGGAATTGCCTAGGATCCTGACCTCGTTGGATTCAGAGGTGAGGGTCACCGTGGCGTCGGTTACGGACCCGCCGACATTTGGATCCTTGGTGACTGCAAATTTCAGATCCTGTATGCTTCCTGCCTGTATCTTGATGGGCTGCGATTCAGCCTGCGATAATACCGCAGTATCGTTGCCGGCCGGGGCGGTCGCGTTTCCGGCGGTCGACGGACTCAGCGTAGTTAGCGTCAGTGGCACCTCCTGCTGTCTGGTGGGCGCATCCAAGACAGACGGCGAGATGTTCAGTCCGGACTGCGGCGATTCGGGCGACACCTGTATGCCAACTATTTGGTTTGCAACCCTTTGGTTCCCGTATGCGTCGTTGTAAGTGATCTGTATGTTCAGGGTTGTCAGGGTTCCCGCAGCAGCGTCAGACACAAAGACGACAGGGTTTATCTCTTCGTCATCGTCGGGTTCCAATTCGCCGATGTTAAACGTCGAGCTGCCGACAATTACAAGCGGGACGGATCTGGGCGGCACGATCTGGCTGCCGTTGCCGTTGGTCGCAGGAGTCTGTTGGCCAGCTGCTGCGATGTTTGCGACCACGCGTGTTGCCGGCGCAGTCCCGTCATTTCTTATCTCTATCTCAAGGGTGCTGGACGAGCCGGGAGAAACGCTTACGACGCCCGGGTCGGACTGGCCTGATTCGTCTGGCGCGACAGCCTGTGCGCTCAGGATTGCCGTTCCTGTCAGCCTGAACGGGACCTCAATGGTCGTAGATCTCGTGTCTTCCGGCTGCCCTACCACGACGTAGCGTATGCGAAGGTCGCCTTCGTACTCCCTGTCCACCTCGGCGTCGTCGGTGATCTCGACTCGAAAATACAGCGTAATTGTCCGACCGGCCGCCACCACGCCGTTGTAGCTTGCCAGCGCAGTGTCCGAGTCCACGTCTTCAGGGGTGACAAGCGCATTAAAGCCGGATGGAAAATCCAAAGAAGCGCTTATGCTGGTCGCGTCGGCAGAGCCCTTGTTCCTCAATACAACTGCGAGGATGGCCTCGCCCTGTCCCGCCTCGGTTTCTCTCTTGGCAACTGGCGGCAGCGGGTTTACCGAAACGGTTTCAGAAGATGTGCTTGCAACGACCGATCCAAGCGCAACAGAATCCGTCCAAAAGGAATCTACAAATGCGAACCTTACGGACCCTTCGTGGGGGTCTGCATCACTATTGCTCTGGGCGCTGGCAAAAGGCATGGGCGGCTGGATGGCGGCAGCAAACAAGAGCAAAATGAAAACAATGGCCGCCACTGAATAGCTTCGACGCATCATCTTGCACCAACCAGCGGCTCGATTGGACCGCGTGCTGCCCCCACGCAAGTGATTGAGCGCCTTTTGTTAATTTATGTTCCAACCAAAATTGAATCTGAATCCGACATTATGTAATAGTACATTTGGTAATGCTGTACAAGGAGAAGACGAAACTGTAGTGCAAATCCAGTCTTAAAGTAGAGTACATTGCACCTGCGACTTGGTGTGGGATATGGTCCATGTCATCAGAATTTACGAAAAAATCAGTCAAACCAAGTAGTTTTCGTCCATGGGTTGTGGTAACTCAAAGGAAGATCCGAACCAATTACAAAATCAAACAAGACAGATCAGCTATAACCCGGATGTTGTTGCAGCTAAAGGAAAAGAACAGAAAGGAGCGCAGGCACGAACCCAAGCGCAATCCATCCAACGTATTCCAACAACTCTGTCTAGCTATGCTCACCTCCCTTCCTACTATTCTGTTCAGGAGGACCCATTCCTATGCCAATTGGCCTCTCGCGGGGCAGAACCAGCGGGTTTTCTAGGAGATTTTGGGTCTCAGCCACTATCTCTTGACTGTCGTTTTCGCTGACCAGAAATATGGGATATCTTCGTTTTGGATCCAACGAATATTCGCCTTTTTGTTTGAAGCTGAACTGGGAGAATACCTTCACGATCTCATAGAGGTCGCTTCCTATCACCAGCTGATTTGAGCCTAGCTTTATCTTGGAGCAAATATTCATTGTCGAACTAAAGATGTCGCACACTTCCAGCTTCTCATTGATAGACATTTCGTGCTTTCCAAAGTCGGCGCTTACTCTATAGTTGATGGTCGGTAGGCCCTCCTTTTGAAATCGCGTATTCAATTCATTACGGTATCTGATCATTTCTAGACCGCAATCCACAACCTGCTTGAACGCAAGCTTATTTCCGAGATCTTTGGTCCTTGGAAAATAGCAAATTACGCCGTCCCCTGCGTTTTTGACAACTCTTGCCTCGTATCTTACCGCTATATCAGACATCTCGCTGATGAATAGATAGTAGAAAAGCCTCAGTTTCTCCGAAGAGGCTATCTGAAAAACTGTCATTGTAGAATCGGCTATGTCTGTCATCAATATACAGCATTGCTCGGATCCCGAAAAACGCAAGCGACCAATCATTGTTAGGCACCCTCCTTCTTGATGGGCATCGTCAAGAACGAATCAGTCTGTTCAGAGATTTGTCGCAAGTCTGATCACAATTACCAATGCATAGTCCTTGGTGAAATAGCTGACTTTTGTCACCGTGCACTGTATACCTACAAAAGATATTGACTTGCACACATTCCAATGAAGCGGATTTGAATACTGACAATCAATTTTCCACGGATCATCGTAGCTTAGCGCAGGCTTACTTGCAGTTATTCCACTGTTTTGACATTATCACAACTCTCATAGAGATCCCATGATGTTGTCAGAACCTCAAATTTGAAATGCATTCTGAGCTAATTACTTTACTCGCTTTCATTGCCTATGCCGCGTACTATCAAGAGCATATCTAGAAGTAGGAAATAGTTTGGTTATGGTCGACGTGGAACAGGCCTAGAAAGGGAATCTCCCATGGATAAGGAAGCTCAGCATCAAAGAAGTGGCCGAGAAGGTCAAATAGATGATCGAGTTGCCAAACGAGGTTCTTGCTTTAGACATGGCCAAACTCTCACAAGCAGAGAAAAAATACCAGGAGTGGCTAGTCAATGGTGTCAAGACTATGCGTTCCATCTTGCCACCTTTAGCATCAGCTTTGTGACACTCAGGGGGAGGACTATGTCGGTGGAATCAAGAAAGATCGATGGAGCATTCGACAACCCTAGAATTAATGTGATTGACGTGCTTGCTTCCAAGAACATCATGGGTGGCAGAAGGATACTCTGTTGAAATATCATTTGGCATAGATCCGCTAGGCATGATAGGAAAAGTCATTGAAGCTCCCACTGGCGTGACGGCTTGCATTACACTCAAAACGCACAGGGAATCCCAAGGCCGCAAAAGAGTCATATCTAGCGGTGCTCAAGCAAGCATTCATTGGTATTCGGAGCACGCCTTTGACGAATATCTCGACGGCAATTATCAAGTCTCCATCATGTTCTCGCGCTCAATGAATATTACTTCGCCATCCAAATTGAAAGTACAATCCTCTGTTCATCGTGACATAGCGGGAGGTTATGACGATTATACCGTAGCGAGCAAAGAATTAACCATCAAGGTAAATGTCTGACAATTTCAAGCGTGACAATTCTAAAATCAGCAGTATCATGACCTAGAATACCAGCGTTAGATTCTTGCTGGAGAGATTGACAGGTTGAATAATCTGATTGCTAGGTCCTGAAATTAAGCCACCACCCAGAATGTAGCCGACGGCTTGCAAATACTATTGCAGCCAAGCTCAACGCCAAAATCAGAGCTAATGCAAATGAAAATTCTGGCACTACGCTTGTCCCAACAATTTCCACGTCGCTAGCATTTCCATGATATTCAATTTTCAGCCATGTTTCTTCGCCTTGTTCGATTGTTTCATAGTTTGTTGCGGCATTGCCATCAATTGCAACCGTATATGGCCCATTCAAAATTCTCCCAATGGGCAACATTGCCTGCCCCCAAGTATTGTTTTCAACTACGGAAAAGGAGACACGCCTCGCCTCTTCATCGAAAGCAAAATTTGCTAGTGAAGAAGTTGTGTTTATCGGGATATCAATCTCTTCACCTGCGATCATGATACTCTGGTTGACCACCTTGCTAGGGGCCCCCACAATTGTCAAATGATATGTAGAATCCTCCACGAAATTGGTGGGAGTAGTAACCGTGTAGTCAACCTGAATGCCTCCAACGTGAATTGAATGATTTCCCGGCGGTAGTGGCTTGATAAATGTCCAGTAACCGTCAGACACGCCCTGCGTCGGTCCAGCTGGTGCAGAAAATACATTATTTTCCGGGAAAGTGAAATTGAAGGGCTCTGATTTTACGCGATATATCTCCGATCTTGGCAAGCTCTTGCCGTCTATGGTCGTCCAGACTTCTGTTGTAATATCTATTCCCTCTTTTGCGCACATCTCCAAGTCAGCAACATTTTGTAGGCTTTGATCTTCTGCATAGGAACACTCGATAATTATATTGGGTGTTAGGATAGCCTTTCCAGCGGGGATTGTACATGAACGTTCGACTTTGCCTCCGCCTGAGCCAAGTAGAAACCACACGGGACCTTGCTGATATTCATTGCACAGTGCACCAGTGTGGTCATCTATCGGATTTTGATCCGTCGGAATCGAGATGAACCAAGTCCACCACTTAGTGGTCCATTCTTGATATGAAATTCCATACGGCGAAGAATCGGGGGAATACACCAAGGATTCCGTTGTTTCTTGAGCGAGTGCCAAATGTGTGCTGACCAGCATCCAAGCAATTACTAGAAACACCGCTCCGTCCAATAGCTGGTCCTTCCTCATGCCTTTTTCAAGCTGGAAAAGCTAACAAAGTATTTAACGAAATTCGATAAAATATACATACTTTCTGCAAATAAGCACGAGAGTACTTTGCAACACTAATAGTTATATGAAATGTGTTGATATCAGAGATCTCGCTTGCTTGGCCGTCTAATTCGCCCCATAAGTGGTCTCGCAGGAGCAGTTTCAGTAACTATGGGTTTTATGCAGCTCCGATTTGCAGATCGTAAGGCTGCAGGAGATATTCTGGCTGAGCTACTCTGGCAATCGATTCCAGAAGCACATAAGCAAGATGTCACCATACTGGGGATACCAAGGGGAGGTGCCGTTATTGCAAAACAGGTATCTGTCAAGTTCTCCACGAAACCTGAACTAGTAGTTGCAAAGAAAATTCTTGCTCCTGGAAGCGATGAAGACGCCATTGGGGCCATCGCGCCAGGGGAACCAGAATACCTTGATTCCAGGCTTCTTGTCAGAATGAACATTGACCCAAATGATATTAACGCCATGATCGCTCAGACTCGACAGGAAGTCGCATTCCGACAAGAATTGTATCTGGGAAAGTCGGAGTCTATTCCTAGGATCACAGGGAAAACTGTTGTCCTCGTAGACGACGGGGCAGCTACGGGTGCCACCTTGATTGCTTCGGCACGATTTGTAAAGAAACGCAATCCCTCACTTCTTGTCATTGGAGTTCCTGTTGCCACGAAAAGCTCCAAAGCCCTCCTTGAAAAAGAAGCAGACAAGCTTGTTACCATCGTTGAGGCCAAAGAAAAGTTCAGAGCAGTAGGCCAGTTTTACAAAAGCTTTATTCCAATATCACATGAAGACGTCCTAGATATCATTGGCAACACCAGAGCACAACATAGCAAATAGAAAATATCTACAAAGATGTGAGATATTTTCTGAACCATCTTGTCGCCAACTCTGATACCTGATCCAAAGAGCCGGATTCTTCGAAAAGATGACCTGCCCCTTGAATCACCACAATTTCTTTTTCTTTCATCTTTTTCAATCCTTTGAATGTTTCTCTAGTCAACTTCAGCACCGATGTGTCATTTTCCCCCACTATAAAAAGCGTTGGAGTTTCAATCGTTCCCAAGTGCTCAGGTTTAACCAGATCAGGTCGCCCGCCACGAGACACGATGGCGTTAATGCCAAGTGCTTTTGCCATTGATGCAGAGGCCGCTGCAGTTATAGCCGCTGCTGCTCCTGTGCTCGCACCAAAGAGTCCTATCGGCAAATCGGAGACGGCTGGATTGCTCTTCAACCAGTTGATTACACTAGCCAGACGCTCAGCAAGTAGCGCGATATTGAACCTGTATTCAAAAGTACGCTTGTCCTTTTCTTGCTCCTCCGGCCCAAGGAGGTCAGTCAGCACTGTTGCAAATCCTGCTCTACGTAACGAACCTGCGACCAGTTGATTTCGTGGACTTGTCTTATTACTTCCTCCACCGTGCGCAAGGATTACGATTCCTTTAGTATCGGGAGGGATAGACAAAGCTAAATCAATTTTTGTTGGTCTAATTCCAAATAGCTCTGACCGAATCGAGACACTCGAGAACACTGACATTGCCTCTGTATCCAAATCCTTTGGCTGAGCTGAGATCTCAGCCAGTATAAGAATTTGCGGAAGATGCAAAATGAGGAGTGTATTAACGATTCTGCTAAAGCCATAATAATATCCTGATAATAGATTGTAACATGGCAAAGATATTGGCAATCGCAAAGGCTCTTGCGGATCAAAAGGCCAGTCTGACACGTGATGTGGAACAGGATTGGTCAGAGGACGCAGGTAAGCAATAGTCGCTATACCTTGCAATATGCCTGCTAGCAATACCAATTAAGGGTGCAAATAGCCTTTCGGTCGGCTCTTAACTTAGCGTAATTCGTACTCAGAACTGCGCTAGCTTTTCATTGCAACATGAGTAGAACCAGAACAGAACCAGCTATAGTCAAATATGGTCTATACTTGTATTTCAATTCTGGAGTCCCAGGCTGGCAGCCACAAATCATTGGCATCCATCAAGAGAAGGGGCAATGTCACTGTTTGGAAATAGATACTCAGATATGCTATCATGGCAGACCGGTTCAGGATAGACTGACGCCTTGCCAGGGTGATATTTTTGTTGACGAGACATTGCTAGAGATAGACGGCATTGACTATTGGTTGTGGATAGCATATGAGAACCTACAATAGACGCATGCATGGCCATCCACTTGTGAGAGAATCACTTTCGTATGCGACCTGCTCTTCAAGCAATTGCAAAGAAGATATGACAGGAATCCAATATTCACAGACGGCGGAAGGTGGTACACAACTATGCTTGCAGGTGGCTTCGCCTATCCCACCGCGTATATGATACGGAGCTGAAGAATTTGATGGAGCGGTTTATCTAGAATATCAAGGACAGGCAGATTGCAGCAGGCAGCATGTGTGCAGAACTGGCTGGAGCTGTTCTTCCTATATCTGCATACGGGAACGGACAGATGCGGTTCATGTCGCTTTTGGCTAGGGATGGCGGACAAGATAACAGAGTCTGCGGGCGTATTGTATTCTTAAATATGTATTTCGTCACTAATTAGACGAAGGCATTTCGATGCAAATGATTTCACCTAGGAGGCAAGTCAAAAGTGACTAGTTCTGCTATTGCAAGGAGTGTCTTGAAACATGGTCAAAGCAACAGGGTTGCTGTCATAATTTTGTCTATAGTCCTTGTCACAATGATGATTGACGTATCACTTGCTAGGGTATACGATCTAGTGAGCAAACAGCCGACTTCTTTTACGCGTGTAATTCTATTTGTCATTCTCGCAGCTATTTGTATCATTGGACAAATGTTTCTCTTGCAGTTTGCAGCCAACAAGAGCACTCAGATAAGAAGAATTGCCAGACTGCGAGTAAAAACCATCAACAACGGCGTAAGAGTATGTCAGATGATAGTTGGAGGCCTCCTCGTTTTTCTCTTGCTCCAGACTGTGGTCATGCAGGACTATCACACCTTGGCCTTGCTCGCAATACTGTGGATCAGCTATGGTACAAGTATTTTCCTGATGGCTCTATTGGCCAAACGCTTCCTATCATGGTTCAGCACAAACAGGAACCATATTATCGCAATGTATGCTTTGGCGTCTATCTCGATCGCGATAAACGTTGGTTTTACTATTTCCTTTGTAACTGATATTCTTATCGATAGACCAGCAGCAATTGGTCCGTACTCTGCTGGAAGCATGGTGATTGTACCTCGTGACTCTCCAACCGCGCTTAATAATTCAGGATTCTTTGTGTCATCGATTGTTGCTTTTGCTACCCTGTGGCTCTCGACTGCAATGCTGCTGTCTCACAAAGCCCCAATGCTTGGAAAGCTCAAGTTCTGGCTTGTGATAGGTTCGCCTCTTGTCCTATTTTTGGCACAGTTTGCGAGCTTCTTTGGGCAATTCTTAGATCCACTAATTGAAGCTGACCCAGTGACTTTCTCCATCTGGATAACCCTGATTTTTACACTCAGTAAACCTATAGGAGGCCTCTTATTTGGAGCTGCATTTTATACCATTGCCAAGAAGTTCAGCAATGATGTCGCTATCCGGGATTATCTGATTGTCTCCGCTATTGGTTTTGTCCTGCTCTTCTCTTCAAATCAAGCATCCGTTCTGCTTGCCGGCCCATACCCACCATTTGGGATCGCAACGTCTTCCTTTGTAGGGATCGCTTCTTTTTTCGTATTTCTGGGGATATACTCTTCGGCCATTTCAATATCGCAGGATTCCGCTCTTCGTCAGCTTGTGCGCAAGAATGCAGTGGATCAATCCAGGATGCTCGACATGATTGGCACGGCCCACTTGACTGAAGCAATTCAAGGCAAGGTCATCAAGCTAGTGCAAGCTAATTCTGAAAAGCTTATGGAAGCAACAGGGATTGAATCGTCGGAGTCAGAGGAAAATGTGAAACGATTTATTGGCGAAGTCGTTTCTGAGCTTAATAGATCCAAGAAACATTCTTCGCTCGATGCCAAGGATGCAAAGATAGAACCGGAAGACGATACATAGCTGCAAAAAGTCAAGCTTGAATTTCTGCTTGCTTACTATACTTATAAATTAGTTTCTTCCATCGAGTTATCATGCCTCCAAGCGACGAGGATCTGTTAATTGAATTTACAAAATGGGCTTTTCAACGTGATCAGAGTGCAGATCCGGTCGAGGATAACAACTTCGGTAAAGTTGTCCAGAAAGAGAATATGAAGCGGCCAAATCAAAACGAGTATTGGTTCTTGCCAGGATCATGGGGTCAAACACGAAGGAACCCTCGCAGACTTGAAGTACCCGCCGGTACTACTCTGGTTTGTATGGTGGGAACCTCTCATGCGACAGCGCTAGAGTTGCCTGATGGTGCCAACAACGATGAGCCTACATTGACCGCGCTAGCAAAAGGGATAGATGCATTGTGGAGAAATCCTTACTTGCGTATTACTCATCCAGACGGCACTATTGAAGAAGAATTTGCCAATGATTTCAGTCCTGTCACCACAAGGATGTATCAGGTGGACATTCACAGACAAAACGGTTACTCAAAAGCGATTAATAGAAAATTTGGAACAGGAATAAATATCGTATCTATAGGGCGGATTTTCAAATTCATACCCAAGTCAGGAGGTCCTACTGAAATAGAGATAGCTGGCCACGCAAAGGCAGATCCGACGCTGGGCAAGTTTGGCGAAGCCCAGTACGATATATCTATCGAATACAAAGTAACACCAAAACCGTGAATGGGCTAATGTAAACGGCGATAGCATTGTCAGATAGACGTAAAAGAAAGGACGACAAGTATTGTGATGTTCAGGGCAACATACTCAGGGGTTTCAACAAGCCAAACGTCCGGCTTCTGTTATTTCAGTTTAGTGAGGGAAGACGGTATGCTGAGAAAACTCGAAACTGGATCAAGAGCCTGACAGTCTGGATCCCCGATACATGCAAGCTTGTGGAGAGCGCGGCCGAATTCAAGTCCAAGTTGAAATCGGATCCTACTTTCAAACCCCAAGAGGCGTGGCTGCACATCAGTTTGTCCATTGCCGGGATTCAAAAGCTTCAGCTGCCTCCCGTTTACTCGAGAGGTGTATACGTTGGACCTGGGCGCAGAGCAAAAATCATCGACCCTGATCCATCAAATCGCGATGCTATGAATGTGCAAGAGTTAGGCGATCCTTTCATTGGAGGCATGAAATCACGAGCAGAGAAGCTAAAGGATACAGGCGTCAATTCGCCAGAGAACTGGGATGAGCCATACAAGTCGAAGGAAATTGATGCTCTATTTATTATCGCAGGCGACCAGGAAAACGATGTTGATAATTTTGCCATCCAGCTAGTTGCAGAGGCGGCTCAAATTGGCTGTGTATGTGTAGGTATGGAGATTGGGAAGGCACTATTCAATGAGCAAGGCAAACAGGTAGAGCATTTTGGATTTCGTGATGGCATTTCTCAGCCCCTGATCAGAGGATTTGACAAACATGACCGTAAAGTGTACATTGACGAATTTGATCCTGAGGATTTCATCCTGTTCGGACTAAAGGACAACCCAGCCACTGGAGAGAAATTGAGCTGGGCAAATCACGGTAGCTTTCTGGTTTTCAGAAAGCTAGAACAGGATGTAATGGGGTTTTGGGATGAGATGATAGCAGCATCAAATGCCAGATCAGTAGAGCTTTGTGAAAATAAAGCTGATCCTGAGGAGAAATTTATCAAACCGGAAGAGCTGGCGGCTATGTTTGTCGGCCGCTGGAAGAGTGGAGCGCCATTAGTGGAATCGCCTCACTTTGATCCGGTCAGACCGGAGCAGTCAGATTTCAATGATTTTCTTTATTGTCACAAATCCAACTTGGACGGCAAATCGTATGATCCAGAGGGCCAAGTGACACCGATTTTCTCTCATATTCGCGTTGCTAATTCCCGGGACGACGACATTGAGGGGGGCGGCAAATCCCCTGCCCAGAACAGAAAAGCAAACAACATGCACAGAATTTTGAGAAGGGGTATCCCCTATGGGCCTCCATGGGCAAGAGATGCTGAAACAAATTCCGATAACAGGCGCGGCATGTTATTTCTGTGTTATCAGAGAGATATCGAACAACAATTCGAACACATTCAGACAAGCTGGTGGCGTCAAGATATCATTTACAAGGATAAGAAACACGGATGTATTATTGATCTATTAGCTGGAGCTAGTCCAAAGTATTTTTCGATGGGTCTGGAACGCTGGGTTGAAACTAAGGGTGGCGGTTACTTTTTTTCGCCCTCAATTCACGCACTTCAGCATCTGGAAGAGTATGTTCTATGTCCATCATAGAAATAGATTCTCAGCTGCAATACCTTTCTAGATTCGATCGGATCAGCTTGATACCAACAAGCCCATATACCTACTGGTAATTATATTCTACGTGCAAACCAGCAGCAGGTGTATTGCATTTCATTCATACAAGGGCGGCACTGGCAAGACTACGATAGCTGCCAATATGGCCGCGTTGCTCGCATCGAAAGGATTCAACGTGGCCCTTTTGGACCTCGATGTCTATGCACCGAGTCTGCAAACCTACTTTGAGATGTCTCCCAGAAGATGGCTAAATGATCTGTTACTTGACAACGCTGAACTTGCCGAAGTAATGGTCGATATTACCCCGGAGCTTGGAAAATTGATGGGATCCTCTTCCCAACCCAAAGGAAAGATGTGGGTCGGCTTTGCAAATCCCGACAAGGAGGCGGTTTACCGGATCGAAGGAAATACAGGCACGCAATCAGGCACACGAATGCACCTGTTGAGAAAATTCATTCAGCTGCGTGAAGACCTAATTTCAAAGCATGAATGCCACTATTTGATCTTGGATACGAGTCCGGGCATAAGATTTTGGTCAATAAATTCCCTCGCTATATCTGACGTACTTTTGCTCACTCTAAAGTTTGGAGAACTCGATATCGCCGGGACGACTAAAATAGCCCGGGAGATTTACGGCTCATTTGCCGAGTTTGGATCAAAGTCTTATTTGCTGCTAAACAGGGTGGCGGGATACTGCGTACCGAATGCGCATTTGGATCATATTGCTACCAATGGGTCTGCCGAAGATCAATCTGTATTTGAAAGCACGCTTGCAAAGGAGACAGGGGTAAATTTGGTATCATCTATTCCATGTTATTGCGATATTCAATTTCTCCGCAGGGAATTTCTGACTGTACTGCAATATCCAGAGCACCCGTTTGCTAGAAAATTGGCTAGTCTAGTAAATACCGAGCAGTTGAGAATCTAAAGGTCAATATTCGCTACTCTAAACAAGTAGAAACGTCATCCTAGTATCGGCATCATTCTATAATGTTCTAGGACTATGCTCAAATCTCTTAGCAATACATTCTCTATCGTCTTTCAAATTCCTGAACAAAGTTAGGCCCATAGGTACTGCTGAATCGCTTAAACATTACGATGCAATCGCATTTGTCAAAAAAGTACGTGACCCCGCCTATTTCCTCAGATAAGATCCTTTCCTTGCCAATTGCTCTTCCACAGAGTGCGCATGTCGGGGATCCTGACAATCCGATGCTGAATGAAATGCGGAGGCGACTCATTAACCTTTCAACTGTTTGCCTCAGTTGCAAATCGGTGATGGCATTGTGAAGCACCTTATATAGCAACTCAGCTCGCAAACGTATGTGCACTGAAGCTCGGCTTCTATGCACATTATACACTATCTTGAGAGCCAACTATTTTGCGCACAGTATACAATCAGTCCTACAATGCAACTCATAGTCAGGTTACGAGAATCCTGTGAATATGCAGGATGGAGGGTACGCCTATAATGAAGGTAGGACTGGTACCTCATTCTGGGAACAGCGGCATATTCACTGACGAAGCGAAATCATCCGGCGGCCCTTATCCGCACGAGCTTGTAGAAAATGAATCTCCACAATCCACGGACGCAGCGTCCTTGTCACCAAGTATTGATAACCAAGAACTGCTCGTACGAATTTCCAGGGCCGTGTGCCACCGATATGGGTTGAACTTAGCCAAATTGTCCGCAATCCAAAGAAAGTTCCTGACTCACTATCGATGCGTCAATTGCGGTCTCTTACCGCTGAATCATGTCAACTATACCCATCCAAAGAGGGTCAGATGTGGTAGATGTCAGCAATTAATGTCATTTCGCAGATCCGGCAAATATGGTAAGATTCGCAAAGACATTGTAATTGAACTAGCTATTGCAAACAGAAGAGGTAAAGGGGCATGATTGGCAACGGTCTGAAGGCGCCGGCGTATGCAACCGACCAAGAATGCGACAAGAGCCACTACGTCGCAGAGCATGCATCAATGAAAGTATCTTTATCGACGGGGCATCTATCAAATGGTCTACTTCATTGCTCTGTCCATACAGATTGCGGCGCTCGTTTTGAGTGGATTATTCAGACTTTTGGCAGGGAAGCTGCGGAGTTGGAAAGAAGAGCGGCTCATTCAACTTTTTCCGACCCGAAACGAACCATCTCTAATTCAGAAATAGCAACGATGTTGCACCAAAATAATGCTACTTCCAAGTTCCTCAATGGAAATCCAGTTCCTAAAATCGCGGGGCTACCTGTGAAAATACAAGGGCCAGCGAGTTCCAATCTTAATATATATTGATTCTCTGCTATGTTGGTAGGCTGAAGCGATTGAACCCCGGGTCCTCTGATGGTAACAAAGGCATCACATACCCGAGCGCTTTTAGAGGACGCGAAGGCAAACTAAATGTCCAGATAATCCGCATCCTAGCACAGAAGGGACCATCTATTATCTATGCTATTGCTCAACAACTGAAGGCCGAGTCCGAGACAAAAATTCATTATCCAACCGTGAATCGCCGGGTCCATCAACTGTTGCGAGCGGGATATATAGAAAAAGCAGGAACCAAACTTACAAAGGCAGGAGCCAACGAATATTTGTATGCGCTTGCACTGAGAGGAGAGTTTGCAGCTTTGGCAGGCATGCCAGACTGGAAAGGTGGATATTTGTCAGAGCCATCTCCCAGTGAGATCCGCCAACTTTTGTCCACGGCTTCTGCAAGAAAAAACTCACCATTTGCCCTCCTTAATCAAATTTCACAACAGGATCAAGATGGAGCAGATCTTGTTCAAAACAAGTTAGCGCCAGAATTAGTCAGAGGTGTCAGAGGTGGATTCATAGACCTTGACGCTACGGAGGAAGACACCATCAGCACAAGTTTTGCAAAACTCGTAGCTCGTACAATAATAGATCTGTCAGGCAGAAACGGAAGCAGCCCCAAGCCTTCGGCAGAGTCAAAACCGCTAAGGATGTTGATGGATGCTCTTGATAAGCCAACCCTTCTGGTGGAGAATGATACCACAGAAGGGCCAGCGAGTCCCGATCATCAAGATTGTGCTTCGCAACATTGGGCCAAAGAGCTTAGAGTATATTTGAAACTGTACTCAGTAAAGTTTGAGTGAGGCGATGAGAATAACCGATCAGGTCTACCTTAGTACTTGCACCAGACTACGTCGACGCTAGAAAGAACCAACTTCGTTAAGAACTGGTCTATCGCGATCTAGGTCAGTATTCAGTCTACAAACATGTCGTTTCTTACTCTGCCTGTCCTCTAGCCTTGAAGATTATCTAGCTCGGTTTAGGGGCATTTGCAATCAATAGTTTTGAGCTAGCTTTTGAGGTATTATGCTACTACGATGACGGCGACATCCGCGGGATAAGAAGGGTTACCGCAGCACTCGACAGCGCGTCTGTCAAGACACCCTCAGGCCGGACTGGAGAGACCTGCATCCAATTGACAGAGGTGAGCTAGGTACCAAAATGCACATGTGTTGACAGACCAGCAAGATTCAATGGCTAAGAAATGCTGCAAGGCTTGAGAAAGCTTCAGCTTAATTTTGCCCGTTATCTAGTATTAGAAAATGATCGTTCATGAGTTCTATGAGGTCTGCAAGGGTTCAAATCAATTACTGCGTATTTGATCAAATTATTCCGCGAAGCAGCCTGACAAACCTATCAAATATCGTCAAATATTCTGCATCTATCTGCTTTCGGCTTTTGTTGCCAAGCTTTATGGGAGCCCGTTTTATCCATGGAATGTATTCCCATTTCCATAATTCATGGTTGTTATCGTGCTCTGCCATTGCATGGTTTGATGTATTGACAAACACTATTGGATGGAATTGATCTGCCAAATAGTATGCGATTTCATGTTCTACGCGTTTCCCTACATCAAAGTGAGTAGAGTCATGCTGCAAGTCGTCGGGTCCACTATAGATCCCTTCAAACACGAAATAATTTTTGTCCAGCTTGTCTCTAACGAAATGAATGTGAAAAGTCTCGATGTCCAACATTCTTCCATACTTTATTTTTCTGAACCATTTGTAACTATGATCAAGTATCCAAAATCTGCGCAGATATTCATTGTTGAACACTAGAGTTACCTCGACATCTAGACTATCGTCATCTCGTTCATTCTTTATATGACAGTGAACCTCACGCAAGAAGTTGTCGAGCGAATCTACTGCTGGCTGATATATGACTGGTATTACCTTGTCAAGCTGTTCTACCCTTACTCGGAATATCTTGCCTCCACTTGATCCCTTTGGCAGATCTAGAAACTTTCTTATCCTTTCTCGAAGTGCAAATACTTTACTTGATCTCATGTCTTGATCCTTCTTTGCCCACTGCCACACCTCTGCCTGTTCTCCCAAGTTAAACACCCAGCGTTCGTGCTCTTCTCCTTTTAGAGAATTCAGATCTTTTCGTTTAGAATCCCGATCTATTTTGTATGGTTCTGTGCGCACCTCTGAAATTGAATCTGGAGCAACATCAATGCCAAGCATAAAGCGAATCTGTACTGGCTTGGCACCCATGTAATCGCTATTTCTATCAGTCTTGCTTCGTACAACAAACCTTATCTTGCCGTCGTCCAGTGCTGTCGCAATATTTATGGTACAATTGTCCCAGTCCATCTTTATCTGCGGTTTATTTTTCAACAACAGGAATTCCTTTTTCATCAGTTCGGTGTCTTTGACCTCATAGTCGTAAGTCCAATGTGAAAACCAAAACTTGTCATCACTGGCATCTGCCATCAGGATCTCATTGGGTGTACCTGCTACTACTTGCGGGCTGGACAATACGGTGTAACCAATTCCTATGGAATTTATAAAACAATTTAACCTTTTTTGATAATAAAATACAATTAATGTCATATTGCAGAAACTTTAAGTAATTCTCAGCTTGCTGAAAATTGTTGACTTCATATTCTATTACGGGCCAGATTAAGAATTCGTCTGGAAATGGAGTAAAGGATCTTTTGGTCGAGGCATTCGACGACGATCTTGGAACTGACGACGATTACTTGGGTAGAGCATTTACAAAGCCTGATGGCAAATTTGAGATCACATTTGATCAAGCAGACTTTAAATCCCAATACGATATTCTAGAAAGAAATCCTGACGTTTACCTGCTAATCCGGGATCAATACGGTTTAGTTCACAAGACAGGCACTCGAAAGAATGCTAGCGGCCACGACCTTCACTTTGATATCACATTACCATCAACCACATCTGATTCTTTTACAGAACCATATGATGATCCCTATGCAAACGCAGCTCAGATAATGATATCACAGTTTGCAGCAATTGGAGACACGATAACTGTGTCGAATATCAATATACAGAGATCAATTCCACAGATGCTCCGCGGGATAAACAGCTTTTTGCACTACACTGATCCAAGAATAATGAAAATTTATCGTTATCCTGGCCCACAGGTGATAGCAAGACCAAAGGATTTTTTGGGTCATAGTCATGTCATTCCTTGGACAAAGCAGCGCTGGGAGAAATTTGGCCATATCGTTCCTGGAGCGTGGGACTAGATGGCCGGCATCATTTTTGGCATTGAAAAAATAAAAAACAGAAAGGAAAACTATGCGTTGGTAACTCACGATATCGTAGAAACTGCAGATGTATGTGTGATTGGTTCCGGCGCCGCTGGCGCGATAATTGCAAGCAAGCTTGCTCTGGCAGGCAAGTCTGTTGTTCTGATAGAGAAAGGCGGATACTATGATGGTGAAGATATGAACCAGAGAGAAGCTGAAATGATGCCGCTTCTCTGGAAAAATGGCGGGGCCACATTTACAGATAACTTGAGGATGGTCATTGCGCGGGGGGAGTGCCTTGGAGGATCTACTGTAATTAATGATGCAGTCTGCTTCAAAATACCACCGATAGTCAGAGAGCAATGGAGGCAGATGGGAGTCGATATAGATGACACAAAGTGGGAAAAAGCGATGGACGAAGTTTATTCTGCGATCAGTGTTAGCAAAGTGGCTGAATATGAGCTCAATGAGAACAACTTGATGCTCAAGCGAGCATGCGAGCTCAAGGGTTACAAGTCGGCCCCAAATGAGCGAAACTGCATCAATTGCAGGCAATGTGGTTTTTGCCACCTTGGATGCCACTATGAAACAAAGCAGGACGTGAGGGTTACCTATATTCACCGCGCATTGGCCAGGCCGGAATCCAATTTCAGAGTGTACTGCAATTGCCAAGCCGACAAGATAACCTATTCAAACGGAGTTGCTGATGGCGTTGAAGGCAGTTTCATAGATAAGCGGAATGGAAATGCCACCAAACACAAGATTAGGGTAAACGCCAAGGTTGTCGTAGTTTCAGCCGGTGCAATCGCATCTTCGCAACTTTTGCTCAAGAACGCAATTGCCACCAAGACTGCAGGTAGGGGATTGAGCTTCCACCCTGCATCATTTCTGCTTGGAAGATTTGAAAAGGAAATTAATGCTTATGATGGCATTCCAATGGCTTATACATGCCATGAATTTGGGGTAACAAACGGCGTCAAGAATGGCGGATTTTTGATAGAGAGTATATTCTTGCCAATATTTCAGTTCTCACTTGGAGTACCATCGTTTGCCGAAGAGCACCAGTTGTTCATGAAAGACTATACACACTATGCCATGGCCGGCATCATGATTCGCGACAGCCCTGTTGGCAGAGTTAGCCTGACTGCAGCAGGTAATGCCAAGGTGGAATATGATCCTGTCTATGACGATATGAAGATGTTTGCAAAAGGCCTCGGTGTACTGGCAGAGATGTGGTTCGATGTTGGTGCTACCGAAGTAATTTCTGGTCATCCAGACATTGTCAGGTTGCGGAGCAAGGCAGACATTGAAAGACTCATGCATGCAGTTGAGTCAAATCCCGATCATCTGCAGCTTGCATCAGCTCATCCCCAGGGCGGCAACAAGATGGGCAGCAATCCGGCAGAATGTGTCGTAGATTCACGCTGCAAAGTGTTTGGTTTTTCCAATCTGTTCGTCTGTGATGCGAGTGTATTTCCCACAGCTCTTGGCGTAAATCCACAAATCACTGTAATGGCGCTTGCTACAATGACTGCTGAACACATAGACAAAGAATGGACGAAATTTGCGGCCATTGAAACAAGCCAATCACTAGGCGAAACTTGCTCACTATCACAGCCTATGTATTGCCTAAGGGAGAGGCTTGAAAACATGTTTATCAGAGAAGAGAACAAAATGCCGATTGAGACGCTTATCAATGCGCCAATCAACTATGAAGGTGAAATAGATCTTTCACAGGATGTCTGGTCCTTTGACAAGCATACAATGACTATTTATAACAACAAGTACTGGAAGGGCTTCTTCCCATTCGATCAGGATGTTGCTACCACAGCGATAAGATATTTTGGAGGATTTTGGAAGCGCTTTTTCGTCAAGGATGGCAAGCTAAGAGGAATAACACATCCTTATGATGCGCCAGTGTATGCCGAGAATATTCCAGAGAGTGTTTACCACCGGCGATATGGCAACGTTATTCACTTACGCTATACTGGAGCGGAGTTTTCGCAATTCTACGATTTGCTCAAGATAGTTGACAAAGATACTATAATTGGCAAGGCCTTCTTGGGAAATTTCCCTCACGGTACCCAGATACTTGTCTTTAGCATGTCAAGAAGATATGGGGTTGAATTCATGACAGAGGAGGATCATGAGAGGATTTATAGAAACCATGCACAAAGCCCAACTGCTGAGCAAGTTGAGGGCAGATGGGTTGGCAAGCTTGTATCAGACAGCGCGCTAACGCCGGTCGTTCAGACATTTACATACGGCAAGAACGAGCTTGGGCACCTACAGATGCAATATGTCTTTGGAGGTGTTTTGAGCGGAATATCCAGGATAGCGATAACGCCAGACCAGATGTACATGTACGATTACACAAACTGGCACGACGAGGTCAAGATGGTGACAGACAACTTCATGATTGGCAAGTGGTGCTCACCTCCTATGGATATTCCACCAATCAACTTTGCACCGAGCTTCCTGAGTGTAGAAGACGCACCGAATGATCCGGGAAAGAAAAGATTGTGTTTGCGCTTTATCCTCAAGCGAAATTAGAGAATTAGCAACTGCAATTCCCGCAAATATAGCATATGCCATACATCTGCAAG
This sequence comes from Nitrososphaera sp., assembly GCA_036381375.1. Taxonomy (GTDB): domain Archaea; phylum Thermoproteota; class Nitrososphaeria; order Nitrososphaerales; family Nitrososphaeraceae; genus Nitrososphaera. The sequence goes on along the minus strand of DASVCY010000122.1, from coordinate 90,461 downwards.
CATCAACTCTCGAATGGATATTGACTATAGAAGGATTCTAGAATCACACAGGCAAGAGCGAAAAGAGCTTTACTGGGTTCAGGATCAGATTTCTACATGCAGGTTATCAGTTTGTTCATCTCTTGAGTAGTCATTCGACAAAGCAGTTGGACGCAGACATAAAAACCTGAGTCCAGAACTGGTAGCCAAGCTTGCCGAACCGGTTTTGCAGAAAGGAGCAAGGTGACCACAGAGGAGTCCCGCACCATTTGCGTGGGAGTAGTCAATAGCACAATCCAACCGGCTCAGTCTTGCGGCAGTTATTTTCTACAAATCTGTTTGACAATATATCAAGCGGTACTCCATTGGCATTGTTAATATCTATGGCTGTCTGGTTGAAGAGGTTGTTATATGACAACGTATTGTTGAAGCTCTGAATATCAAGAAATATACCATTATCCCCGTTGCCAATCACGCTATTGGAATTTATAATAAAGTAGTCAGAGTCCATGAGCACAATTCCTTGATCCGTATTTTGAAATATCTGGTTAAAATTTATCTTGCCTCCCCTGCTCGATTGGGACGCTATGCCAATAGCATTCCCCTCTATAGATGTCGAATAGATTCCAATATCATTGGAGGCTTTAAGCAAGACCCCAATTTTGTTATCGGCTAATTTAAGATCCAGCACGCGGCCTGACTCGCTACCCGCAAATTCGATTGCTTTGTTAAAGCCTGCTATGACACCCGGGCCAACTATTGTAACATTATTTGCATTTGGGATCAATATCCCGATGCTTTCTAGTTCTGGAATCTTTGTTGAGTTTGTATTACTATTGTTGGTCAGGGATAATAATTTATGATTGTTGAGCTGTATGGTTATTCCATCCTTATCTACAATCATTCCGATGCCGGTGCATTTAAGATCATTTGACAGAATAGCGTTCTCTGTCAAGATCTGGCCACATGACGCCAAAATTGGAGGTCTGTTGCTGTTATTACTATTATTATTATCATCAGCATCATTGTTTTCCTTTTCCTTTCCGGTATTGTTATTAGCATTATTATTATCTGCAATGTTGTTGTTTTTGTTGTTGCTGGCGGAGCTGTTAGCAGCATTAGCCACTACAGCGGTGAAGGTCTGATGTTCTGAATGATCTAGAGCAGTAAGCGCTATGCGTGCATATCCCTTTACATAGTTCAGCAGCCTGTCAGTGCTTGTAATCAACCCATAGTTGTCTTGCGAGGATATTTCTTCTTGTTCTTGTTCTTGTTGTTTGTTGAAGATCGATATCATCGCTACTATCGATGATAATATTACCAGAGCCAACGCTCCTAACGTTATTGTAAGCCGGGAGTCTTTATATTCGGCAAGCCGCCGCATGATCGCAAGTAAAGAAATCTACGTGTGCATATATGCAATGGGCATTTCCATTCCCGCAGTTTCTTTCATAAGACCAAAGAGAATGATGATGATGCTTTTGTTGTCTTCTTTTGCAATGGGGAATTGTCACGCAAGATACGATGCGGCGGACAGAAAAAGACCATATAGAACAAGATACCGGAATTTCAGAATTCAGTCTAACACCAATAACAACTATCACATAGATGTTGTTGCTATTGCAAAAGTTCTCTAATGTTATTGTACACCTGCAAGAAAGCGATTCCCTTCTCCGTTGCTCTATAGATTTTTTGCCCGTTCTCTTCTTCTATTTCTATGTAACCACCTTGCACCAAAAGTGAAAGGTATTTCTTGAACTGGGTGCTGGACAGGCCAGTCGTCAACAATATTTTTCTTCTGTATGCTCCGCCATTTGTGCAGTCGATAACACTTGAAATAATATCAATTCTGTCGCGATTGTGAGTATTATCATGGGCATCTTCTAATACCCTGACCATCTTGTCCTTCGGCTTGCGATCCTTGGTAGAATGATAACCTTCGTACTGCTAAAAAATTGGACATTTTGTCAATTTTCTTTTATGACGGTACGTCGGCAATGTAATGAAAGCGATATTTTTTGATTAAAGAAAAGAGCAGAGATTGGCCTGGAATTATAGCACACAGATGCTATTCCTTATAGCGTCAGAGGATGTCATCACAAACTACCATCACCGTTAACATCAAAAAGCTGGCGGCCCCTCTGTTAAACCGTAGAAATATACTCAGGATGACTGGTAGGGTATGACATTGCCCATTACATAAATAGTCTAACATTAGGGTCTCTCTCAATATGAAATCTAAGTTTATGATGTACTATACTCCAGTGATAGGAATACTTGTCGTCGCAGCGGCGCTTTCAAGCGCTTTGCCTGCGGCGGCACGAGATGACAACGGGAACAATGGCGTCAATGATCTTGGCCTAGATATCCCCAGCACTGTAGAGGGAGTACCAGCATGCGGCGCTGTAGTGACCGAAGATATAAGCTTGAACCAGGATCTCGAGTGTGAAGGGAATGGGCTAATAGTAGGGGCGAGCGATGTGACAATCAACCTCAATGGTCATACAATAAGATCCAATGGAGGAGAGGATAGTGATGCAGTGGATCTGACAGTGAACTACGGCGATAACAATGGAATATTGGTCCCAGACGCAAACAATGTTACAATAATCGGGCCGGGGGAGATATCTGGCTTTGACAGGGCTGTCACATTTACAGGTAGCAGAGAAGGCTTGGTGAAAGATGTTGTTTTGAGAGACAATGATGCTGCGATTTTCATAACCGGTTCAAGCAAGATCTCGGTTACTACGAATACCATCGACAATAACAAGTTTGGCGTGGTATCGGAATCGAGTCAGGAGAATCAGGTGATATTTAACCTGATAGCTGCTAATGAAAAACAGGGCATCGTCCTTACAGATAGCGATGAGTACCTGGTGTTTGGAAACACAGTATTCACCAACGGCGACAACGGCATATTCCTGGATGCGCAGAGCTTTGACAACTTTGTAGACCTGAACAACGTATTTGGTCATACGAAGGCAGATATTAACAACGCTAACGGAATGCCAGTGAACGTAAACCGCAACAACTTTGGAGAGAACAACAACTGCGGAATTGGCCTTCCAGGAGGCATCTGTTAACCACCAAGTCAGAGCTCATGAAAGAACATGCACAAGCGAAAAATTTAGAGCCCGAATTGAAAAATTCGAGAAGTAACAACAAAAGTGACAGAGGTAGCTGATGCGGCAGGCAGCAATCAAGAACAGGACGATTTGCGGTCTAGTCATCACACATCTGCTCTACCTCTGTGCTTCCTTTTTTCCTCATTTTCTTTCACATATCTTGACTTTTTTGCCACCACAGCATTTGCAATTAGATCTTTTCTTATCTAGCAGGTTCTTGCAAGGCATGTGGACTTGGAGGATGTGCAATTCAGTATCTCTACGGAAGGCAGAGAGGGGTTGCGTACTTTTGCGTAAAGCTCAACCGCATGTCCAAATAACAAGAGCAATTCACGGTACCAAGATTATATACAATTAGCGTTTAGCGATTCCCAGTGAAGTGGTGGAAGGGAAGAAAAAAGTCCAGCAGCGGCGATTATGGTGAATATAAGGGCAGGCAGGACAACGATGACGGCAAGGAAGAAGAAGAGGAACCCTCGACAACAACAAGAAGAAGATACGAGCGCAAAGACCCGGCGAACCTCAGCAAGTATGATTGCTATTCCATCCTCGGCATAACCCACAACGCCACTAGCGAGGAAATCAAGCGGGCTTACAGGAGGCTTGCCCTTCAATACCACCCCGACAGGAACAAGTCGCCCGAGGCCACCGCGATCTTTACTGTCATACAGATGGCCTACGACACCCTCATAGACTCGGGCAAAAGGCGCCAGTACGATTCTACCATCCCAGCACTTGGCAGTATTCAACAGACTGCTACAATCAAGGTCGAGCTTGAGGGCGCATTCACAGAAGGACAGGTGATGGACGACATTGCAGTCATCAGCATCAATGACTCTGACGAGGCAATCGTGTTTGAAAACAGCGTGACAATCCCCACTATTTGGATACAGACCCACGGAACTCAGAAGCAGTATTCGATATACACCGACGTCGCATTTGAGCGCCTATTCAGGGCCATTTACAAATTGATGGACCCAAAAGAAAGGCTGGATGACCTAGAAGTCATAGGCAGACCGGAAATGCGCGCACACTTTGACGCAAGGTTCTGGAACAGAGGACAGACGAATGTGTCACTCTACTGCTACAGCTCTATGAGCTTTACAATCATCAACGGCCTGCCGTACCTTTACCTCCACGGAGCCAAGTACCACAACGCCAACCACGAGATCACGCTTGACTTTTACACTAAGCTGAGAGACGCGATCGACAGCATAATTTATTCAGAGCTTGAAGGCACCACAATCGAAGTGCCAAAGGAAGAGATGGAGCCGGCAACCATGTTCCATCCTGTCAAGCACATAAGCGAGCTCAGGCTGCCACCAAAAGAAGTGTGCACCATATTTACAAAGATTTGTAGGACAAAGTCGGCTCAGGCTGCAATCGACATGCTCTGCAAGATATACGGTGTCCCTTCAATGAAGCTCGTATTCCAACACAGGTTTCCTGTGAATGACATGGTCTGCCGGGATGCAATAGCAGTCTATTATTCCGACGAGATGACAGCATACTTTAAACCGGAAGGCACGAGTATGCGGACGATACTGCATGAATTTTATCATCATCTTGTAAGCTGCTACGCCGTCAGGGACATGCTGGACTACCAGATGATCCCTGATCCTGTAACCGGATATTATGCAAGAAATGAGCGTGAGGAAAGGGCCGCCAACAGCTATGCCGAGACCTTCTTGAGAAGAGCCATTGGCTAAGAATTCATACAAGAATTCTATTCGAGTCTCCGCTGAGAATACACAGGGTTCAAGGAAAGCTACTATCTTGCAAGCTGCATAAATCAGCTCTGGAGGAATAAGATGTATTCTGAAGAACAGTAGTCCCGCATCCGTCAAGATGCTAGCTAGCGTTACTCTTCCAAATCTCGAAGATATGTGTGGCTTTTTTTACCATGGCCGAGAATATTTGTGACAAGGCAGAGGGGAAGTCATAGCAGATAGCGGGTCAGCTGGATAGTGTAGTAATATCTCCTCGTATAATTTGCATCACAATATTGCGGCTCCCCGGCCGGTGATCCGTCCCTATTGCAATTATTTGCTGCCACACACCTGTCATGAGAGGTGTCTGTCAGAAAAATGGCACGGTCAGAGAAGAGACAATTCGTGAACCTCTGACGTGTGAGCGGCAGCATCCATCATGCCGGGTATATTGTCATGCAGATATCCAATGTCCCCTAGCGCAACTCTATCAAGCATTCCCGGAAAGCCCTACTTTGGACCTGGCTCATACTCAACCGTTGCCACTGCTGCAGCAGAGCCGGAGATAGTGAAAATGTCACATCTTGCATGCCAGCACTTTTGTTGATGGCGTCTCCAAACTGTTCTGTAATGCCTATCATATCGCGCTGGCCCTTTGACTTTATAGTTGCAGTGCTTGTGCGTGCTGGCGCAGGTCTATGAGATTGCCGGTTGTTTAACATCTCTCTTGCGCGGAATAAGGAAATATCAATATACAAATTTCCTGAAAAATTCTGGCATTATTACATTTTCGATTTTTCATTCCGAAAAGCCTTCCAGAATTGTATTAATTCTTCATCCTAACCTATTGGCCGATGCAGCAGTCAATAACCATAGGACTCATTATTCTAGCCTGCATTTCTCTTGCGCCGTCGAGTCTAATGATGCCGGCATACGCAGATGAGGATGAGTTCGGAATAGAAAAGCTATACCCAACAGACGATGAGACCTGGGAGATGGAAGATGACGATCCCGAGAAAGCAATGGACAGAGACAGTGATGATCAGTCATTCCGATTCGGTACAGACAAGAACATAGAGGATCTCGACTACTACGAGGATGAGGAAGTCTGGAGAATGGATGTAACAACCGGCTCTCATGAACATGGGACCAGGATGCATGTTTACAGGCCGGATGGCGAAGACTGGAAGAATGTCGAGATGACTGGTTACTTCAAAGTGCTGGAAGGTGATGACCAGATAACTCTGATAGCAAGACATGGAAGAAGTTACCACGACAACGGCGGCTGCGAGGCAATGGCCTATTATGCGATGGTTGACATGGACGGCAATGCCTACTTTAAGAAAAAGTTGCATCACGAGGATGGCGGATACTCTGACAGGGTGGCAGAGGTAGAGGATGCTGTGGACGACCTGGAGGACGAATGGATAGGACTCAAGTTCGTTGTCTACAACACTGGCGACGATGAAGTGAAACTCGAGCTGTACGGCGATGAGGGGGACGAGACCAACGACTGGAAATTGCTTACAGAGTACACAGATGATGGCGACCTTGAAGTACACGAGCGCGATTGTGGTAGGTCAAGAGATCACGTAATTGACGAGGCACAGCCAAGAGTCAGCTACAGGATCGACGACTCGGAGTTCGAGTTCAAGGACCTCTCGGTAAGAGAAATAGAAGACGAAGACTAGGATAGATGCGATCCTTTTTAGCCCTTCTTCATTTTTCTCCTCTCCTGCAAATGATTAATAGACTGGTGAGGTATTTCATTTTCTGAAAAGTGCGTGATGACGACAAGATGAAATCTGAGAACCCCATCATAAACCAGATTCTTGATGCTTACAAGCCTATATGGTCCATAAATCACGCTGCTTCTCTAATGGGTTGGGACTTTGAGACTTACATGCCTAGGAAAGGCACTGAAGAAAGGGGAGTGGCCGATTCTCAGCTTCACCTGCTGCATAAGGAGCTTTTGCTCAGCAAAAATTTTGTGGACCTTGTCGGGTCGGCTAAGAAACAGGAGGAGGGCCTCAGCGATGTAGAGAAGGGCATCATACGAGTGCTCGACAGGGAGATAACCAGGCAGCTAAAGATACCAAAAGAGCTGACTGAAGCCGAATCTCTGGAAAGAATAAGGGGCAACATGGTCTGGAGGCAGGCCAGAGAAAAGTCCGATTTCAAAATGTATGAACCCCATCTCAAAAACATGATTGAAATAAAGAAGCAAATTGCGGAGAAAATAGGCTACGAAAAGCACCCGTACGACGCGCTTTTGGATCAATTTGAGGAAGACCTCACAGTAGACGATTTAGATAAGGTATTCGGAGTGCTGACTCCACAAATCCAAAAGATTTTGAAAAAGCTCATAGATTCAGGCAGCCCATTTTGCAATGAGAGCAGCAATAGTGATCATCTTGGAAAATCAAAATATGACGTTCAAAAGGTTGAGGAGCTCAATCGTGAAATTTTGAAACTTCTGCAATACGACATGGAACGCTTTAGAATGGATGTATCTACACATCCTTTTACTGAACCTCTGGGTCTCAATGACGTGAGGATAACTACTCGGTATGAAGGGACTGATTTCAAAAGGTCGATATCCAGTACAATTCATGAAGCTGGCCACGCCCTGTACCACTTGCAGTGCGATCAGTCATTGTCCGTCACTCCTGTGGAAGGCGGATCTTCCCTAGGACTTCATGAATCTCAATCAAGGTTTTGGGAAAATATTGTAGGCAGAAGTCGGCCCTTTATTCAATTGATCGCACCTTTGATTAGAAAGCAAGTAAGTTTCGCAAGCCAATCTACAGATGAAGAGTTGTACCTATATTTCAATAATGTCAAGCCTGATTACATACGGGTAGATGCCGACGAAGTTACCTACAATCTGCACATAGCAATAAGGTACGAGATAGAGAAGAAGATTTTCAGTGACGAGCTAAGCATCTCTGAGATTCCTCAATTTTGGAACGATAGAATGGAGCAGCTGCTTGGAGTAAGGCCAACTCAAGATTCGCAAGGCGTACTTCAGGATACCCATTGGAGCAGCGGCCTGTTTGGATATTTTCCCACTTACACTTTGGGAAACTTGGTTTCAGCGATCATCGCTTCAAAGATGCGCAAAGATCTGAACACTTACGAAGAAGACATCAGGAAGGGAAACTTTGAGCCCATCAAGGAATGGTTAAGGCTAAAAATACACCAACACGGATCGGTTTATGCGCCCAAAGTGCTTCTGAAGAATGCCTTCAACATTGAAGGATATAATCCGGATTACTTTGTAACCTACATAGAGACCAAATACCTTGGGTCTTAAAAGACGCCCGTGAACTCAACACTGCACAGCCGGTGTAGATATGCTTATCAGTCCATAGCCACAGGTTGTACTCCTGTTGGATATACCAGCCCGTGTGATAAATGAATACCTGATCCCAAGAGATTATGTGAAACCGGATATCAGGGTTGGAAATTACTTTCTGGAATGGGACCCTTCATCATATGGAATACCACAAAAAGAAGTCCCAAACCTTAGACGATTTATCGCAGATTTGGCCCCATTTCTATCAACCTTCATCTTTGAGGCTGCTCTTGGAATTCCAAGAAGCATCAGAGGAGAAAAAACAAGCACCAGTAAGCAAGCCCGCAAATTTGAGGAAACCTTTTCACCACGCTTGCTGGTCACACGAAGGACTCGTGACTCCGAGTATATACTGCAGATGACAGCTGATGGCGCAGCCACGCTTGGCCGCAGCAGGATTATTACCAGTGATGATGGTAAGCAGGCCACTAACCTTGCCTTGAGCTGGAACTTGGGACAATTGCTCTTTGATAGGCAGCGACATTAACAACAGCATTTTGTAAAAGTCAATGTCTCTTGCTTTCATAGTATTTGTTTCCATCATCCCTAACGCTTGGATAGTATCTGATGTTCACCACTTTTACTTGGAGATGTTTGCAGTTATACTCTCTACAATAGTTGCGTTTTACTGCATTGCAAGGACCTATTCATTAAGCGAAAAATTCAGCCTCTTTATAGGAATAGGATTTCCTACCATTGCAGTAATTGATTTTCTGCATGCAACGCCTATATGCTGTGGCAATTCTTGATATCAAGATGCCAAAGAGAACGGTTTTGAGCTGTACGAGAAAATGAGAGAGATGGATGATAAGATAAGGGCCATTTTCTTGACGGCACTTGCGGAACTTCGAGACTATAGCGGATTTACAAGCAAGGTATTTCCAAAATGGGGAGAAAGACACTTTGTCCAAAAGCCAATAGAGAACGAAGATCTGATTGAAAGAGTAAAAACATGATGACTACTATGTATACAAGCATCATCCATGGTGCCCTTGCCTGAGGAGTATCTTATTGTGTCTATTATTTCGAGCCCGATTCCCTGCTCTATTTCCTTGATCCCGTCTTCATCAGGTGTCGCTTTGTTCAGTAAAACATCAAGAATGTATTAGCCCTGTTTCAGTAACAGCTATTTTGTATCCCTCATAGGCAATTTGGGAAAAGCAGGTGACACCCAGCGGTGATTACGCGGGGAGAAAAAAGTGAAGGATGATGTGAGTCTAGTCATCATCATCCTCTTCGACGTCGTCCCAGTCCGTTATTTCCTCTACCTCAATATTTCTCCAAGAGGTGTAGGACTTTTCGCAATATGCGCCAAAGGTCTTGTCTGCCTCCAGGAAGTATTCACTTGTGCCTTCTCCTTCGTCACCGTCTCTATCCCACTTTGCGTCGTCGTCTTTATCCACTAGCTCTTCACCATCAACTACCAAGCGTATGTGAAGATCATCCCCGTTTGGCACTACCCAGTACTCTACTTCGTACCAGTGACCAAATTCAGCTTCTGGGAACTCGTCGCCTTTAGCAATTGTTACATGTAGGTCCTTGCCTTCGTGGTCATGGTCGCGCTTTGTTACCTTCCAGCCACCGTCGTCTGTTTTCATCAAGAATGAAATGTGCGTCTCTTTGTTGACATAGGCAAGCATTGCCCAAAACGAATCCCAGTTCTTCGGGTCGTCAGACTGCTTTTCAAGCTGGACTTCGAACTTGCCGTGTATGCCCTTGTATTCTATCTGGTTTGCGATAACCAGTGTCGAATGTCTGTCGTTGTCCTCGATTTCAGGACGCAGCTTTAGTTCTCCATCCTCAACCTCTGCATAGCCTCTGCCGGGATGGACTATTTTCCATGTTTCATCCGGCGAGATATAACCGCTGGAATCATCTTTCCATTCCTCAGAATCATCGTCCAAGAGAGTCTCTGAATCTGCCCATGCATTTTGAACACCTGCGCCGATGCTGGATGAAACCAGAAGTGCAGGTATCAAAAAAATGTATACTAGTTTCGTAGACTGCATCTAGTTCAGCCGAAGAAAATGATATCTTAATAATCTGTTGGAAGTGTTTTCAGGTAGACATCGTCTAGATACAAGAACCGAAAGAAATTACAAAAATGACAATACAGTATTTGTCACCATATCCGACTGCTATTAAACAACCATTGTTTCTAGAAAGGCGATTCTTTGCTCACGATATGCTTTACCGTGCTTGTAATGGCGCTGATATCGATAATAATCGAGTATCTATCTTCTGAAGCTGCTTGAAGATATTGTCATTGTGCCGGACCGCCACCCACTGCTACCAATATTATCATTTTGTTGCGTTGCTTTTTGAAAATGTGTAATAATAAGCAGAAACAGAATGATTCGCACTGTTTATTACAGCCAGCCCGGCCAAATTTCTCAGTATGTCCAGCGTAAAGCTCAAGGTGCTAGCAGCATTGCTTGCTGCCGACGCACTTGTTGCCGCCGGGATTTGGTTTGGTATCATTATCATTGTGACCCTGCGGGAATGGCTGCTGTTCAACGCTGCGGCAGCTGCAATATCTCTTGCAATACTTTTTGCCGGCCGGAGGCAGAGAAAGCGCGGCAGCAAAAGTGATGAGCGCTACCGCCAGAGGCTGCTGACTGCCAGGGGCGAGACCGTCAAGAGTAGAGGGGAAAAGATGATCGCCGATTATCTCCATGTGCACAACATCAAGTACGAATATGAAAAGCCTGCCAACGATTCCTCAAACAAGAGGATAATAAGCAGGCCTGACTTTTACCTCCCCGAATACGACATCTATGTAGAATATTGGGGAATGGTCAACACAGAGGAGCCCGGCAAAAGAAGGGAATACGTCAAAGGGATGGAGTGGAAGATGGCGCGCTACCGCGAAAGCGGACTCAAAGTCATATCAATATATCCCAAAGACCTAGGTAACCTAGATTCAATTTTCAGGGCCGCGCTGAGGAAATAGGAAAATTTGTTCATATGCTCTTCAGGAGGCAGTGGAAGTAGTAGTAGCGGCTACCGTCCCGGAATCTGCGGCGGCTGCTGCAGTTGCTTTTTCTTCTTCTTCTTCCTCTCCTTCCCCTCTGCCGGTAGCAGCAGCAGTAGTGGCTTCAACCTGAGCTATCCTCTTTTTCTTTCCTTCCTTCATCTGATCCTTCATCAGCTTTTTGGCTATTCTCGGGTTGTTCTTTTCGAGCAACTTTGCAAACGCTTCTTCTTCCTGCAGGTTCTTTTTCAGCGCGCTGATCGTCTTTTTATCCGCCCCGAGCAGCTCAAGTGCCTGTATGCCGGACCTATACATCACCACTTCCGCCTTTTCGACTATCAGATCGTTTACCGACTCCCAAATCTCCCTTTCCCGCGCAGTCCCCACCTCTTCCATCATGTTCTTGAAAGAGCGTGGCGGTTCTGGAATGGGCAGGCGGCCGCTCTCTGTAGTGGGAGTTGTTGCCCCCGGTTCCATGGAACTGGCAGTAGCGGCGGCCAGGGCTTGGATCCGTTCCCTTAGCCTCTCTTGCTGCTCCCTTGTCTGCTTCAGGTGGCGCTCTAGGTTCTTCTTTACTTCTGGGACAATACATTGCGACGCCCTCTGTTCCAGCCGCTCAGCTGCGGCGTTTTCATACGACAGCGCCAAGTTAAGGCCGTAAATAGCGGTAATCCTCCTGCCGAAATCCATCTGCTGCGAGCTAGTATCATCTCGCTTGCTCTTGCGGCTGCGGCTCCTCCTCATTTGCTACCCCTTTGCATACAATGCTTATATGAATTCCATAAGTGGGCATATGCACTAGATCAGCCACCAAGTATCTTGATTTCCAGCTTGTTGCCGGAGCTGTCATAGGCAGCCATCGTTTCGTCTTCGTACGGATACGCTATGATGATCGAGACTGAGCCGAAGAATCCGCGGTTGAGGTCTTCAAGTGAGGGCCTGTTCGACCCGCTCGGGTGGGAATGGACAGTGCCTACATACGAGCTGTCAAAGGGCAGGAAAAAATTCGAAAAGCCGGAAAAGTAAGGCCCGCTGGAGGCAAATGGCGGGATGACGAGACCGTCAACGGTTATCGTGTCGCGGGAGGTCTTGCCGCGCAGTATCAGGATCGCTTCGTTTGGGTGGTGCCCTCTGGAATAGCTGATGATGCCGTTTGCAGCCAGCCTCGTTATGATTACCTGTCTTCTTTTTTTGTTTTCAGTGGGCACTTGGAAGCATTTTTCAGCTCAAGTCTATTAATGTTGGCAGTGCGCTTGAGTCTCCGCACGATATGGTGTATGTAATATTTACATGACAATTGGCAGAATGCTATGAATACATCATTATTTGCATAACTCTCGGGATCTTTTCGATTTGCGCCATGATAAAAGCGTAAATATTCGATTTGGGATAATAGCAATATGATGGAGCAGGTTTACGAAAAGCCTCTCTTTGGAAGCTCGCTGAGGCTTGGTGCCTTACTGGGCATAGGCGCAGCGTGGGCTATTTTCGGCCTCGTGCTTGCGGCAGGGGCGCAGCTCGGCCTGCCACCGGGAACTTTTTATGAAATGATAGGGGTGTCGCTTGGGGTAACTGCAGAATGGCCGGCTATCTATCTCGGGTTTGGGCTGCACATGCTGACTGGCGCGATAATCGGCATGGTCTACATGGTCATATCAGAGCGTACAAGAAGGCTCAGGAACTTTTCCACTGCCAGCTGGTTTGGCACAGGTGTCGCCACCGGGATCGCAGTATGGGCTGTACTATTTATCCCGCTCCACTTTCTCCTGGTCGAGCCTGCGCTGGAAGGCATGCTGACGGTGTCCAATCCAAGGGCCGAGCGGCTGACAGAGATGTCTGATTCGATATTCTATGGAGCGCTTGCGATGCATTTCATCTTTGGTAGCATGCTGGGATTCCTTGCAAGGATAGCGACATCGGGTCGGGATGCGGTAAAGACAACAACTGCAACAGGAGGGATGCAGCGGCATGACGCCCGGGCTGCATAGAAGTGGGGAGAATCTCACAAAGGAGGCAGGTGTGACAGGAGTATGAAATCCAATGCAAGCTTGCAGGGGCCAAGGCCGCAGTTGGTGATGGCCGGCTCCGGCCTAGCGGCTGGCCTGATATCGTCGCTTGCAATAAGCGGCCTTTTGCTGCTCGTAGAAAGGATCTCAGAGCTACCGGTGGGCACGTTCTACCTTGTACTCGTCTCGGCTCTCTTGCAAACACAGGACTATAGTGCTGGTGCAGCCTTGCTTGGGCTTTTGATGCACATTGCAGCGGGCAGCATGATCGGCCTTGCGATCTCTATCCCGCTCGCATCAAAAAGAATTGCCAGGTATGCTCCCGCATACGGCCTGTCAGCAGGGTTTGTGCTATGGATAGCCCTGTTCATTCCGGTAACCTACTCGGTAATGATTCCGCTCCTCGACTCTATTGAAAACCAAGAGATCTCGCAGCGGACGCCGACAGGCAAGATCTACGAGGTTGCGACTGAAGACCTGCTTGCAATGATGGACAGAGTTGTCATAGGTTCACTTTCCTTCAACATGTTCTACGGGCTCTTGACCGTCATGCTGACAAAATCGATGTACGAATCATATCTGCTGCGCAGGCAGCACCTGATCGCCTAGTTGTCCACAAGAGTGCGATTGTCCTCACGCTGTGTGTATTCCGACCCACCTACCCTTTCCTCCAGATATGTTGTTGCTGGCATCTCAGAGCCGTAAAAGAGGGCGATGCCATTGCTGCTGTTGCCATCTGGCACAGGATTGCTGTACGTCGATGACGGGTTTGTCCTATTCTCAGCAATAGTTGAGGCCTCGCCGTTGTGAAAGATGGTGCCCCAAGAAACAAGCAGACCAAAGATCGCAACCCCTGCCATGACCGGCGCTACGAGCATCACGGGGCTAAACGCCGACAATCTATAATTTCTCCATACAAGATTGTTATTAACGGTATCCAAATTTGATGCAGAAAAAGATCTTGCAGAAAAGATTCCAGCAAGACAGCTACCTTTATTTATAATCAATCTGTCCTAATTTTGTGAGTTCACAGGACCTTATGGTAAGAATAAACGGCGTCCTCCCAGACGTTAGCGGGCAGGCAGCCAATACGTCTATATCGGTCTTTTACAAGGGATTCCATCTTCTGGTCGACGCAGGAAATAGAGTCAAGGAAAGCGTCAACACCGCGCCTGATGCAATCCTGATCACGAGCGCAAAAAAGCATCACACAAGCGACCTGCCGGCGCTGCTGCAGCAGGAGGGAAAGGCGAGAGCTTATTGCACTTCAGAATGCGCCCAGCAGATCAAAGATCTAGCTGCGTCGCCTGTCATCATTAGCCCCGGCACTCCATTTGAGGCCGGCCCGTTTACGATAATCCCAATTGCAGCCGACAATGCAGGTGACAGCCCTGGCATTTCCGGCTCTGTTATCTATGTGATCAAAGCGGGACAGAAAAAAGTCGTCGCGGGTTGGGACTTTTTGAAACTGCCGGGCGCCGACAACAGCATCCTGTGGAACCCCGACCTTTTGATACTCGGTACAGAGACGTACAACGAGCACCCGTCCACCGGCATGATCTCTGTTTCAGAGGCATATGGCATTGTCAGGCGCTGGAATGCCAAGCTGTGCTACATCTTGCATTATAGCGGAGAAAAGGACAGAGAGGACGCCAAGAACCAGTGGCACAGGGGGCCGGCCGGCCCGCTCTCGCCGGAAGAGCTGCAAAAGGCGGTAGACGAGCATCAGCGTATAGCAGGCGGAGAGGGCAAGTATGTGATCAAGGTCGCAAGGGAAGGCATGACATGGAGCCCGGCTGAAGAAGCTGTAGAAGACAGCGGGCCAATAGGGCCGAGGATCGAAGTCGACGCGCTTGACCAGCATATATTTGCCATCGAAAAAACTGCAAGCGACAGGGTGACAGTTACCATAGAGGACAGCATCCACTCCATGACTTCCGAGTTTGCAAATCCAAAGGCGGGCGAAAACTCACTCCGCGGCGAGCCGATAAAGAGCATGATGATGAAGGGGCCTGAGCTGAACTTGGTGGTCTCGGGTAACAGTGTCAGGATCGACATCATAAAGGGCAAGAAGCCGATGTTTGCAGGCGACATGCAGGTTGACGAGAGGGACGCCAAGAGGATAATCCAGTACCTGCATGAGAACTTTCATTAGCGGCATGTAGACCCTCTCTGCATATTCATTTCCCAGATTGTTGTTATATTTCAGACGATTACAATGGTTAAGTCCAATATTGCGTGACCACTGGATCGATGAATAATTCTACTACCGATAGGCATCATGAAGAGAGCAGCAAACTAAAGGCCACAGCAGCGGTGGGCATTGGGCTGCTCCTGATAGCGACTGCATTTGCGTTTCCGCTTGGTGGAGGAGGTGGCGGCGGCAGCAACGTTGCAATGGCGCAGCAGACAGAACAGCAACAGAACCAGACGCAGGGCCAGAATGCCACTACAATTGCAAACACGACTGTGACAGACACGTTTAGAGCTCGGGGCGTGATCACCGGCATGATACAGCAAGGAGGTGGCGGCGGTAGTGGTGGCCAGCAGCAGACTACTACTGAAGGCAACCAGAGCAGCGCACCCCAGGCTAATGGGACGCAGACTGCAGGATCATCATCATCGTCAGCTCCGTTCCTTGTCGGAGGCGACTGGAACATCAATGTAGAGAGCGGCAATGTGACAGATTTTAGGGCAAACTTTACCATGGTAAGGACCGATGCCACAGAACATCACAGCATGTTATTCACCAACTTCAGGACAGGCAACGCTACGGACTTTATGCTTGATCCAGCGGGCACAACTACGATAAACGGTACTGCAGATGTTGCTGTAAACGGCACTGTAACATGGCCCGGTATCGATACTACTTTCACGATAGAGAAGGCCAGGATCATTACGATACAGCCAGAAGAGCAAGAGGCCCAGCAGCACTTCCAGGACCAGCCAATCTATGGCATAGTGCTCCATGCGACTGGCGCCAACGGGACTACAATAGTAGAGACTGCACCGGCTGAAGGCAACCAGACCCAACAGGAAGGCGGTGGCATACTAGAGGAACTGACAAGGCCTTTCGAGGACCTGTTCCGATAACCGGCTCTCATGCCCACGCTCTATTATTTCCTAGTCCTTATTTTCAGACAGATCTCGCACTGAACGGTGTTTCTGAACCGATAAAAGCGATCACTGAGCCAATAAACTCTACTACCATGCAAACTACTGCCCCGAATGAAATGGAAATGCGCGCAAAGTCGGAAAGAACAGGAAGAATAAGGATAGAGAGGCCGGAGACGGGTACGCTGGTTGCCGTAGTAGCAATCGCCGGCGGTACGATTGCTGCGGGGCTCATACTGTATTATTTGCGAAAGAGAAAAAGAAGGGGAAGGATGGATCACTACTAGTCCCTTTCATTTTTCTCTGTGGCGGCGGTCGCAGCCAGCGGCATAATGGTGATTGTAGGAAGCTACCGCAAGCACACGGGCTCCGGATGCAATTGCAATCATGAGGAGAAGGAGGAGTAGGTAGCGGTAGAACGTGATGATGGCGCTGCCGTATCATTAACCAAAGCCCAAGCACAAATTCACATAGAAGAATATGTTGTAACATATTCTCTTTCTATGATCAGCCAAGACAATCTGAAATTCTTTTATTGGATTTTTTCCATTCTTTTGGCAATGTCATCAACAGAAGATCGCAACAACACGGGGATACCAGTTGCATGCAGCAAGTGCAATGCGACCTTCCAGTCCGATTCTGAATACGTGGTGCATTATAACGAAATGCATGCCGAATAGCATATTCCGTATGAGGGAACAAACAAAAGATTAACTAGATTTCAACACCATCTTTTAGATGATGAACAAGGAACTTGTGTTAGCTGGCATTGCAGTAGTGGCAATATCCAAAGTGATAACCTTAAAATCCATACTGGTTGACTCGCCAGCTTACCAGAAGTGCTTATCTGCCAGCGGCCTGGCTCAAGCGTGCGGGATTGATCCGTTCACATATTTCATTATCGGCTGGTTCGTAACAGTCGGGGGCTTCGTACTATTGGTGTTCGGGCTCAGGATGCCTGCCACACGAAAAAGCATTTCGCGCTGACACCGCGGCTGCTGCTATTATACTGCAACTACTACTTTACCTGTTTTTCTTTACCTGTGCCCCGCCCCTCACATACTTTTCAGTCCACTTTAGCTTCCTTGCGTCCCGGCGGAGCATGAACAAGTTCTTGTCGCATTTCTTCGAGCACGTCCACAATATGCGGCCGTCATTTCTGACATGCATCGTTCCTTTGCCACTAGGGACTGCTGATCCGCAAAATGAGCAGTTCCTAAAAGTAGGAAGCGTTGCCCTGCTGCCGCCAGAGGCTCTTCTCACCATATCTCTTGATCTTTTGCATACCTCGCAGCGATTGTTTTAAAGAGTTTTCATGAGCCTAGCTCGTTGCGAGCAGCCTGCTTCTGGGTTCAAACTCGCGCATCGTCAGCAGCGCAAACATGTCTTCCAAGTCACAGCAGTAACAACTGTTGTTCAGGCAATCAGCCCGCGAGTCATGCGAGCACAAGCCGCACTTGCAATGATGCAGATCGGAGGACAACGTTCATGATCTATTCTTTTGACTTAAAACGCATGCCTCAGATAATTCTGTCATATGTTAGTCGAAATGGGCAATATACGATTTTTCGGGAATCTGCTGACCTATCTCGGCAGGCTTTCGTTCAGCATAAGCGCCAAAAGCGCGGCGCGCAGCTCTTTTCCATAGGATGCCTGCTTGAAGTAAATCGCGTTTTTCATGTGATCCACCGAGTGCGAAATCTCGTCAAGACGCGGGAGCGGGTGCATTATTGCCACATCCTTCTTCTTTGCCTTCTCTATTGTCTCTTCGCCTATTGTATACGAACCGCGCACCTTTTCGTATTCCTGCACGTCGGGGAAGCGCTCCCGCTGGATCCGGGTGACATATATCACGTCGGCCTCTGGAAGCACCGCGTCCAGCTCACTGTGCTCTCTTATCTTCATCCTGCCCTGCAGATCGTAGATCGACTCCTTCCTCACCCGGAGGGACGGCGGCGACACAAGATGGATATCGACATCATAATTGGAAAGCCCATACAGCAGCGAATATACAGTCCTGCCGTATTTCAGGTCGCCCACTATGGCTATTGATAGCCCGTCGATTCTGCCCTTCTCCTTCAGCATCGTGTAAAGGTCGAGTAGCGCCTGCGTCGGATGCTCTTCGCTTCCGCTGCCGGCATTGATGATTGGGTTGTGCGATAGCTCGGCTGCAAATCTGCTTGAGCCATCCATAGGGTGCCTGAGAAGTATTACGTCTGAATATAGATCGATTACTCTTATGGTATCGGCCAGGCTCTCGCCCTTTTCCACAGACGACGACTTTAGATCCGCAATGCCGATCGAGCTGCCCCCAAGAGATGCCATCGCCGCTTCAAAACTCATCCTTGTCCTAGTTGACGGCTCGTAGAAAATGTAGCCAAGCGTCCTGCCCTTGCCAAGCTCGCCTCTCTCTGAAGGCTTCAACGACCTGAGCCGGTCAGTTGCGTCAAACACGTACTCTAGGTCGCTTTTGGAAAAATCCTTTATCGAGACGATGTCTTTGTCAAAGAAGGGGTTGGTGGTCGGTGGCATCTCACTGCCTTATCGAAAGCAGGCCGTAATAAACACTACTTCTCCTCTTCTTGCTAACGCAAAAGCGCGTCCGTCTTTGCGGCCATGATAAAGTCGTTCTTGTGTAACCCCTTTATCTTGTGTGTCCACCAGCTGATGGTCACCTTGCCCCACTCGGTCAATATGTCTGGGTGATGACCTTCCTGTTCCGCCATTGCGCCCACCTTGTTTGTGAAGGCAAGTGCCTCCGCAAAATCCTTGAACGTAAAGGACTTTTCCAGCCGCTTGATGCCGTCTCTTTCCACGACTGACCAGCTCTGCAATTGCTGGTAATACTGGTCGATCTCTTCATCTGTGAGGGTCGGCATTCCGCCACGGCAGGGCACACACTTCATTTCATCAAGAGACATAATATTATCCCTGTATTGTTAGCAGTAATCTCACTTTTCTGCTTTGCTGCTAGCAGCAAACTGTAATCTCCTTCTTCCTGCCATCAAGGCATATCCTGTAATTATCAAGCAAATCCCTGCCTATCAGCGCTGTGGCAGGCGTTCGCTCGGGCAAGTCAAGGCATCCCACATGTACGCTTTCATAGAGTTTACCAAACAGCTCGATCGACACTTCATAGTAGGGAATCTGTATTATGCCTGCTCCCGTCACAGTCTCGTCGCTCCCCGCGAACGATAGGTTCATCTCGTTTGCGATGTAGGTGGGTATTATCGTCTTTGAAGACGCAAAGTCAAGGTGGGCATCGACCACGATCTTTTTGTTACTGCCTGCATCGATTATCCCCATGCTGACCAGCGGCAGGTTGTTCTTGTACTTGATGGTGATTGATTCTGTCTCGGCAGACATGTACTATAATAGATGCAGGTCCGGAATAAGTAGATGTGCATCATCGGCCTTTTTCGAGCCTTTCGACCCGCTTTCCAAGCGACCTTACCTCTTCTCTCAGTGCGACAACCTCTGACTTGATCTGGGCAAGCATCTTTTGCTGATCGATGTCACTTGCAAATGCATGTGCAGCGACTGTGCGATCCTCCTTCGGGATTTCGTATGGCGGAGATTCCTCTTTGCCAGCCTTGATAGGCTGATCAAAGGTGTCGTGAAACTCTATATCGTCCTCTTGATCGTCTAGCCGCTTTATCTCTTTGCGCTTTGACATCCTTTACACAATGGTAACGACGCTCGTTTGATTTAACTTTTCTAATTCGCGGTTCTGCAAAGCCCTAAGTTGGCGGTGGAAGATGTAAAGTAGGCAGAGCATGTTCGAGGACAGAGCGGCGGAGGAAAGGAGAGAGACCAAGCTCAAATCAGGGCTCTGCAGCCGAGGGCTTCATAGCGAAAACAACAAGCAGGGCGCAAATAACATGAATGGTGCTGATCCAGCGGAGCTAGGATGGTTTAGCTTGGCGCAAGCTCGACAGATAGGTCTCCGACCAACCTGGATTCTTGCTTCATCAGTTTTTTACTCGATCGGGTGCAGGATCGCTCTCAATTATTCTAGCAGTGGCAGAAAAGCTCTTGCCGGCGCCACTGGAGAAACCTTCGGGCTTTTGATGATATTTCTGGCCCAGTGGGCCCGCTCTATTCTACCCTCTGACATCACAGCATAGCATTTGCAGTTATATCCTCGACAGACCACCGGATCTCTATCCGGTCATGTTATAAGGTGGAAGAACTGCTCTACGACGTAGAATGATACAGTGACATGGGCACCAAGTGCTATTTGTTTGCAGGCGCCTTGCAGACAGCATGACAATAAACATTTAGCAACGTCTTTTTCCTCTACTATTGCGATTACGTTACTATGATGCTCATCCGCTGCTACACTTGCAAGCTGGTTTTTGACGTGGACAAGCCGGAGCAGCGCAAAGAAGCGATAAGGCACAGCCAGCAATGCCACGAAATGACGCAAGGCTTCAGAGCCTAGACGTTCTGGCAGTCGTGCCACTCACCGCATGAGCGGCAATGGTGCTGTTTGCATATCTTGCAAAAGTAGCGTGCTTCCTCGAAAGGGGTCAGACTGGAACCGCACGCAGAGCACGTCTGTTCGAGGTTCATCCTTTCCTCACTTTTGCCAATTCGTTAATGTGTGTTGCGCTCCTCCGTGAATCGCTGCTTGTCGATGTTCTTTCTATGCAGTTTGAGCGCAACTTGAGGCTTGTTCAAGAAAAGTCAAGAGACCATCCTTGCTTCGATGATCGTTTGGGCACATGACTTTGTCATATGTTACCACATTGTACACAAGCCGCAATCTGGGGAAACGTTTAAAACTGCTATTCGAAAAAAAGGACTCGACGAACGTCTCGATTCTTCACTGAAGTTACGATTTCTGACGTGGCGATTTGGACGGAGTTGAAAATAGAGAATGGAAACAACAATTACCACGACTCCAAGAATTGGAAGAAAGGAAAGGATTGCAAAACAAGTCTACTTTACGCTTTGTGGCTCGTGCTACTGGTGCGCTTCATACCTGGACAGCCGCGGAATCGAAAGCTGCTGTCCCGCCTGCAAGACCAGCAAGGTCGAAACGATCCCGGTGGCTGGCAATGAAATGTACGTGTTTGACTATGATCTGAAGCGCGGCGTAACTGTGGACTTTATGCCACTAAGAACCTCTTCTGTTTGACTACGCAGGGGGTCCACCACTGCATATTTTTTGTCCTATCACTATTGTATTATGGTAGATAATTAGGAAATAACGTAGGTAATCTGCAGAACTACTTCTTAAATGCGAATTATCCAGCATGGTTCGGATGAAAATTACACTATATGCAGGAATGCTGGCTGCAGTGCTTGTGGCATCCGTTGCAGCTTCGGCTGTAGCTCTTGCCGGAAGCGCTCTGGCTGAATTTCATGAAGAAGACACCCTTGCCAGCAGCAGCAACACTACATCAGGTGGTGCCGACATGGCCATTGCAGGTAATAACCAGACCCAGGCTGCGACTACTGCTGATGGCGATAACAACAGAGTGGAAATTGGACGCGGTAGCAATCTAACTATCCAGTACTACACATACTCCCCGCAGACAATCGAGATCGGCGCCGGCGAGAGCGTCACTTGGTATGCAGATTCAGAGTTCATGGACATACACACCGTGACCTTTGTGCTGGACGACAGCATTATCTCAGACCTGCTACTTCCGTTTACAGTTCCTGAAGGCGCCGACCTTGAGCTGGTTACGCCATTCAACCTTGGCGAGCCTGTAATCATAGAGACGCCGGATGGGAGAGAGGCCATTGTTGCAATAAACAAGGATGTGTTCTATCCTGCGGTGGTCGGCACCAACAACCGGACAACCTTCCTCAATGTTTCTGAAACTATGCAATATACGATGAACGGAACAGAGAGGGCGCTTAACTCTGGCGTAATTGTGCCGCCTACGCAACTAATGATGTCAGCAGGACAGAATGAAACCAGAACAGAAGAAGCATTGCCAGATACAGCAAACATGACTGAAGGCACAATGAACAACACAGTAGCTGCAACAGCGGCAGAAGAAGGGGAGGGTGCGCCTCTTGAACCGCCATTCCCATTCGTGAGCAATTTCACTGTCACCTTCGAGCAGCCGGGGATCTATCCATACTTTTGTGGGCTACATCCGTGGATGACCGGACAGGTTGTTGTAGTGCCGCCGGGGGGCGATGATAACAGCAGCAACCAGGAAGAAGCATCTGCGGCTCCGTCGATGCCATAACTGTTGTGTCAACGCCGGGTGGCAATCCCACCATCTTTTTGGCAGGATTTTTTTCTTATTTCCGCAGCGAGCTGAAAAAGATGTACAGTATCGCTATTATCTCGAACCTGCCGACTATCATGTTTGCAGTAAGCATCAGCTTTGAAACTGGGTCCAGCTGTAGCGAAGTTATCCCTACGCTTATGCCGGTCGTGGAAAGAGCGGAGACTGACTCGAACAGGCCGTCCTCAAAGCTCCTGCCAGAGTTATTACTCAATACAGTTCCAGTCAATACAGAGATGGCGACAAAGAGCCCGATCACGAGCAGGATCTCCCTCACCAGTTTTATCGCCAGCACCTCCTTGATCACATGAAACAGCTCGCCCTGCTTCTCCAGGATTTCCTTGAAATCACGGGTGCGGTACTCTTCCTCTTTTTTCGTCACGCCCAGCATGCCGTTGCCCTCGGAGCTTCTGTGAGGGTTTGCTGTGAACGAAATCGAGCTGTACGTGTCTTGACCTGGCCTGTAGAGTTCGTGATGCAAATCCTCTTCGCTTCTCTTTTTCCCAACCCTCTTCGCAAATTCCTGATACAGTATGAGGAAACGGCCCACCTTGATGCCACCGGCTGTAGAGAATGCAGTTCCGCCCACCAACATTATGGCTATCAAAAATCCTTTTGCAGCCGGCGGGATCGAAGTCATGTCCATGTACTGGAACCCTGTGGTGGTCGAGGCGCTTATCGTATGGAACGCAGCTGTCCCGATGTCGATACCAGGAATGAGCAGGTAGAGGATAGGAACCGAGGCAGCCATCATAATAAGGTATACTGTTACCTCCGGACCGAGGGTCTTTTTGCTGATAAGGCCCTTTTTGCTGAAAATGTAGTAGTGGAAGGCAAACGGGAGAGCTGATAGCATCATGCCGGCGCTGACTATTATCAGGAAATACAGGTGGTCCGGCGAAACAAGGCTCGACGTTGGAGCGAAGCCTCCACCAGTAATGCTAGATAGAGCTGCGGAAATCGAATAAAGATTCCCTATCTGCTCTGTGGACATGAGCAGGAGCACCAGTATGATAGTATATACTGAAAATATCCCGACCAGTGTCACGATGAACTCTCTTAGGCGCATCATGCCACCGCCGATCACGCTCTTCCACGCGCTCAGCTTCTCCTCTGGGAAGAAGAGCATCATCACCAGATATACAAAAGAAAGGCCGCCGACCCACTGTGTATATGACCGGTAAAAATTAAAGCTCTGGGGCAGATTCTCCGGTTGCGTTATCATTGAAAGCCCGGTGGTTGTAAATCCAGAGGCACTTTCAAACAGGCTGTTGACAAAGAGTGAGCCGGCATCTATTCCGGGCATGAACGGGTTGAGGTAAATGTAGGGAAGCGAGCCGAAGAGCGACATCACGATAAAGCTTGCCACAATAAAGATCGAGGCCTGCTTCAGGTTCATCTGGCCCTTCTCGCCGTACGCCATCAGGAAAAAACCGCTAAAGGAGAGACCTACCACCTCAAGATAAACGCCCGTAATGCTGGCTGCCTCGCCAAGGGCTGTACCTACCAGAGCAGGCACTACCATCAGCACTGCAGAGAACTGGAGAAGCACGCCCAGGTTGCCCAGCACCGGCTTGTACCGCATCTTGAACGTGGTCTTGGCCCGTGCTATTGTCCTTTCCAGCACCGACTTGCTGACTGCGTCTGCCAGCGACCGCTGCGTAACTATTCCGATCACGCCGGTGTTGTCGGTCACGGGAACGCGCTTTATCTTGTTGACCCGCATCAACTGCAGCGCCTGCTTGACCGTCCCTGTCGACGACATTGTCACCAGAGGTGACGACATGATGGACCTGATCGCAACCATCTTGGAATCTTCACCCTTGAGCACCACCTTTTCGACGACGTCGCTGTTAGTGACGATCCCCACAGCAATGCCTTCTCTTGACACAATGATCGAGTCGAGCTTTTGCTCTTGCATCTGCTCGACTGCCGTGGCGACGGTCGTGTCTTCTTCTAGGGTCAGGAAATGCTTTTCCATGTACGTGAGGGCAAGCCTATCTAGAACGTCTTGATGCTGCACTGCGCAGGCTATCAGCTATTGCCATTTCTAATATTCTTTCTGGTAGCAAGAAAAGCTGTTACTTCAGGCAATCAAACAACCAGCACGATCTTTAGCTATTCCACCCTGCTCACACCGCTGGCATATCGGCGGTGCAGCTAGAGTGCGCCCTGAAGGACCGGACGGCACCATACTTGCGGGTGATTGGATAAGGAGCACGGAATGTCTTGTCGATTGGCAAAAAATAAACGATAATTCGAAAACGCCAGAAAGGGTTTTACTTACGGGGACTGCGCGAGTCGCAAGGAATGATACCTGTTGGCCGGGCCGATACTACCCTGTAGTAAGCACAGCCAATCCTGAAAATATATTCATCGAAAAGTGCTGCACAAACAATGCAGCGTAGGTGGCTTTTGACCTAGGCCGCGACAGGAAGAGAAAAGCCAAGATCAAGATTGTCGGGAACCATGACTGCGATGCATGGCTGTGGTGCGAAAACTCGGCAGACAGCTAGCGCGCTAGGTTCATATCGGTTATTTCCTATGCTTGTACATATAATTGGCCATATACCGCTATACGTTTTACAAGAGCCCAAACATAGGAATCTTCGTGAAGACAAACGACTCACTGATACTCGTCCCGTATGGGTTTGCCGAGACAAAGTCGGAGAAGCTTGCCGACTACCTCCAGGTCAGGGAGGTACATACCTCGGTGGCAGGCACTCGACTGCTTGGGCCAATGACGGTTATGAACAATAATGGCATCCTGTTGCCCTCCATAGCTTCTGACGAGGAGGTAGAGAATATCCGGCAGGCAAGCAGGCTCAACGTGGAGCGACTAAAGAGCAGGCTCACTGCGATAGGCAACCTCATTGCGGCAAACGACAACGGCGCCATAGTCTCGCCCCTTCTGAAAGCAGAGGTCAGCCGGCAGGTACAGGACGTCCTTGGAGTGCCTGCTCACACCATGACGGTGGGCGGCTTTGTGCAGGCAGGGTCTATGATAGTCGCCACGAATGTGGGTGCAGCCGTGACTCCGAGAGCAAGCGAGGGCGAAGTCAAGCTGGTTTCTGAAATACTGCAGGTGCCTGCAGAGCCGGTGACGGTTAACAACGGCATGCCTTTCTTGTCGTCAGGTATCGTGGCAAACAGCAAGACAGTCATTGTCGGCACGCTTACAACCGGCCCCGAGCTTATTATGATGAGCAGGGTCTTTAACGCATGATAGTTGAAATCCTGTGCGTTGGCAACGAGCTTCTCTCAGGCATCACCCTCAACTCTAATGCGCATTGGCTAGCAGGCCAGATTGCTGCCGCCGGCGGTACTCTGAAAAGGGTGACAGTGGTAGGCGACGACCTTGGCGAAATATCGACCGCAATCAGGGAGTCACTTGCAAGAAAGCCCGACATCTTGATAACCACTGGAGGGCTCGGCGCAACCTATGACGATCTGACGCTTGAAGGGGTGGCGCAGACGCTTGGTGTAAGGACGGTGCTTGACGAGCGCGCTGTAGAGATGCTGAGGAAGAGCTATTCCGTGCGCAAGCTCAACTACGAGCTGACCAACGAGCGGCTAAAGATGGCCAGAATCCCTGAAGGCTCGACTCCAATACAGAACCTGCTTGGCAGTGCGCCAGCGGTATTCGTGCAGGCGGGGGCCACCAGGATCTTCTGCCTGCAGGGCGTCCCGTCTGAAATGAAAGCGATCTTTGAGGAGAAGGTTCTTCCGCTGATAAAAGAAGGCGTGGGTTCCTTTGTAGCTAAAGAGGTCAACTACAATGTGAGAGGAGTGAGTGAGGCAATGATAGCACCTGCACTGTTGAGAATAGTCGGGTCGTACCCCAAGGACTCGATCTATCTAAAAACGCACCCGCATGGCTACTACCGGAAAAAGACTCCGCAGCTAAGGATCCAGCTGGTATCTCGCGGAACCGATAGCAAAGAGGTAAAGAAAAGGCTAGATGCAATAGCAAAAGTGATTGAAAAAGAAGTGGCAGCTCTGGGCGGAAGGATAGTATGATGATGATCTATCTTATTGTTGGAATTGCAGCTGGTGCTGCGAGCGCGCTGTATCTCTTTTACAATTATCATCTATTACTGCTCAACGGCGCAATCCACGCTGCAATCTTTGGCTCCGGGTTGGTCGCAATGTATTTCGCGAAAAGGCTAGATGCAAAAAGTGCCGGGTGGTATCTTGCTGGCGCGCTGCCCGTGCACCTAGCCATCCACTTCATGGTAATAGGAGATCTTGCTCAGCTGATTGGGGTCAGCCACATCTTGCTGAACTTCTTGTCCTTGCCTTGAACCACCGCCTCGAACAGCTCTTTCAGCTGCTTTGTCATCCTGCCAGTACTGCCGTCGCCAATCGTCCTGTTGTCAATCTCAGCGACTGGCTTTATCTCCGCTGCCGTTCCTGCAAGAAACACTTCGTCTGCTGTGTAGAGCTCGTCCCGGGCAATGTCGCGTATTTCGCAATCGATGTCGTTTTCCTTTGCTATCCTCATGACGGTGTCCCTCGTTATGCCTTCAAGGGCTCCCGATGATCTCGGCGGGGTTGCAAGCGCGCCACCCTTTACGATGAAAATGTTCTCGGCACTTGCCTCTACCACTTTACCAGCAGAGTTGAGCATAATGGCTTCGTCAAAGCCGGCCTTTATCGCCTCTACCCTTGCAAGGGCCGAGTTGGCATAGTTGGCAGTTGCCTTTGCCCCCATCGGAAGCGCTTTTGGGTCGATCCTTGCCCATGACGACACCAGGAGGCGCGCGCCCTTTTCCGCGCTGCTCTTTAGGTACTCGTCCCACTTCCATACAGCGATGGCAACCGAGACCTTGTTTGGCATCGGGTTGACGCCCATCTTGCCATAGCCATAGTATGCTATTGGCCTTATGTAGCACTCTTCCATCCCGTTAGCCTTTACGGTTTCAATTACAGCTCTTTCCAGCTCCTGCTTTGAGTATCCCAGATCCATAAAGTAGCACTTGCCGCTGTCTATCAGACGCTGTATGTGATCGCCCAGTCTGAATATTGCACTGCCGTTGATGGTTTTGTAGCACCGGATACCCTCAAAGACGCCGGTCGCATAATGCAGTGCGTGCGTTAGCACGTGGATTTTTGCGCTATCAAAATCCACTAGCGAACCATTAAGCCAGATCTTGCCCTCTGTCATGTACGGATCTTTTTCCTTGTAGAGTGAATGGCCTTGACCGCGTCAGCGACGCTTGATCCCTTGTCCTCTACGACTATCAGTATCCTTGATGTCTCCTCCTGTGCGTCAAGGTTCAGGATGTTGATGTCGTGCTCGCTGACGGTGCTGCTTGCAGTCGACGCTATTTTCGGAACCTTCCACATTTCGTCGCCGATGAGCGTGACAACTCCCCGGCCATATACGATGTCGGCCTTTGGATAGAAGGCGCGGATGTGCCTCTCGTGACGCCGGACATAGTCAGCGTCAAGGAACAGCAGGCGCGTCATTTCGGTGTCGTCTATTTTGTACGGCGAGAGCTTCACGAAATCGTGGTACTGCCTGTCAAGCTCAAGCGACGCTACAAGGTGCGATGCTGCAGTGCTCTCCATCCTCACCATTGAGCAGTTCTTTTTGCCAGTCACTATTTTTATCGGGTTGCCGGTATCGGAAGGTGGCTTTCTATGGATCATGGTCGCACTGCCGGGTTTGGTCATGTCTGTTATGACAATCGGAATGTCAAGTTCGTTGTCATCGATCTCTTTTATCGCGATCGGGTCTAGGATCTTCATGCCAAACATGCCGGCGATCTTGGCTTCATTATATGACAAATACTGGATGAACTCCAAGTCCTCCTTTACTATCCTCGGGTCTGCACTTAGTACCGCACTGTCCTTTTCAAGATCTATCTTGACGTCATAGCGGTCATTGAGCAGTATCGCGATGTCGGCTGCCGTGCGGTCAGAGCCGCCGCGCTCGTATGTAGTTTCAAGCCCATCGACCGTCCTGCCAATAAAGCCTCCCATCGATACCACGTCGTTGTGCTCCACGAGATCGACCAGATGATCGGCTTGCTGCTTTGACTCGTTTATCATAAAGTTGGCGGCTTCAAAGTTGTCGTCGGTGATTATCGGCCATTTTTCAATTAGAACATGCGACGACTTGATCCCCGCGGACTGCATTACATAGTTCATCAGATATGACATCGTCACTTCGCCGCTGTATGCGAGTGTCCTTGACCTTATCACGTCGACAAAGCGCTTGTTCTCTGCAGCCTGCTTTAATGAAATTATGACCTGCCGGTAGAACTTGTCAAGAATATCCAGAAACTCTTGCCGGCGGGTTTCCTGCACGTACTTGTTTGCTATCCTCTCATAGACTTCTCTCAGGATTTCTATCTCGACAGGTGTTGAAGCGGCATAGCTTCTGCCCACTTGTATCGCGACATCGGTCATGGAGCTGACCTTGCCGTTGTACTCGACTAGGGGCGCGGAAAAGACCGTGACCACTTTGGACTCTTGCTGCAGCTGCTTTATCCTGTCGATAATCTTGGGGATCATGTTCCCGTCCACCCCGAGAGCGCTGCCACCGAACTTGGCCACCGTGATAGAAGTCATCGATATGTCTCTCGGGCTAATTCGTCAAGTTCCCTATATTAAAGATGGGGCATTTGCAGAAGGCTCTTCGTATTCGCTTACCCATGTGAACCTCCCTCACAGACTTTCCTGCCATCATAATCATCGTTCACCTGCCACACGATATCACTGCGCATCAATTGGGCGGACACACGCACACGCATGTGCCCATTTGAGGGTGACCTTCTCGGTGCCTCTCCCGCACTTGCGCATTTGTCGTCAAGGTGGTTGCGCAGTTAAATCTGGTCGAGGCTTTTGTACTCCCTTCTCCTCCTCTCCACCCCACCCTCGACCCCGCATGCACGCAACAATGCATGTCTGTGGGCGAGGTTGCAGCGTATAGGGCGTGTGTTTGTATGTATGCTGTTAAATTGGAGAATTTGATAGGCGGGTTTTGAATCCAGCAGGGCACATCAAGGACTTCAGGACGGGGATACATGCTTACTCGACGATGACGACGTTTCACGTAGAAAGAGATGTAGACCGTGACAGGAAGCAGGTGTGGACTGGTTCACGCCATTTTTGCCGTGTACCTGCACACGGGTGTGAAGAAGAGGCATGGCGCAGTTTGTGACATTCTTGGCTAGCGATGGTGACAAGGTTGACAGAGCCGGGCATAATGGCATCTCATAAATATGCCGATAGATCGATAGTAAGGAGGAATTGAGCTATGGCAACGATGATGGTCATGGTGATGTCTGCATTAGATGTGGAGGGACGATGGTTCACATAGGATTCAAGATTTACAGGTGTCAGCAATGCGGCCACCAGGAAAAGCCCGAAGACCTGATGTAGCTAGCGGTAATGGACCACAGTCACTGCGCCGTTGTTTGCAGTGACAATCACTCTGTCAAACTCAAAGTCGTCGCCTTCAGGTGAAACCAGAACTCCCGAGAATGGTGCCATGTCCCCGATGGGCTGCACGGGGTTGTTTTCGCCAAACTGCACGGTCACATTTCGCAGGGTTTCAAAGCTGTTGTTGCTGATCTGTGCTGAAACCACCTGGACCGTCCCTATCGCCTCCCCCCTCTCGTGAAGGGCAACGTGCAGCCCAGCTCTGGATACAAAAAAGCTGATCATGACAATCCCGAGGACTGCAAAGCCGATGAATATTATCCGGCGGATACCGCGTGCGCCGATCCGCCCTTTGCCTCTGCCGTACCCTTGTCGCTCGCGGTCGTATTCCCTTTCTTCGTCGTCCCATCTGCCCAATTTGATCTTCTGCTACCATCTATTCTACAGAACACACCAGCCAAAAAGCCTTACTTTCGATCTCTAGCTGAGGCTGGGGCATTTAGCAGTAGTAGGCTCTGTCAAGTACATGATTTTGGGAGCTACTGACGACAGGAACAAGGGGAAATGGAGGAGAAAGGTGTTGTTGAATTATTCCCAAGCCTCAAATAGCAAAGCATCCTACCTATAAGCAGATGATGGAGGACACAGCAGCGGAGAAATTTTTCCGGGAGAGTTATGCCCAGCAGCTTCGAAAGATTGCACACGACCTTGACCTTGAGGAGGAGAGGAAGAAAGTAAAGCAGCAGGCGATGAAGACGCCGGGCCGGAGAGGTGAGCAGATAAAGCACGAAGAGATCGATAAAGAGATCGTCCGGCGCTACACGTTAAAACAGAACAAACGGCTATGAGATGGTTATCCAGCATTTATATTGAAGACAGGCAAAAGGAAGCTTGACTACTAATGTCATATGGCGAAAGACGTTTTGGAGGAGGTGGCCGCTTCGGTGGCGGTAACTTTGGTCCAAAGCCTGTAGAAACAGGAAAAGAATACGACGTGCAAATCACCGAGACGAGCAGACAGGGCGACGGCGTTGCCAGGGTACAGGGATTTGTTATCTTTGTAAAGGGCGGCAAACCAGGCCAGAACACAAAAATCAGGGTCACCAACGTTGGTGCCAGATTTGCTACGGCAGAACTAGTAGAACAACAACAGCAATAAAATATAACAAAAACAACAAACCCAACAACAGAAATGTGGCAACTGCCTTTACGGAAAGTACCACAGATGTTTTTTCCAAGACGTTAACAATATGTGTACAAAAGCGTTAATTCCGGTCCAGACGGTAAAGAGAGATATACAGCGCAAATCTTCGGACGCTTGGATCACAAGAACTACTTTTGCCAGCGGTCAACAACGTGGTGTCAAGGACATTACTTGATAATGGTCGGCTGGATCCAGAGCTGAGAAACGAAAATTACTGCGGGATCAATTTTGGTTTGGATGCCACGCAGGTGATAATTGAGAGGTAATCGACAGCTGGAAATTCTGGTCCTAGATCCCTATTCTAGCCGTGACAACCACATCATACCGGTAGATTGGCGGCCAGTCCTGACGAGTACATCACCAAATGCAGGTACTGCGGACGCGACCTATAGTAGAAGGCATTATCAACAACGGCGTCACATTTCTGCGTCATTTGAAAAATGATCATGAGATCTGTTATGCTGTAAAGCGCATGATAGCATCAAAAGAAGCGGCCAAGGGCGCGGGAAGCAGACAGAAGATCTTTGGATCAAAGTAACAGCATTCGCTATTGTTAAATAGTTGAGCTTTACACAAAAAGCTAATGGCAGCGAAGAAGAAAGCCAGCAAGAAGAAGCCGAAAAAGAAGTAAATGATACACAACGTCTGCGATCGCGCAGACGGTTTAACTTTTTTTAAGGCTACACCCCCATAGTCGGGATGCAGCAGATAGTGATGATGGAAAGGTTTTTTCTTCGGTCAGGGCTGGTCGCAACACCTCACAAGTCCCCTCCAAACGCATAAAAAAACTGCGGACAGAGCCGGCCCGCAAAAGAATCCTTGTTTGACGCTAATAATAATAATAGCGGAATAGCATTGGTCGAAAGATACTGCGACCAATGCGTAACACTTGTTGTAGGAACAAATAGCAACAACAGCAGCAAGAGCGCGCCGGTTCTGGTTCGCCAAGAAACGAACAGGAGAGGGCTGTTAGAGGCAGGGACGGTGCCGCTCACCCAGAGTATTCCATGAACGGAAGCCGGCGCCACAGAGCCGCATGGTTCAAGCTCGGTAAACAGGGCATGGAGCAGGAGAAGCGCTCAATCGCCTGACCTTTGAGTAGCACAATAAATCTGATTTGAGCCGCTTACGGTCAGCCCTGGCTGAGGCCCGCCACCGATGATATAGATCTTGTCGCCTTCTGCTGCAGCGACTGCGGCAAGTCCATGGCGTGCATCGGGCATTGGAGCCGCAGAAGACCATGTATCGTTCTGTGGACGATATGCTTCAGTATTCCTGAACGTGCCAGTGGGCCCCTCGCCTCCAAAAACATAGATGTTGAGGTCAAGACTGGACGCTGCGGCTGCCAGCCCTCCTCTCTTTGAGGGCATCGGCGACAGCTTGGTCCAGCTGTCGCGCTGCGGGTCGTATGCTTCGTTTGAATCAAGGTTTGACGACAGGCTGTCGATCCTTCCGCCAATGACGTACAACAACCCGTCGAGCACTGCTGAAGCGAGGTGTTGGCGAGGCGTTGGCATCGGGGCTTTTTCCCTCCAGCTGTCGGTCTTTGGATCATATGCTTCGTTTGTTGCCAGCGGAGCTGCGGGAGATCCAAAGCTAGAGTTTACCCCGCCAACTGCGAAAAGGGTGCCATTGACAAAGTTGGCAGTCAGCGCTCCTCTTGGCGTAGGCATTGCCGCAAGCTCCTTCCACTGGCCGGTTTCCGGGCTGTACTCCAGCAGCTTGTCCGAAGGCTCGTTGTCTTCTAGGTAGCCCCCTACCACGTATAGCCTGCCGTTGTATGACGCTGCGGCAGCATGGTGCAGCGGCATGGGCAATGGCTTTGAGGTATTCCACCGATCGACCTTTGGGTCATAAACCTCGACTGTTGCAACAGCTTTGCCAAGCCTGTCAAAGCCTCCAATTACATAGATCTTGCCGCCGACCTTGGCGGCCGCAACCTCGGTTCGGGGAGTGGGCATAGGCGCGCCTTCGGACCAAGAGGAGGAGGTGGAGGATGGCGCAGGCTCGGTCAGGCCCAGAGAAAGAGGCGTCATCACGAACACTGCTGCTGCAATGACAACTGCCGCTACAGCAGCGGCAGAAGCTACTATTGTGATGGCATATCCGCGCCCAGCCACACAACAATATTGCAGCTACTACACTAAATCAATTGTTGATAAAAGAAAAGAGACGTACGTCTCGCAGCTGCGCCCTGGCAAAAGCAGGCCTGTAATGCAGGGGAATTCAGAAATCTAGAGTATAACTTGTCTTCTCACGTATTCCCGTTATTGAATTATTGTTGAGATAATCTTTGCTGCCCTTGCTGCTCCGCCTGTATCAATTGCGTCATTATTGTTCCTGCGGCCGATCTTTTCTTGTATAAGCGACTCGAGCCTGAAAATGTCTTCGTACTTGTAGCCCAGACGGGCCGCGCCCTGCTCCTGTTCAAAGTGACCTTTTATCGGGATAAAGATGCCCGGCGTGCCATACGCGATCGACTCATCCATGGTTGACCTCCCTGCAAGCGAGATTACTAGATCTGCAGCATAAACAAGCTCGTGCAGGTTGTCTACAAAGCCTAGATTGCGGTAGTGGCCTGGCGAGTCTGGCAGTTTCAGCGACGGACCTGAAACTATGACAAGCTCGCTGTCTAGCAGCAGCTTTAGCCTGCTATGTGCCTCGATGACCTTCTCGAGGAGGTATTTCCCGGCGTCTGTCCCACCGGTGCTAGCGACTATGGTATTTTTGTCAAAACCAAATCTCCTGCGCAGTGTTTCTCGATCAGCACTTGCTTCTCTTACTATTGGACCAACATACCTGACGTTATCATGATCCTCGCCAGCATCAGGGATTATGATGCAGTCGCATGCCTGCATCATCTTTTTCATTGCCTTGTTCATCTTTTTCTCTATCATTGATGCCGGGCCGCTGGTGAAATGCGTCTCTGTGATGTCCGTTATCAGAACCCGCCGCCTGCCCATCTCCTGTCCGACAGCAATTGATGCAAAATCCTCGTCGCTCACGATCTGGCCGGCACGCTTCTCCAGAATTTCCTTAGCAATTGTCTTGCACTTTCTGTAATAAGAGTAATAGTCCATAAGCCACCTGAACGAGTGCTGTAGCTGGCCTGATTCCACCACGAATTTCTCGGGCCGGTACATGTCAGCTGCGCTGTAGCCTTTTTTTGCGATAAGGCTTGCTGCGCCCTCGCCTGTGACAAATGCGATGTCATCTTCTGTGCTCTTTAATTTCTCAGCGATTGCAATATCCCGGGTCGCATGCCCAAGGCCTATCGGGCTTGTAAAAAAGGTGAGCATCTCCGCAGATATTTTCTCTGCTACTTATTAATCTGTATAAAGACTGCGGATTTTTCGTTATTGACAGAGAATTGAACATCGAGAAACAATTGTCAGAATATCATACTATGGGTTCGCCACAACAGCTGCATGGCTTGACTGCTGTCATCCTATTGGTGCACACCCGGCACATTGTCCTGTTGTATTTGGTTTGCCGCTGCATGAGATAGCCGCGGTCCCTTCTTTTAGTGCAGCGTAACGGACGTTTCCTGCAGCCTGGCTTTTTTGGCAGCGGACTTCCAACCCAAAATGGCCAGGAATGCGGCGATGGTAATTAGGACTATTGTACCACCAGGTGCAGCATTAATGGCATATGACACGATTATGCCAGTTACAACTGAAAATACAGAGATCGATATTGAGATCAGCATTGTCTTTTTGAAACCCCTCCCCAACATCATTGCAGAGATGCTCGGAATGACTATGAGGGACGAGATCAGCAGAATTCCCACGAGCCTTATTGACGCTATCACCGTTATGCTGGCGATCACAATAAAGAGGTAGCTCAGCTTTGATACTTGCAGGCCGCTTACCCTAGCCTGCTCTTCGTCAAAGGATATGTACAGCAGCTTCCTGTAAAGCGCAGCTATTGCAGCCAGCACTCCCGCTGTTATCAGCAGGATCATTACAATGTCTTCGTTGCTTACAAGCAAAATGCTCCCGAACAGAAAGCTGAACAGATCGACAGAGAAGCCGCCCTCATCCAAGCTCACCAGAACCACTCCCAGCGCAAGTCCTGACGAGAGCAGCACGGCCACGGCTGCGTCCGGAGGGATCTTTGTGGACTGTCTGAGCTTGGTAACGCCAAGCGCGCCAAGCACAGAGACTCCGAATGCAACCCAAAGTGGATATACGTTGGCGATGAGCCCTGCAGCGAGGCCACCAAAGGCCATATGCGACAGCGCGTCGCCAAAGAGCGACTGCCGCCGCAGCACTAGAAAGATGCCAACTACGGAGCAGATCACCGCTATCGCTACGCCGGTGACGAGTGCTCGCTGTACAAACGTGACCTGAAGGATATCAAGCACCATTTTCTATCTGTTGCCTTGGTGTGAATGCAGGTGCATGTGACTCTGCATGCTTGACTCGGAGTACTTTTTCAGCAGCTCTTCATCTTCGAAAAAGTGATGCGCGTCGCCGTGGAAGAACATGCTTCTGTTTATGCATGCCACCTTGTTTGCAAGCTTGTTCACTGCATCAAGGTCGTGCGATGACAAGATTATGGTTATTTTCTTCTCTTGGTTCAGTTTTTTCACAAGTGAATAGAACTTGTTTTGCATCTCAAGGTCTATGCCTGTGGCCGGCTCGTCCATTATGAGCATGCGCGGCTGGTTCACAAGCGCCTTTGCGATAAGGGCTCTTTGCTGCTGGCCACCGGATAGTTCACCTATCCGCTTGTCCTTTTCAGCAGCGAGCCCGACAGTCTCAAGTGCTGATTCAATATTTTCTTTTGAAGGCTTGCCGGCAACCATCCCAAGAGAAACTATCTCTGCGACTGTAGCAGGAAACCCCCGGTCGATCGAACTTTTCTGCGGGACGTAGCCTATCAGCTTGAGAACCTTACGATTCTTCCTTATATCCTCGCCAAAGATCGTGATCTTGCCCTGATAGTCTTGCAGAAGGCCTAGCATGCAGCTAAAAAGCGTGGTCTTGCCGGCCCCGTTTGGGCCTATCATGCCCATAACATCTCCTTCATCTACCGAGAACGAGATGTTGTCTAGCGCGATACCATGCTCGTATTTGTATGAAACCTTATCGACATTGACTACCTGCACTTTAGTCCCGCCTTCAAGTTAACCAAATTCTGCTCCATCTTGTCGATGTATCCAAGCCCGGCCTGCAGTTCTTCACCTTCCAACCCCTCAATGGGACTTAGAACCAGGACTTTGCCGTCTGGAATTTCTGATGCGATGACTTCTGCGAGGCGCGGATCCACCAACTCTTCCGAGTAGATCGTATCGAGTTTTAATTCCTTTGCCAGATCGACTACCTGCTGCAAGCGCTGCGGCGCAATTTCGCCCTCGGGCAATCCCACATGTACAGTGTGCTGGGTCAAGCCGTACCTGTTTGCAAAGTAGCTGAATGCGTTGTGGAATGCAATAAAGTCCTGCTTCTCGCAGTCTGAAAGCTCGGATCTGATCAACGTGTCAAGTTCGTCAAGCTCTGCGATGAACCTGGCTGCGTTGTCATTGTAGTACTGCGCGTTTTCTGGATCTGCTTTGACAAAGCCGTCGAGGATCTTGTTCACCTGCTGTTTTGCCAGCACTGGATCAAGCCAGATGTGTGAATCAATAGCTCTGCGATCCCCTCCTTCCTCCCCGCCTGCCCCCAAAAGTTCCAGGCCGCTGCTCGTATCGACGACGAATTTGGCTTCTATATCACGCGCCCAGGTTTCGAAGCCGGCACCATTAAAAATGAAGAGGTCTGCAGATTGAGCATCCGAAATTTGCCTTATAGTCGGCTCCCAGTTATGCGGCTCAACTCCAGCTGGCACCATGGATGTCACTTCTGCCCTGTCTCCCCCAACCCGTCGTGCAAAATCATAAAGCGGAAAGAATGACGCGACGACTTTTATCTTTTGATCGCCTGCGACTTCGGGTGGAATGTTATTCTGAGTATCAGTCATTAATGATAAGGGCAAGACTACTGCAACAGCGGCTGCTACCGCTATTGCGAATATGATCTTCTTATCCATATGTCATCTTTCAATGTTATTAAGAATATATAGTTTTGTTAATAACAAATACGTAACAATATATAAGTATCTTAATAATCAAGGCGTGCAGATCCTGCAAATCAACTGCGAGATCGTGCCCTCGTCCGATGGCCACACATTCCTATGCACTATCCTTTTGATTATTAACTTAATATGAATTTGTTAATAACAAATACGTTTTATTTATAAATGAGTTAATAATATCATGAGCCGTTGACAATAGTATCTGTTTCGCTTAACGATGAAATTCTGCGGGAGGTCGACAAGCTGCAAAAAGCTCTAGGGTTCTCTGGCAGATCAGAAATTGTGAGGGCAGGAATAAGGAGTCTAGTTGCAGAAGAAAGAGACAGGCAGAATTTGTCGGGGCGCATCTTTGCCGTGATGCTGGTCATACATGACGAAAAGTCAGACGATCAGGTTACTGAAATGGGACATGACTATGACAAGTTGATAGGCACGCACATACACAACAAGATCGGCGGCGACAAGTGCCTGGAGATATTCCTGCTGAAAGGCGATGCAGGAGAAATAAGGGACATGACCAAAAAGTTCCAGTCCAACAAAAAGATGGATTACGTAAAGCTGATTGCAATGTAGCACCGCCTCTTTCTACTGATATTTCGGTGTGTATTTTTCAAATAATGGTAAATGATGGAAGATGTGCCGGATGCTTTTGCAAGAGTATGGGTCTGAAACTCATCCTTAAAGCTGCTGCAGCATTGAAGAACATGCAAAGCGGTCCAGTCAGACGTCAGAATTCTTTTGCAGTGCAAGACGACGACCCGCTGTGTATGCGCTGCTGTGCTTGGCATTGAAATATTGTATTGTGCACTTGAGCGAAGCTGGCGAGAACCTTGGCCTCTACTTTTTTGGCTTCAACGCTGCAGGCATATATAGTATTTTGTCAGTATTCATTCGAAAAAGAAGATGGAAAGAAAGAGGTTAAATTAGAAGCCGCCGAAATCTCCGAAACCGCCAAAGTCGCCACCAAAATCGCCGCCGAAATCTCCTCCGGTGTCGCCTTCCGCTCCTGCCGCTCCTCCGCCGTCTGTTGCTGCAGCTCCTTCGCCTCCAGCAAACCCGCTTTCAGCTGGGGTCATGGCCATGCCGATCATCGACATCATGGACATAAAGAACATGGCATTCATGATTCCAGAGAACAGCATCAGCGGCAACCACATCCTGTTGTTGTCCATGTAGTTCTGCAACTGCTGCGTCTGGCCGTTGCTGTACCACTGCTGTATCTGCTGAGCCTGCTTCTCAAGCTCTAGCTTTTTAGCGTTGAGCACCTGAAGGCCGGTGTGGCTGATGGCATACTCCATCTTTTTGCCTCCGAAAAAGCCCTTTTTCTCGGTGCCGATAATCAATCTTTGTGTCGTCAAATCATTTACTATTAGCTCTACCTCCGCCTTGCTCAGCCTAGTTACTTTGGCAATCTTGTCAACGGTCTTCATGCCTCTCGCTATTGCGTCCAGAACCATAAAGTGGTTCGGGCTATCGTTGACTCGTGTGCTTGACATTGCAATTGTACTATGGGCAAAGCAGTATTTTAACTATAATATCCAACCCGAATGTTGCTCGATAAATTGGCGCTGAGGCCCCCGGGCTGCGATTAATGCGACTGCGAGTGTTCAAGCGAGAAGGCCGGCCAGAATCAAAAGGAACGACGTCCGGTACTGGCATAGCACAATGTTCACCGCAGTCGGCTGTAGCTCTCTTGTTGAGCAGGTGACGCAGCAGACCGCACCAGATTAGTCGATGCACAGACTATTGTTGTTGCTGTGCCTTCTTGATGGCATCAAGACACGTCCTGTGTAAGAGAAATCGATATTTTTCAATTCATTCTGCAAGAACAGGCGGATCCGTGGATAGCATTTCTGCACGGGAACCGGGATTGGCACCGTTTTGATTCATGTGTTGAAGTCGCTGAAATTCTGGTCCGAGAAGATCGGCTTTGGGGCAAGGGCCAACTACCAACGACTCCACACGCATGCTGGATAGAGATGGGGCCAAGAGATGGGCAGCAGGCTGCTAGCGTACTGTATCCAGAGTGGCTCATGCACGACTGGAAGGAGCGCAAGGCTTCAGTGATCATCTTTCTCTGCGATAACACTGAAAAGACGTTCGCCGAGCTGGCGTCAAAAGGCGTGAATTTCAAGCAGGAGCCAAAAAGGTATTCGAAGATATTGACGGTAACGAATTCATCGTCTCAGCGGCTGGGCAACAAAAAGGGAAGAAGGCGGTGAGGTTAGCCCGAGCCGCAGCTGCTAAAGCCGCACTCGATGCACACGTTGCATCCTTCGGTGATTATCAGCTTGGCGTTGCAGGTTGGGCAGAGGTCCTGGTCTGTGTCCATCATGGCTGCTGCCATCTGCTGGTGCGCGCCTCCTGTTGCTGGCTTTTTTATTTCTGCTACTTGAGCAGGCGCGGGCGTAGCTGCTGTCTGAGCCACTGGCTTTTCTTCCTCTTCCACGCCAGATTCCTTGAATATCTTTTGCATCTGCTCTAACACGTATGGCTCCTTGATGTTTGCGTTAACATAGTCAACTATGTACCTGCTTGGCTTTACCGCAAACGCCTTTTCGCCCGTGTTCTTGCCTGTGATGTGCAACACCTGCTCGTGGCGCGAGCCATCCCTGAACACCGTCACACCTTTCAGTCCGAGCTCGTGGGACAGCAGGTAGGCGCATTTCACGTCCTCGGCAGTCACGTCGCCGGGCATGTTGATCGTCTTTGCGATGGCATTGCTTATCCATTTCTGCCATACAGCCTGGGCCATCACGTGGTCGGTCCAGTGGATGTCGATGGCAGTCACGAATATTCGCTGCATCCACTCGGGGATCTCAGGGATGCCGCGGACGGAGCCATAGTTGTTTGCGACCTTGGTCAGTATCTCGTCGTTGTAGAGGCCGTTCTCCTTGAGCGCATTCTCAAAGACCTTGTCGGTGTAGAAGAACCTGCCCACGGTCACACGCTTTTCATATACAAGCGCAAATACAGGTTCGACTCCATTTGCAGTATCGGCAATCATTGACAGCGTGCCTGTCGGTGCGATCGTTGACGTCCACGAATTGCGGATGCCGTGCTCCTTTATCTTTTCAACTAGCGTGTCCCAGTCGTATGTGTGGGTTTCCTTTGGCAGCTCGTAATAGCCTGCCACCGGGATGCGACCTTTGACATAGTCGCTGTCCTTGAACATCGGGAATGGACCGCGTGTCTTTGCAATTGCCACGCTTTCTTCCATGCTGATGTATGACACGGCCTCTGCGAGCTTGTTCATGAATTCATAGCCGTCTTTAGAGTTGTATGGAATCTTGAGCAGGAACAGCAGGTCGGCGATGCCCATGATGCCAAGGCCGATCCTCCTTGTTTCCCTCGTGGCGACCTTGATCTCGTCTACCGGATACTTGTTCATGTCAATAATGTTGTCTAGGAACCTTGTAGCTAGCCTGATCGCCTGCTCGTAGCGCTGCCAGTCAAACTCGTATGCGCCATCTGCCTTGCGCTTGACAAAGTTAGCCAGATTTATAGATCCCAGGTTGCATGACTCGTACGGATACAGACTTTGCTCCCCACAGTTATGAATCACAATGCCGTTTGCGTCAAATGCGTTTACTCCCGGCACTTGGACATCGTATACCTCCTCGACGCCATCTTGAATAATTTCTGCAACTGTGGCCACGAACCTTTCCCTGTTGAGCTTCCTCTTGTAGCTCTGGAGCAGCGTCCCTAGGCGTTCCATCTTGGCAGTGTCTCCAAAACCAATAACCTTGTGGAAGCGCGCTGCATTCTCTTCGCTAATAACCAGCTCGTGCTGTGGCTTGCAGGAGTATAGCTTCAAGCCACCCTTGCCGTCAGGCATCAGGCGTTCCTGTCCCCTTCTTCTGTTTGTGTATATCCTTGATGCAATTCCGAGCCTGAGCAACATTCTCTGTACAGCCTTCAGAATGCCAAGATCGCTCTGCGACAGGCGCACCGATATTCCCTTTAGCTGGCTTCCTATCACGGTTCCGTCAGCATCAAATAAGCTTCTCAGGAAGCCCCTGTAGAAAGCGGAGGACGTTTTCTCTACTTGTTCTGTTACAGTCTTGTTCCCGGATACAAGCCCAAGAGAGGCTGCAAGTTCTGTTATCGATGCAACTGAAAGGCGGTATTCGCCTCTTCCTGCGATCTTGGCCCAGCCCGCAAAGTCAGACCTGTGTGGCATCCGCTGAGCGTATTGCAATACGTGTCCACTCACAGACATATCTCCATTGGTCTCGCCCCACGAACATAGGATAGCTCTGTTGCCGTTGATGTGACCGTCGCCTATCAGTTGTCCTATCAGATATCCTTCTTCTTCGCCGAACTTGCCCTCCCATTCGTAGTACCTGCAGTCATCAAGAACCACTCTTTCATCCTGCTTTAGATCCTTTGCCTGTTTCCACTCTAACTCGCGTGTGTACCTGCTCATGCGCTTGACGGCCAGAACTTTATGATCCTCTGTCAAGCGCAGCTCATAGCCCTCTTTTGTTTTCAGCTTGAAGATTTTCTTTATTCCCGTAGAGAAGAAGCCGCTTGCATTCCAAGCCTTTCCATCAAGGTGTATCTTGAAGGGTTTTCCTACAAGTTCCCTGACTTTTCGCGGACCTTCAGCAGTAGCGACCCATGTATCAGCCGTAACGCAAGGGTTCGTGGCCCGCAGCGGGCCCTTCCTTGCGTTGATCATCGGATTGTACTTGTTGATGTTGTCAAAGAATATCACTCCCGGCTCAGCACTCTTCCATGCGCTCAGCGCGATCAGGTCGATGAGCTGCTGCGCGTCTATCTGCCTGATTGGTGCCCTGTTCCTCGGGCTACGCAGCGTATACTTGTGATTGCCTTCCTTGTTCACCAGCGCCTGCCAGAAATCTTCCCAGATGCCGACAGAGACGTTAAAGTTCTCAAACACTCCAGGCTTTGTCTTGGCAGTAACAAATTTTTCGATGTCTGGGTGCCACGCTTCGAGTATGCCCATGTTGGCTCCCCTGCGCTTGCCTCCCTGCTTGACCACATTGGTGATGGTGTCAATGATATTCATGAAGGAGACCGGGCCTGATGCAACTCCAGAAGTTGATGCGACAATGTCGCCTTCCGGTCGCAGGTCAGAGTAGTTGATGCCAACTCCGCCGCCCGACTTGAAGATCATCGCAGCATCTGTTGACGACTTCATGATGCCTGCCATGTCGTCTGGCATGTCGAGCACGAAACACGCTGATAGTTGCCCCAGCCTTGCGCCTGCGTTCATTAGTGTAGGCGTGTTTGGCAAAAAGTCGCGTGACACCATAAGGTTGTAGTATGCCTTGATCTGCTCTTCATATTGTGCCATCTTGCCCTCTGCGATGAGCCTGAGCAGATCCTTGAAGCTGACCTTCATCTGGCCCTGCTGTGCGCAGTCGATGTAATGGCGTATAATGGCTTCAAAGTGATACTTGTTAAGGTAGTAAGCGCCGATGTGCAGTTTGTTGTCAAAGTCTTCCAGTTTTGAATAGTAGCGCTCGGCTTCTTCGATGCTCTGCGTGTAGCCTCCAGCGAGGTTGAACACAGCCGGGTCGTGCATGACATCGGCTATTGCTACCAGAGTAGCGACGCGCTCGAACATCTGCTTTGGGCCCTCGATTATCTCGTTGTTGCCGTCCCTCAGCAGGTAGCGGGCTGCAAGCACTCTCAGCGAGTTGATGTCAAACGCCTTGTCTACCTCGTCGAGATCCCGCTTGTTGAGAACCTTCATCTTTTCATCTCTCAGCTTGCGCCTCTCGTGCCTGTAGAGTATGTAGGCCTTCGCCGTCTCCGACAGCCCTTCCTCTATCAGTATCGACTCTACCATGTCCTGGACATCCTCTACGCTTGGGACAACTGTCTTTTCGCCCTGGACCATTCTCTGGACCACCCTAGCAGCAAGCCTTTCTGCTAGCGGGTAATCCGGCTTGCCAGTTGCAACCAGTGCCTTGTAAATGGCATTGGAAATTTTTGACTGTTCAAAGTTTACGACACGTCCGTCACGTTTGCGTATCTGTGCGATTAGTTCTTTGGAATTATTATTAAACTCAGTAACTCCCGCCATCCCGCACTATACCATAAACCACTAGTACTTATATCTTTTAGATAAAGAAGTGCACTCATTAATCAGCAGAAGTGTACCTTTCCAATAATAAAGTAAAACCAGCCTGAAATCCTAATACTGGAGTATAATATTTCCAATAAATAAAAAGGAAGTTCTGCAATTACAAAATCGGCAAATGTTGGCAGCTTGTTTGCAATATCATCATAATTCTAAAAAAGAATGATGATGCGGCGCGGCAGCAGCTGCAGCTGCTGCCATAATTACGAATACACTGGCAGCTTGTGCGGTGACTTGCAGTGCTCGCACTTGTCTGCAGCAGCTTTTGACCGTCTGCCGCATGTAGCGCACACTGAAAGCCTGATGCGGGGGCGGAGGAATGGCAGCTCTGACGCTGTTTCCAGCGCGCTCTTTATGTCGGCAGCTGTTGCTAGGTCGGTAACGTCTAGACTGGCCGCAAAGCCGCCGTTCAGCAGCTTGTCTATTGCCATGCACTCTTGGATTGCAGCCCTGTCCGAGAGGATTTCCCTGCCATTCAGTGTCATTCCCTGGGAATAGCTGGTGGTATTCTGAGATTGCAGCAACGAGACCTTGCCGTACTTCTCGGAGTCGAGGCTGGCAAACCTTGTGCCACTGTCGTTAGCGACCATCGAGATGCCTGCTCCCTCCTCGCCAAGCTGCTTGCCCTGCGTGGCGGCGACTTCGACTGCCGTTTTCAGGACCTTCTGCAGCACCTCGCCAGAAGACTCGCCGAGGATGTTGTAGACAGACTCCCTTGTGCCTGTAAGGTTGATCACTATTGCAGTCGAACCGCGCTGCATCGACTGGGTCGCGCTTGCAAGCGACGGCAGCAGCCCCTTCCTGACATAGTCTACGATTGTCTTTTTGCGCACCGCCATTGCGGCAAGCGACGGCTTGATCATGAGCGCAAGCTTTGCCCGGAAGTATGTTTCGTCCTTGTTCGATTCGTATGCTAGTCGCGGCAGATTTATCGAAAGCGCATGGAGCGACATTGTTGCGGT
Source organism: Nitrososphaera sp. (assembly GCA_036381375.1). Classification (GTDB taxonomy): domain Archaea; phylum Thermoproteota; class Nitrososphaeria; order Nitrososphaerales; family Nitrososphaeraceae; genus Nitrososphaera. Next base: position 46,191 of record DASVCY010000122.1, on the reverse strand, counting down.
AGCAGCGCCACCTTTGCCCGACTTGCGGATGCCGCTGCTTGACCGCACGCCGTTGCTGCCCATTGAAACGATTCCTCCACTGCGCACCGCCGCAGCGATGTGGTCAAGGCTATCGTTCACTGCGCCCGTTATTGCCAGGCCGATCCTTGGCACCGGCGTGACATCGACATATCTTTTGTAGCCGTCAAGCAGCGCGTTCAGCTGCCGGGCGTCAAGCTCTGGCACGGCGATCGTTGTTACCGGCATCCCGCCGGCAGAATGCGAAGGAGCTGTTGACGAAGCGGTCAGCGCCCTTGCAAAGCGCGACGAAATATCTTCGGGATCCTTGATGTTCTTTAGCAGCAATGGCACAATTCCTTCAAGCACGACTTCGGACGATGCTTCCCTTGACAGGAGCGACACCAGCGCAGGTAAAGCTGCAGCCGCATCGTCCGGGCTCTTTATCGCAGGAATGCGGGTCACGCCCAAAAAGCGTCCCCTCAGATCAAGGCCTTCCTCAAGCTCAGAGAGGTCAACAAAGACCGTGTCGGGTAGCAGGCCCCATACGCCGGGGTTGGAGATGTTTATGTCGCCCGCAAGGTGCATGTCTGCAATATCCTTTGGAAGTGTGTTGAATACGAGATATTCGGAAAAGACCGAGCTGGCTGCCCTAGCCATCGCGCCGTCCACCGTAGTGCCCTCGGCCGAGAGCATCTCGACAATGTCTGACGACGGTAGCCCGTGGCGCGCAAGCTTGTTCCTGTATTCCTCATGGCCGTGCTCTATGAGAACCGAGTTGACCGTCTCGCGTATGAGGGAAGACGTGAGGTAGGCAGTCTGGAACTTGTAGATCCTGTTCTCTACCTCTTCTGTGATCTTGTGGGCCTGCTCCAGAGGCAGGTTGGCCTCCCTCACAAGCGACTGGATTATCTTGTGAGAGTTGAACTCCTCGATGGTATGCTTGCTCGTCCTTACGTACATCTTGCCGCTCTCGATTATCGAGCGCTCCTCGATCTGCCTTGCCAGGCTCAGGACGAGCTTGCCAAGGTTGGTGATTGTATAGCGGCGCTCTGCTTTGTTGAGTGAGACCAGCAGCTGCCTCAACAACTTTCTCAGGTGGTATGCGAACTTGCCTGACTCTTTCTTTGACTTGAAGCCGGCGAGCGCCTTGAGCTCGGAATAAGTGAGGGGCCCCTTTGTGTTGAGTATGCGCAGGATGTCGATCCTGTTGGGGCTGGCCATTACAGAGAAAATCATTCTTACACGCTTTGATGCAGACTCTAAAACTCCACCTTTCCTAGAATCTCTTGTTGGTTGGGAATCAAAACTCATCTGTTCCATCGCACCCCGTTATCAAGGTAAATGATTAAAACACCTTTGTAAAATAATTTTTACTAACAGTGCGATCAGCCCTACTTGGGCAATTGACCTTTTGGTCAATTATCTTAGCTTAGCCTAGCCTCATACCAGCACGCCTTGTTCCTCAACAGGCTCCTGTTCCTGCTGCTTGACTTTCTGGGAGGGGATATTCATCGGCACTTCGGGGAGCTTGGCCTTTGCCTCGCTCTCCAGCACTCCCTCGATCTCGTTGAGAATGGATAGGGCGTCTTCGTCCACGGGAGTTGAGATTTTGGCCTCTGCCTTGATGTTTGCGTTGATCAGCAAATCAGAGGTGACTGTCGAGACTTCTGAGAGCGCCTGACCGGCGGCCGGCATGGCCTTGCTCAGCTCAGACTGAATGCCCTTTATCATGTCGACCGTCGGCTCGATGGTGTCGAGGATTGCGGCAAATTCGTTGATCGTGCTGAAACGAATCACGACTGCCTCAAGCGCCAGGCCAGTATGCTGCGTAGTCCTTCTCAGCCGCCTCACGTTTGTCAGCTCCATCGCCAAGATCTTTGCACGCGCGTTGTTTCCTGACTTGATGTTAGAGGCTATCTGCTCGAGATAGTACGCCTCGGTCGTGGCGAACTTTTTGTCGAGCATCTTGAGGCGCATGAGCTGGTTGTAGACCACCCCTGTAGCGTTGGTGATCTGACTCATGAACTGCTGGCGCTTGTCTCCTCCCATACTTACTACCATCAGGAGAAACAAAGCGGGAAAACTCCGAATGTTGTACTCTGTGTACAAAAAGCTGCTACAAAGCTGAGCTACGAAAAAAGTTGTATCGTTAATAGCAATATTTGCGCATACACAATAGCACAAGATGGCTACAGCAGACGAAGATCATGGGCACCTGTCAAAAAGGGAGCACATCGCCAAGCATCTCGGCGCGCGCAAGATTGAGTTCATATCGACAGCAGTTGTGTGCGTAGTTTTTGCCGTAAGCTTTGCTCATCTCGAATACTATTACATCAAGGACCCTGCTCTGCAGATCTCAAACGGCGAGGTGAGGGTCACCGACTCGAACTTTGACAGGAGCAGGGAGACAGAGCCTATCATTGGCAACATGTACCAGTATCACCTCTTTCCGATGCTGTTCATTTTCGTTCTCATAAGCTTTGCAGCCCTCTGGGACGACATGTCGTTCAAGCTGCTCGGAAGGCACAAACGCATAAAGGCCGCATTTGTCGGGGCGGCCAACCTCACCACCGCCATTTTGGTCGAGGATTTTGCATGGTTTGTCAACAGGTGGGCAGTCCCGCTCGAGAGCGACCCAAAGGGCGGGCTCCTGATGCAATTCTCTGATTGGACCTCGATCCACATGGGAGCGATAGACCTAGGAAGTTTTGTGATACCGGTATGGTACCTAGTCGCGATAGCGATCGCCACGCTCGCGTACTATGCCGGCTTTCACAAGCACAACAGAATGCAATAGTTAACGCTTGTTGGCAGTTACTGTAAAGTCGCCAGGGTTGAGCGCAGCGCCGCAGACCGGGCAGCGCCCGTTCGTGGGACGGAGTGCATCCCTGACCGACTTTAGCATCCGCATCTGGTATACGACCGAGCCGCATTTTCCGCAAACAACGTCAGCTGCTAGCATATACAGGCAACCTCCAATAACTGGAATAAGAAAACTGTCCTTGACAGTTTTTTACAAAATGTGCAGCTGCAGCTACGCTAGATCTTTTGCGGCTCCGGCCTCCAGCCTATTGTTGTAGAATCAGAGTGGCTAGTCCTGCTGGTATGTATGTTCCTCCTCTACATCTGGCTTCTTTTTCTTTGGGCCAGAGCATTTTTGGAAGAGACAAAATATGCACGGGATGTGGTATCAACAAGAAAAAGGCAGGTACGCCCGGCTACACGCAACGGGCACCCAGAACACTATTATAATTTCTGGAGCACCAGGCCGTGCTTTTGGTCGTAGCCGACGACCTTGACATTGGTGCCTATAGGCAAGTCAGCCGGCGTCTTGATGCCCGGCAGAAACCCGGACGCCCTCACCGGCGTGTTGTCCACCCTGAACACCACCCAGGCGTACGAGCCGGCGTCTTCAAAGCCCTCAGGGGCTACAGCCTGAATAGTGTAGGTGACGACGGTGCCCGAGCCATCGAGCTCGACATGCTCGAACTTGCCATTAGAGCACTTTTCACAAAAGAGCACAGTCTCTAGCATCAGGTGGCCGCATTTGACGCATTTGTGCGCCAGTATCTTTTTCCTGTTGGCTGCATCAATAAATTTTTGGTGCGTGCTTTCTCCCTGCGATGACAATTTCTCCATCATTTCCTGTCAACTTTTCTGAATATGTGGACAGCGGCGCTTGCGCCCGTGGCTCCAAAGTTGTGCGTCAGTGCGATCTCGGCATTTGGAACCGTGCGCTCGCCGGCCTTGCCAGTGAACTGCTCAAAGACCTCCACCACCTGCCCTACGCCCGTCGCGCCGATCGGGTGGCCCTTTGATTTCAGCCCGCCTGACGGGTTTACAGGAATTTCACCCTTGAGGCGCGTGGCCCCGTCCCTCACTGCATGGGCGGCCTTGCCCTTGGGGAAGAAGCCAAGGTCTTCGATGTCGATGACCTCTGCGATTGTAAAGCAGTCGTGTACTTCGGCAAAATCAATGTCCTTTGGAGTGACGCCGGCCATCTTGTAGGCCTGCCTTGCTGCTGCAACGGTGCTTGGGATGGTAGTGATGTCTTCTCTTCCCTGCACAGCTGCTGGCGATGCGCCCCTGCCGGAGCCAATGATCTCTACATAGGGCCTGCCACTCTTTTTCGCAAACTCTTCGCTGCACAGTATCGTGGCAGATGCGCCGTCAGAGAATGGGCAGCAGTCAAGCAGCTTCAGCGGGGAAGCGACCACTGGCGATTTTAGCACGTCGTCAACCGTGATCTTTTTGCGCACGTGTGCCTTTGGGTTCAGGATGCCGTTGTCGTGGTTCTTGACTGCGACGTGTGCAAGGTCTTCCTCGGTTACCTTGTAGGCGTGCATGTAGGCGCGGGCCATCGATGCAAAGAGACCGGGGAAGGAAGCGCCGTTGCCGCCTTCATAGAAAAAGTCAGAGCAGTATGAAAACAGTGTAGTGCTGTGCACCGTGCCAGTATGAGTCACCTTTTCGACTCCAAGCGCAAGGACGCAGTCATAGAAACCTGCAGCCACATTTGCATAGGCTTCCCTGAACATGACCGATCCAGAGCCGCAGGCCGATTCGATTGTAAGGCCCGGGACATGGGAGATGCCAAGGTTGCTCATGATGACAGGAGCCATGTGCACCTGCTTGTCTGCAACGCCAAACACGTTTGAAATGTATCCGGCCTGGATATCTTTTGGAGTGATACCAGCCGAGTCAATGGCATCTTTGGCCGCATTCAGCGCAATCTCGATGATACTTTCGTTTAATTTTCCATATTTAGTGCTGCCGGCTCCAAGAACACAGACTTTATTGTTTGTCATCCTTGTAAAAACTGGCTTTTTGCATTATAAATATCTTGATTACTGCTGAGCAGAAGAATCACGGGTAGTGTGTAGCGCAATCGTCCGTCGCAATGTCCAAGAGCGATTCGTCCTGCTTCTTGTTGCTCACCTTTTTGATGAAAGCAGACATGTCGTTCTGGCTGAACTGGCCCGAATCCTTAAGTATGTCAATCATTTTCATTTCGTTCTCATAGTCGGCATATTTTTCGATTTTCAGGATCTCCTGGTAGACCAGCTTGCCAAGCGTCGTGTGGAAATATCGACTTTCAAACTTGCGTACCAGGCCTGCATCCCTGAGCACCCTGAGTGCCTTGTAGTACTGCTTTCTTGAAATCCCCGACCTTTCAAGGAGGGCAGGGTTGTACCTGATGCCGGCCCGCGCCATCTGGAATAGCGTCAGATTCTCCCTCGAAGAAACACTTTGAATTATTGCGTGCATTTTTCGTACATGTTCATCGCTAGCAATTGTACTGTCGTTCACTTCTAGCGAAAGTGCGTTAATCACTTTTATAGCTAATAGAACTTAAAGTTATTACCTAATAATCGAAGATAAAGCGCTAGCAACATTAGAGATTATTCTTACGCGTGGTTATGCAAAAAATAAACGGGGATCAAATCCACTATTTTACAGTATGTCTACTGCGCTGCAGTCCTGAGAAGCTTCGTTGCTTTGGTCAGACTTTTGTTCATTCTCGTTCGATGCGCTCTGCTCCGTATCTTGTTCATTCTCCTGCTCAGCGCTCTCTTCCGAATCTTGGTTGCCTGACAGCAATCCTTCGACCAAGCCCAGCAAGCTGTTTTGCTCATCGTTCTGCTCTGTGTCCTGTTCGCTCTTCTGCTCGCTCGACAGAACCTCTTCCGATGCCTGCTCATTGCTTTGCTCGTTCAGCTGGGCTTGCTCTGAATCCTGTTCGCTCTTTTGTTCCTGTTTGCAGTCCACGTTCGCGATTTCTGCATTAATCAGTTGCCCATAGGCCACCTCTGGCGCGACGGCAACGGCAGCCATGACGAGCACCATTCCAAGTGCAAGGATGGTCATTAGGTTGTTGTTTCTATGATCCATTGCGTCAAAGCCAAGAGTAGGAACTGATTTATCGGGTTCGTCAGAAAATTGTCAAAGACATTTTCGTAGCATGCTTCTCCCGGCAGACAGAAAAAAGCTTTGCAAAAGACCTTGACAGGGCGAGAAGAATCCTCCGGCGCTAGCGCTCTTTTCACAATCACACAGTACATTAAATTTATTTTTTCCCAATTCTCTTTATGTGATTGACGCTATTGCAGATGTTTCTGTCCCGTTTGCTTCGTACGGGGCATTTTTGTGCCGGATCGCGGAGAGAAAACTGTTCTGAAGGAAATTTCGGGATCGGGTTAATATGTTCATCGCGGGATCGGTTAGTCATTGTACACGCTTGTCGTCTGCGAAAAGCCTGATGCCGCAAGGAGGATAGCGCAGGCGCTTGGCGACTCTAGAGAGTCAAGGCCAGCCGGCATTTCTGTCTTTGACGTGGTGGGCAGCGGCGGTCGCTACTACAAGGTCTGCACGGCGCTTGGGCACCTCTACGGCCTTGCCGATCTGACAAAGAACAGAAGCGTGTATCCCGTGCTTGATCTGGAGTGGGGCCCGGTCGAAAAGAATCCCAGGGCTGCAAGAGCGATCAAGATCATCTCGGAACTGGCCAAGGACGCGGCGTCGTTTGTCCACGCATGCGACTACGACCAGGAAGGCGAGGTGATAGGCCACAGCATTCTGGAGTACGCATGCGGCAACAAGTATGGGAAGGCGCTGCGGGCGAAATTCTCTACCCTTACCGACGATGAGATAAGGGAATCATTTGCCAGCCTGGAAAAGCCAAGCGGAGGCCTTGCACAGGCAGGGCGTTCGCGCCACATGCTCGATTTCATTTACGGAGTCAACCTGTCAAGGGCGCTTGCCAAATCGCTCAAAACCGCCAGCAGGTACCGCAACCTCTCCATAGGCAGGGTGCAGGGCCCCACGCTTGCGTTTGCAGTCGACAGGGAACTGGAGATAAGGTCGCATGTCCCCGACCCATACTGGACGATTGCCGCGCAATTTGAAAAGAGCGGCCAGGTTTTCCCGGCGCAGTACGAGAAGCCCAAGATCGGGACGCTTGCAGAGGCCGAGGCGATAACGCGCGCATGCGTCGGCAGGGACGGCCGCGCGACTTGTATCAATGAGAGCAAGGCTGTCATCAGGCCGCCAGCACCCTTCAACATAGGAGACCTCCAGCGCGAGGCGTACAGGCTATTCAAACTCGGACCGGGGTATACGCTTGCGATAGCCGAGAAACTATACTTGCAGGCGCTGATTTCCTATCCGCGCACATCCAGCCAAAAGCTTCCGGCATCCATAGGATACTCCAAGATAATTTCAGGCTTGGCCAGGATCGACAGCACCTACGGCAACCTGGCGTCCATGCTGCTTTCAAAAGGCAGACTCGTTCCAAACGAAGGCAGGATGACAGACCCGGCGCACCCCGCAATCTATCCAACAGGCGTTGCGCCGCCGCGGCAAAAGTTGAGCGGTCCAGAATTCAAGGTTTACGACCTGATAGTGAAGAGGTTCTTTGCTACATTTGGTGACCCGGCGATTAGCTGGCACGCCAGCATAACAATCGACGTGAACGGCCACATCTTCTTGGCCGAGGGCAGGAGCCCGCTGTACGAAGGATGGACTGTGTTTTACAGGCCGTACGTCAAGATGGAGCAGCGGGAACTGCCGGAGCTGCGCGAGGGAGATGTCGTAAAGAATCTTGGCATAGACATGGAGGAAAAGTTTACGCAGCCTCCACACCGCTACAACCAAGCTAGCCTGCTTGCCAAAATGGAACAGGAAAAGATCGGCACCAAAGCGACCAGGGCGGAAATTATTGCAACGCTTTTCAAGCGAGGCTACATCGTCTCTGGCAAGGGCGGGATCGAGGCGACAGACCTCGGGTTTGCAGTGATCGACTCTATGAGAACGTTCGCGCCGGCCATTGTCTCGACGGAACTGACAAGGGCTATGGAGGAGCAGCTGGAGCTGGTAGAGCAGGGGTCCATAGATAGCACATTTGTGATCGAGCAGGCGGTAGACAGGCTGATAGAATCGCTTGCGTCATTCATGGAAAAAGAAACAGACATTGGCGCGAGGATAGGTGATGCGGCTGCTGCAGATAGCACCCAGGCAGCAATCCTTGGTTCCTGCCCGGTTTGCAAAAAGGGCCAACTGCGCATGATCAAGTCGTACAAGACGAAAAAGAGGTTTGTTGGCTGCTCGAACTATCCCGGTGGCTGCAGGGCGACTGCGCCTCTGCCGCAAAAGGGGACCATAAGGATTTCCGGGAAGACGTGTTCCGAATGCGGCTGGCCTGTAGTGGGGATAATTTTTGCGAGGCGTTCAAAGCAGTGGAAGATTTGCATCAACATGACGTGCCCTTCCAAAAAAAGAAATGAAGCTCTATAGCAAGCTTCGATAAAGCCGTTGCATTAATCTAATAAGGAAACTGCCCGCTATTACCATTGATGATTTACAGCGATCATGCGCACTTGTGCGAATACTGCAGGGAGAGGTTCCCGTGCCCGCTTGACAAACGCGAATGCAAGATCGACTGGAAGACGTCTCATAATGATCACCATTTGGCGCTGTCCTGCTAATAATAATACGATAGCTTGTAAACGTCCGTTCTGCGGTTCTTTAGAAGAGGCAGCGACTGCCTGACCTTTTGCACCCTTGACTTGTCAATGTCTATTACTTCAACACCTTCTCGCTGGCCCATGTCCACCAGCACCACGCCAAATGGGTCGACTGCCATACTCCTGCCGCAATAGATGTTGCCCAGCTGGTCCGGGGCTATCACGTACGAGCCGTTCTCAATGGCCCTGGCCTTTACCATAGTCTGCCAGTGCTCCTCCTTCATCTCACCGGCAACCCAAGCGGAAGGGGCGACCAGCACGTCAGCGCCCTTGACCGTCAATATCCTCGACAGTTCCGGGAACCTAAGATCGTAGCAGATCAATAGCCCGACGCTGCCTGCACCGGTCTTTGCCGGCCTTGTGATCTCCTTTCCAGGGATCAGCTTTGCAGACTCCTTGAAGCCAAGCGCGTTGTAGAGGTGCAGCTTGCGATAGACGGCTGACACCCTGCCGGCTGGGCTCAACATGACTGCAGTGTCATAGACGCGGTTTGATTTTTTGCTACTCTTTTCATAGATGGTGGCGACGACGCCTATCCTGTTCTTTCTGGCAGCGGCCGCAAGTCCTGTTACGAAATCTCCGCCCTTGACATTCTCAGCAATTCTAGCAAGCTCGGCTGCAGACTGGCTGCCGGGAGAAAACGCCATCTGAAACTCGGGAAAGCAGACGAGCTCGGCCCCCCTGCTTGCAGCCTCTGCTATAAAATCAATCGATTTCTTTAGGTTCTCCTGCTTGTCTTCCGACGAGCGCATCTGCACAAGCGCAATTCTCTTCAAGCAGTGCAGAGAAAGCATGTGAAAATAAAAATATTTTTGTTGTCACTGCCCCTCGCTTTTCAGTTTCTTTATTGCCAGATCGAGCGCGTCAAACCACCGTGCAGACTCATAGAGAAAGTCAATCCGCCTCCCGCTCACAGGGAACTTGTAGCCCTTTCTGCGCAGCTCCTCCCAGATCTCTGGCCCTGACAGACGCTGATACGGGATGCCGTACCTCTTTACCGCGTTGATTATTCCGCTTGCCATGAACTGGAGCTCTGGGTCATCAGGGTCGTACATGCTGTCTGAATGAGACGTGCGGAGGATTATTTTTCATTTCTATTGACTATTCTTATTACTATTATTCTTCTTCTTATGTTGCTAGAGCGGTTTGCCTGACTGGAACCAGTTCTCCTTGGGCTTCTCATCATAGACCACTATGACGTGTTCCGGTTTTGTCTTCAAGATCTGCACCGCCGCGTCGGTCACGGCCTTTGCAAACTCATCCTTCTGCTCTTTCGTCCTGCCAGGGTACAATGACACCAAAATGAGAGGCATGGTATATACGGTCCCTCTCTATGTGTGCTGGTTTATATGTACATTGGCTACTGGCGTTGGCGCAACTTCAGATGTTGCGAGGCCGTTTGACTTGGCGATATCGTACAGCGCGATCAGGTATCGCTTGATAAAGTTGACTCCGGGTGACGGCCTTCTGCCTTTTTCATAGTCGCTCAGCACGGAAGGAGTGATGTCCATCTTTCTGGCAAGGTCGGCCTGCTTTATGCCGAACTTTTTCCTCCAGTATTTCAGCTGTTGGGCAGGGTTTTCGCTCAGCACCACAGATCCGGCGATCATTATCAGCTCGTCTCTGCTGTCGCTGCCGGTGTTAATGCTAGATTCGATAGTAGACAAGTGTAGACGAACTCTCTTTTGGGTGATAAAAAGATTATTCTGATAGTAGAGAAATCCGCTATAGTGTTGCACAAAGATCTGCGCAGGCTCAATGCAAGCTTGATAGAATGCTCGCTGTGCCCACGGCTATCGCGCTATATTAGGCAGGTTGGGCGAGAAAAAGTAAAGCGTTTTGCAAATGAAGAATATTGGGCGCGGCCGGTGCCAAGCTGGGGCGACCCAAATGCAAAGCTGCTGATAGTGGGGCTGGCGCCTGCGGCACACGGGGGCAACCGCACTGGCAGGATGTTCACTGGTGACAGCTCGGGTGATTGGCTCGTAAGGGCCATGTACGAAACAGGCTTTGCAAGCATGCCTACGAGCACGAGCAGGGACGACGGACTGGTGCTCAAGGGAGCATACATTACCGCCGCAGTAAAGTGCGCCCCGCCGGACAACAAGCCTCTTCCCTCGGAACTGGCAAACTGCTCTCGATACCTGGTTTCGGAACTTGCCCTGCTGAGGAATGTCAGGGTGGTCCTGGCTCTTGGCAAGATCGGGTTTGACGCCTACTGCAGGGCGACAGGCGCGAAGGGAATGGTATTTGCGCATGGCGTGCGCTATGAAATTGACGACGGTGGCAGCAAAAAGGTGCTGCTGGCGTCGTACCATCCAAGCAGGCAGAACACGAACACCGGCAGGCTGACTTGGCAGATGTGGATCAAGATATTCAGGACTGCAAGAGCCCTTGTAGAAAAGTAATCAGTTGTTGCCGCCACTGCCGCGGCAGCATTCTTTGCACAGAAATTCCACCTTGATCACTTCTCCGAGATCGTACATAACTTTGCAGTAGGCAAGGCGGTTGCACAGCGCACATTGCACCGGCCGGGGTAGCGACGTGTACGTCTGCTTTCTTGTTACCGGGGTATCGAACATTTCCACGGAACGCTGTCGTTTGATTCCTGCTGTTGCTGCTGCTGATGCTGCTGCTGATGTCATGACATAGACAGATTGTCAAACTAAATAAGGGATATCGATGTGGCCAGTAGAAAGAGGATGATGATTGATTGTTACTTTTTTGACGAGGCGACGTCGGTCGTTATCTGGTCGATCTTGTAGCGCAATGCCTCTTTCACTTTCGTGTTGTCGACCATGTTGAGCGCGCTCTTGCAGTTGGGACACTTGAAGAACAATTCGACGGCCGCGTCAAACTTTATGCGGGGGCAGTCGCGGTTGCCGCAGTGGTAGAACTCGGTCGACTCCTCGTGCTCAAGCCTCTTGTGAAGCCTATCGAGGATTTTTTTCTTCTGATTTTCGATGAAATTGTCAACCTGGTCCTGCTTTGCCCGCCAGCGATAGACAAACCAGCCTTTCTTTTCGTCCTTGACGCGGATGCCCGAGATCAGGGCCTTGCCAAACATGTCATAGAGCACCTTGCGCACGATGTTTATCTTGAGCCCGGTTGCGCTTGCAATCTCTTCGTCTGTAACGTCCTCGGTGTTGAGAAGCGCGCGGGCGACCTTGACGTACTCCTCGCCGCCGATCAATCCTGCAATCTTGACAAAAGAATCCTCGTATTCAATCGAGCGCAATAGTGGTAATACCGCTTTTTTCTGATATATATTTACTGTCTCGCCCTCTCAGCAGTGCCGTATAATGGATAAATCCCGTGCGAATAATCGCTCACGTAGCTCCACACTTCAGGGCTTATCGAGAGAGGCTGGAAAGTGGACTTTTGCCGGTCGTCAAGCACATCATACACCATCTGGCCTATCACAATCTGGTCAGGCCGCGCAAGGGCGGTCATTTTCGTCGCAATATTGATCGTGTAGCCGAGGATGTCATAGTGCGGCCTCTTTATCTTCTCGCCGTCGACATTGAACGTGTCCCACCCGTACTGGACGATCACGTTTTCCCCAAGGTCGATCCCGATGCGCACGCTTATCTCCGGATAGTCGTACTGGTTCAGGATCGGGTTGATGCCTTGGTGCACTATCTTGAGCATTGACCGGGCGCAGTTGACTGCATTGACGCAGGGCAGGTACTTGTCATCAGTCGCAAGAAAGAAGGCCAGTATCGCGTCGCCCACGTACTTCAACACATAGCCGCCGTATGCAGACACCGTGATCGACATTTCTTGTGTAAAAGCCTGGACTATTGCGGCGAGCCTGTCGGCTGGCAGGTCAGACGACATCCGGGTAGACCCTACAAGGTCAATGTGCAGTATTACCAGCATGGCCCTTGACTTGGCCAGCCTGGCCAGCACCTCGTTTGTCTCCTCGCTCGAGATGTCAAACGTGCTGGCCACCTTGAGCGCCTTCCAGACTCGCCTTTGCGCGGCCTGGATTGCCTTGTCAAGGTCTACGATTGCGTCAAGGTAGAACGAAGCGAGCGAGGGTGTTGCGCTTGCAGCGGCAGCGTTTTTTTGTTCAGCCGACGCTATCACCCTATGTACTTCGTCTAGGCTGATATCCAGCTGGAGCGCGATTGTCTCGGCTGGCACGCCAGAATTGTGCAGGTTAATTATTGTCTCCTGCTGGCTTTCGGCCATATATGCAGGCGGCGATGGGTGCTCGCCAAATATTACTATTTTCTGCGACAGGCCGGCCCTGTTAGCTTGAGAATCATCACTTGGCAGTCAATGCTCTGAGGGATCCACATTCTCTCTGTCTTTTTTACAGCAATGGTCTTGCACATAGTCCAGCGTTGCTGCTCTGGTAATTGGTTAATGGGTTCATCTGCTAGCCCATCTGCATCCAGGCCTCTACCTTCTTGCCATTTTTTGCTGACCGTCTTGAGTGCATGCGCTCTTGGTGCTAATAGGAACTGCGGACATCCTCTGGCATGAACCGATATCGACTATTGACAGTCAAACATGGATCATTGAGCCAAGAGCTACAATCCTTCCGGCGCGATTATTAACTAGCAGTACCATGTATATAGTGTAGGGGAAATGGCAAGCAAAAATCAGGAAGAGGAGGGGGCATTACTGACGATGTCTAACATCAAGTATCTGGTCGAGGGTCTTGACGTTCTGCTTGCAACTGATCTCGACGGCGAAAAGCGCCGCAGGGTCATCCAGTTGCGCAACGACCTGCTGTCGCACATCAACAGCATATTCAACGACTATTCGTAAGCACTGTCCGGACCTTGAATATGACTTCGTTTATCGACAGCGGCTCTTTTTTTATCACATCTTCTCTGTCGAGCGAACCCATGAGCCTGAGCTCTTCGCTTGAAATTGAAATCAGAAACATGAAACGCACGTCGCCGTCGTGCGACCTTATCTCGCGGTAGAGGTCAAGCCCTGTCATGCCAGGCATAACAAGGTCGGTGATGACGATATTGTATTTCATCTGGCTTGCGAATTTTAGCGCCTCTGAAGGGTCGGGCGTATGGTCGACAGAAAGGCCATCGGCGCGAAGATAGACTGACATGAGCGACGCCGTGGTTGGCTTTTGGTCAACAAGAAGAATTGTTTGCTGCCGCAACTCTTCCCCTGTAATTATTAGGCGGATTTTCTTATTAATCCCTGATGGTCAATTGTTATAGAGTTGTTGATTTCTGAGACTTCTTTCTTGCATGCCCGTATAACGACAGGAATGTCAGGAGGGTCATCGCAAACAGCAGGATGCCTGTCGAAAGATGAGTCGCCACGATAATGGGATGCAGCGCGGTGTCTACAACGAAAAAGCCGAGCGCTATCTGCACCGATATGACTATCGCGGCTATTATTGCAGTTTTTGTGGCTGGCATCGCTTTCCTGAACGAATAGGCCGCAGTGGCATAGATCAGGCCAGTTGTAATGAGCACCAGAACCCTATGATAGTGCTCATAGAAATGCCTCTCCGACGGCAGGTCAAAGCCGTTTGGGCATAGCGGCCAGTCAGTGCACGTCAACCCCTGGTGCGAGGAAGAAATGTAGACCCCCACCAGCATGACAGAATAGAGGAAAGCCATTGACGCAAATGAGAGGCCGACTCCCACTATTGAACTGGAACGCTGCACTTCCAACTGGCAAAGAACCGTGCACGGGCCAATTATAACCTTGGCTTTCAAGGCAGAAATGCATGTTAGATCGTCGTCTCTTGGCCAAATGTCGCATAATACGCAGGAACATTCGGTCCTTTTGGCAGTAGCATCAGGTTGTCGCTTGTATTGTTAAAAAAAGCTTGTTCAGTGATTCTGTATCGCTATCGCTGCGCCGGCTTTCGAAGGTCACTGTTGCTAGCTCGTGAAAGGTAATTGCCGCATGCTGTTTCTTGCTCTGACATGATCAGCAAGATAGGCTGCAAATGCTGAGCTGGACAGCAAGAGATGAGAGCAATAAGAATGACCTGCATAGAACTTGGTTCTCCTCCATTTCCTCATATCCGTTTTATGCGCTGGAGCCGCTTGTGAGTGTGTAATGGAAAGTACAAGTGCCGATCTGGGGAGCTTTGAGGGCAGATATCCAAAGGATCTGTTTAAGAAAAACGTGGTAGCAGCTGGTGGCCAGGCAGTAGGCTATGTGGCCAAAGAGACTGATAATACCATCGTAGTTTTCAGCGATTCCGGCGATTTGCGCTACGATATCCCCAAATCAAAGATAGAGGTGGCAGGCAGCTCGGTTGTAGTAAGCGAACCGCTTGACCAGTATGCAGCGGATAGGGACGCGCCGATGCCGCCGGACAGGGCGCTCAGGCCTTCAGCCGAGGAGATAATCCAAAAGGCCGGAGAAGTGCCGGAGGAACCACCCTCTGTCCCATCAGAAGCGGGATATAGCTCATCACCATCGATAGTTGAAGAGAAGGCGGCCGAAGTGGCCGAGGGGTTCAAGGGAGCGGGGCGTGAGCTAGAACAGGCTGCCAAGACTACCGGGGAAAAGATGGCGGATGCTGGAGCGGTGGCGGCAAGCGATATGGAAACGGCGGCGAGGCAGGGCGCAAGACGAGCGGGCGAACTTGCACGTTCTGGTGCCAGATCAGTCACAGAAAAAATTGCGGTAGCCCAGAGCAATACGGAAGCAGGCCTGAGCGCGGACAATGCGCTTAAAATTGAAAAGGAATCGAAGCAGCCGACTACAGGGCTTGACCTTGGAAGCTATGAGGGAAAATATCCGAAGGACCTCTTCAACAAGACCGTCTTGGTAAATGACCAGCCGATCGGCCGTGTGGCCAAGGAGACAGAGGACGCAATAGTGGTGTTCAGCGATGCTGACAGCACCATCAGGTTTGACATTCCCAAAGGAGAAATTAGGCTGGCAGGGAACTCTGTCGTCGCCAGCGAGGATCTGCTGTTCAGGTACAGGACGCACAGGGACGCGCCGATGCCGCCGGACAGGGCGCTCAGGCCTTCAGGAGAAGAGATTCGCGCTGCGGCTGCGGAACAGCAGCTTGAAACGCAAGAGAAGAAACATACAACAACACCTGACGCTGTAATGCAAGAGGGCAGCAATCTTGCAAGTGCGCCACGGCCAGAAACCACGCGCGTAGCGGTACCTGAAGGCTACGTTGACACCGAGTCGGAACTCTCCAAGAGGCTCAAGGGTGCACTGGCCGAGCTAAAGGAGGTGATCGTTGCGGGCGGCAAAGTAGCCAAGAAGAAGGCAAAAGAGGCAAGGGCGCAGGCAGAAGAGAAGCAGGTAGAGATGGACGCTGAATCCATCTCCAGAATGGGCGACCTTGCTACAAGATTTGCAGACTCATTTGAGGATGTGATCTCTGAGATTAGGACAAGGACGTATGCTGATCAAGTGCAGATCTACGACGGCTTTGTAAAGCTCATTGACCAGCAACGCAACTTGGTGCTCGCGCAGCGCGACCTTGCGCTTAGGCTGAGAGACTCTGTTCCTCTCCCGGTGGTAGACAACAAGATGGGGCTCGAGGCACCGCCGGAGCTGCCTGAAGACATTGATGGGAGCAAAACCCCAGGCGAGCGCAGGACGACCATCACCAGCTCCGCTTCCTCTTCCTCTTCATTGTCATCGTCATCACCACCAAGAAGCAGGCGGACTACTACGAGTAGCAGCAGCGGCAGCAGAACGGCAAGAAAAAGGAAAAGAACCTAGTCTAGTAGTGCAGGCGCGAGTTTTCGTAAAATTCGCGGTCATCTTCTGCCATGACGACGCGTTTGTGACACTCTTCGCAGAGTAGGTATTTTGAATCGGCCGGCAGCACTTTCTTGCACCTGCCACAGAACTTTTTCAATACTTGATCAAAGCGGCAATCTTGGATAAAACCCTGACTGTCGTGCCACATTTTATAGGGCCCTGCGATGTCTTTGGTTGATGGGATATCTCAGGTACTTTTTGTCTGCACAGATGATTTGTTGTTGGCAGTAGAGAGAATATCAAACAATAGAGTGTGAGTAGTCATGCTCGGTAGCGCTTTTGCTTCCATCGATGGAAAAGCATCCAAGCAGCAGATGCTCAATAATGATTGCGGCGGGGCCGGGCTTGGAGGGGGATGGGGATGATATTTGACCCCAAAGCGACTTTCAAAACTATGTTGTCCAGATCTTGCCGGATACAGAAATATCGCATAAATTGCAAGAGCTGCTGTACGGAGGCAGCAAAAAGCCTTCATATGCAGCTGTTGTCAGGTGTTCGAGCATCTAATGCTCATCCAGCTGCGACGGGCAGGGCATCGAAACCGGAGAACCCTTTATCGAAATGTAATTAAGCATGGAATCCAACATCAAGTCGAACGGCAACATTGGCTTTGCAGAACGAAGTTTTCAATGCATTATCATATGCCACTAACAAAGGCTTCCAGATCCATCCTGATGCTTTTGCAATGTTAAAAGGTCTTGACACTGACGTGCTCAAGACCGTTCAGGAAATTATCAAGTCCAAAAAGCCGTCCAAGAACGCGGTCATTTTGGTAGATGACATCAAGAACCTGCTGAACCCCAAAAAGGACGGGGAGGAGGGAGGACTGGCAGAGCAGCAGACATTCAATGTGTTGATGGACCCGACTCCCAAGGTCACTACGGGCGAAGGGGTCGACGGCTATGCAGCACTTTTCAGGAGCAGGTTTGAAAAGCTGATGCGGATTTTGGCGCAGAGACCGGACAGCAAGCGCATCTCAAAGGTGGCGTCCGTAAAGCAGGCGCCAAGAAACACGAGGTTTGTCGAGAGGGGCGAAAGGAGCCTCCATGGCGGTGCAGCCACGACGGTTGTAGCCGGCCTCTTGATGTCAAGGCGCACCAAAAAGAATGGAGTTGAGCTTGCAGTCGACGACTATACCGGGGTATTATCGGTGATGGCCGTCTCGGAAGAGGCGAAAAAGCAGGCGGCCGCGCTTGCGCTTGACCAGATGGTTATGCTCGAGCTGGAAAACGGCAAGGGCGCGCCGGGACTGACGGTCAAGAGCGTCATGAATCCAGACATTCCGGATCATTTGCCAAACAGGAGCAAGTCGGAGGTGTATGCGGTGCTGATTTCTGATCTGCACGTCGGCAGCAAATATTTCATGGAAAAAGAGTTTCTCCGGTTTCTGGACTGGCTGTCATTATCTGACGACGATGACATTGTGCGTAAAATCAAGTTCCTCTGCATCGGGGGCGATCTTATCGACGGCATCGGCATATTTCCGAATCAGGACAAGGAGTTATTGATGATGGACGCCGGCGCGCAGATGAGCCGTGCTGCACAGTTGCTTGCAAAGGTGCCCAAACACATCAAGGTGCTGGTGATTCCAGGCAACCATGACCCGGGAAGGCGCGCCCTGCCGCAGCCTGCGATTCCCGGCAAGGATCCCAAGGACCATCTGTATGGACTGGAGAACTGCACGATGCTCGGCAACCCTGCGTTTGTTGAGCTGAACGGCGTAAAGCTGTTGATGTATCATGGACAGAGCCTTGACGACGTGATTGCTACCACGCCGGGCCTCAGCTACCAAAAGCCGGCCGAGGCGATGAAGGTGCTCCTCAAGGCCCGCCACCTGGCTCCTACATATGGCGAGCGAACGCCCATAGCTCCCGAGCAGGAGGATATGATGGTTATCACCGAGGTGCCGGACATTTTGCACTCAGGACACGTTCACGTGACGGATGTGCAGAGCTATCGCGGGACGCTGGTGGTCAACTCGGGCGCGTGGCAGAGGCAGACGAAATTCCAGCAGACCATGGGCATAACGCCGTCGCCGGGCTTGGCAATACTTGTTAACCTGGCGACCCTGCAGCCGTCGATCCAGGACTTCAATCAATGAGTGACGGAAAATCTTCCTTGAGCGCTTGCCTGACAGTTGTCAGGGGAACTGTTATTTTGATCTTTTGCGACCGGCCGTAGCGGCCTTGATTCACAATGTCGGTAGATAGAAGGCCCTGCAGTTCCAGGTCGCTTATGATCTGCGTCATTCGCCGCTGGGTGAGCGGCTTTTGCTCGGTCTCTTTGCACATGGAAAGGTAGGTGTCGTACACGTCGCCGGTGGTCCCGGTCTTTGACTTCATGACGGCCAGAATTACTAGTTTGTTATGGGTCGTTGCGTTTTTGAGCGCAATGAACGGCGCGTCCCTTTCCATCCGGTCTTCGCCGGCGCGGACGTGTTTTTCATCAACGCGGGTCGCACCCTCCCTTTCTGCAAGCTCGGCAGAAACCCTCAGCAGATCGATGGCCTTCCTTGCGTCCCCATGCTCTCTGCCTGCGATTGCTGCGCACAGGTTGACTGCCGCGTCGGATATGGCGCCCTCGTTGAACGAGACTTTGGCGCGGTCATGCAGGATCTGTCTTAACTGATCCACGGTGTATGGGTTGAACACCAGCTCTTCCTCGCTGAGGCTGCTTCTCACGCGGGGGTCGAGCTTGTCCTTGAAGGTGAGGCTGTTTGAGATGCCGATCAGAGTGATAAATCCTCCGTTCATTTTCTGGTTGGCCCGCGTAAAGTTGTATAGTATGTCGTCGCCGCTCTTGTCGACAAGCGAATCGATTTCGTCTATTGCCATGACGACGCCGAGATTTTTTTTCTGGATATACTGGAGGATCCTGTCGGTCGCCTCGCCCATCGACAGGCCGGTAAAGTGGACCTGCTTTTCACGCTCTTTGTTTATCCCGAGGTCTTCGGCGATCTCGAACAGGACTTTGTATGCGCTGCCTGCGCTCTTGGCATTGATGAATAGCACCTTGACATCCATTTTCAATTCTTCTGCTTTTTTTGACAACCTTTCCATGACATTCCTTGCGGCCGCGGTCTTCCCGGTTCCAGGCTTGCCGAACAGAAGCAGGTTTGAAGGTCGGGCGTTTTTGAAAATCGTCGATAACACCTGGGCAAGCGTCCTTATTTCTTCGTCCCTGAATGGAAGTTTCTCCGGAACGTAATCGATATTCAGAAACTGCCATGACTTGACCAGCGACTTGCCGCTTGCAGCCCTTGCGAAGATGTTGTCGATGTCAGAGCTCAATTATACTAGTCACCATTGACGGCGCACCAATTTTAACCCGCCGCCCCCTCTTTTTCTTTTGCAGACCAGTATTTTGTTAACTTTACCTTAACAGTTACGTTAACAGGTCGCTTTTAACCGGCCGAATCAATTATAGCTGATTTTGGTATCAGCTTGGTGACAGTCGTTATCAGGAGCTATGAGAAGGGTCTGGACAAGAAAACAAGGGGTGGCGGCGTGACCCCGATGTTGCTGTATGATTAACAGTGATTAACAGAATGCCACTCTTGGCTGCAGAAAAGCCAGAAAATGACCCCTTTATTTCTACTGGAGCGTTAATGACGGCCCGGCCGCTGTTAACAAGCCCCGGACAGGACCCCTCCATTTCCACTGGAGCAACAAACGGGTAGTTTTCAACCAAGAATTTGGTTAACTAATGGCAATTGTTAACCAAAAAGGCTTCTCTCTCAAGTTCAGTTAACAATAGCTAAGCTCTTTGTTATCAAGAATGGCAGAGCTCATGTTAAGTGTTAATACGTTAACAGGTGTAGCTACCTTTAGGACATGGTCCCTAGAAAGAAGCGGTTCAAGATAGAACTTGAGGATGCCGAGGGGAGCAAGTACAACCTTTCTCTAGAGGGCAACGTGTCCAAGGAAAAGATTATGAAGATAGTCGAGTTCATGGAGCTTCTCAACATAGAGTCTGGCAGCAATAACAATGGCGAGAACGAGATATTCACGGACCGCAGGCAGTCATCGCCGGTCTCTGTCGGCGACAGGATCTGGAGTCTGGTTGAGGGCAAGTTCCCGTATGGAAGCTTTACCTCGACAGATATCCTCGAATTGTACGAGGATCAGTTCAACGAGCCGATCAAGCTGAGCATCATTTCCACATATCTCTCACGATACTCTGACCGCGGGAGGCTGGTGAGGACACGCCAGGGAAAGGAGTGGGTCTACAAGATCGCTAGACAGCAGGCGGTGCAACCCGCTCCTTCAGCCTCTCCCGACCTGCGTCCGTAATGTTGTATGTGAAAGGCTTGGTATTGACGTCCCTGCTGACCAGCCCGGAGTCGTGTAGCTTTTTCATGAGACGGGCCGTGTGCTCACGGGTCCTGCCCACTGCCAGCTGCACCTCTCTTGAGGTGCGAGGCTTTTCAGCAAGCAGCTTCAGGATATAGTCGGTCGTCCCGTTGTTCCCTTCCTTCCCAGCAGCAACTGCAGTGGTTGTTGTTGCACTCACATGCTGCTGCGTGACTGCTACAGGGTCACTCGTAGCCGCTACATGAGGTTGCGGCTGATGTGATGTCTGCTGCAGCTGTGACATCATTGCTCCCTGAGAAGGGGACTGTGACCGCGTTTCTATGATATCGATCTTTGCCCTAAGATCCGCAATAATCTTGTCATAATCACGTAGCCTCCTTGTGTATTCGAGGACGACTGCCTCGACCACGGCCTCGTCGGCTCTGTAGCGGCGGTCCACCAGAGCGCTCTTGACTCTTCCGTACACCATCACGGTGACCATGCCGGTCAGGAAGGCAAGCACGCCAGATATCACAAGGTCGCTAGTCAGGAACGTGATAAGTTGCGGCAGATCGACGATCATGTCACGGTATAACCTCCCGGCACCGTGATTTATTGCTACGGAACAACATTATTTTACAATCTTGACATTCTTTTTACCAGCGTATCAATCACGGATATCACGTCATTCACGTTCAGTTTGCCGGCAACATCACTACTTTCGGAAGCAAATATCACGCCTACCTGCTCGGCCAGCCTGCCAATGGCATTCAATGTTTCAGGCTCTACAACCCCCGTCGATTGCAGAAGTATCATGCTGTACAGGACCGCGCCCACCTTGTCCCGGCACTGCTTGACCTGCCTGTAATAGGCCCCTGAACTGATGTTTTGCGGCCGGCCGCCCCCCTGCAGCCTTTTAGAAATTATATCAAGCTGGCGGGGCGTAAATAAAGAATTTGCAACAATATATGCATAAAGATTGTTAGAATTGGATTTCGGGTCAGCCATTGGTACTATACAGATTTGTATAGTGGATGCCGGATAAAAAGATTGGTAGCATCAAACTTTAAAATGACCACTCTATTTCAACAAGAGCGAAGTGGCACCGGGAAAGGTCGAGCAGCGCTTACGTGATGAGATTGACAAGTACGGCACTATTTGCCTCCCGCTTATAGACTCTGAAAACTCTACCGACGCGGCGACTATTGCAAAGAAGGTGGAGGAGAAAGGAGCCTCTGGGATCCTTGTAGGTGGTTCGTCGGCCGTCGACCAGCTGGAGCTGGCTAATGTCATTGCGCAGATAAAATCCAAGGTCACGATACCCGTGATACTGTTCCCTGGTAACGTCACAGGCGTATCACCAAAGGCCGACGCGATACTATTTAGCTCACTTCTCAACTCAGAGAACCCTTATTTCATAACGGAAGCGCAGGCCCTGGGTGCGATCGCAGTCAAAAAGTATGGCATCGAGGCCCTCCCAACCGCATACGTCATCATAGGTGAGGGCACTGCCGCATGGTTCGTCGGCCGGGCGAGGGGCATACCCTTCCACAAACCCAACCTGGCAGTGATGTATTCGCTTGCGGCGCAGTACATGGGCATGCGCTTTGTCTACCTCGAAGCCGGCTCGGGCGCGTCGCAGAACGTTTCTGCAGAAATGGTGGCGGCAGTCAGAAAGAACTATGAAGGCACGCTGATTGTCGGTGGCGGCATCAAGTCGGCAGAAACCGCAGGGCAGCTAGCAAAAGCAGGAGCAGACATTATCGTCATCGGCACAATGATAGAAAAGGACGGAAACTGGGAGGACAAGTTCTCGTCGATTGTGAGGGCCATCAGGTCGAGATAGCCATGATGCTGGAAGAGGCCGAGGCCCGTCTCAAGGATGTGAGGATGCCGGCATATTACAGACGCTACCAGCAGGAAATCCTCAAGAACGTCTATCAAAATTATCAGCATGCTCTCAGGGCCAGAAGGCGCGGGATCGATGTGGCCGATATTGTAGAGCCCAAAATAGCCTACGACCTGGCAGACAGGGTCGCCAAGATGCACGAAATCGACATTGCGGATCGTTTGCGCGCACTTCTTGCAGTGACGACAAAGGAAAAGGCCGCATTAAAGATAGCCGAAGAGATCGCTGCAGGCGAATACGGCTCGGGCGACCTGGAGACCCGCCTTGAAAACGCAGTCAGGGTGTCACTTGCAGTGGTCACCGAAGGCGTCACGGTTGCACCGCTGCAGGGCATTTCAGACGTCACAATCAAGAGCAATGCCGATGGCTCGCAGTACCTGTCGGTATCGTTTGCCGGGCCGATCAGGTCTGCAGGCGGAACAGAGGCCGCGCTCACCATGTTGATTGCGGACCATGCAAGGAAAGTCGCAGGTCTTGGCAGGTACATTGCAAACTCGTTTGACGACGAAACCGGCAGGTTCGTGGAAGAGCTGCGGATATACGAGAGGGAAGTCATGGGCTTCCAGTTCAAGGTCCTCGATGAAGATGTTGTAAAGTGCATTTCAAACGTCCCTGTCGAGCTTGACGGGGTCGACACCGATCCGGTAGAAGTGGTAGGGCACAAGGGGATGCGCCGCATAGCGACTGACAGGGTGCGCGGGGGCACCCTGCGTGTCATGAACGACGGGCTTATCGGCAGGAGTAGAAAGCTGTTAAAGCTCGTTGAGACACTAAAACTGGACGGGTGGGGCTGGCTCAAGGACCTGAAGGGAGCCATCCAGACGGGCGACGACGATGCCGCTCACCATAGAATGTCGGAGGTTATTACTGGCAGGCCTGTGCTTTCTATGGCCAAAAAGATAGGGGGGTTCCGCCTGCGCTATGGCCGCTGCTACAATACTGGCTTTGCGACGGTTGGAATCCACCCGGCGGTGCCGGCCCTGCTCAACTATGCTATCGTCGCCGGCACGCAGATCAAGATGGACATACCGGGTAAGGCCTCGACCATCGCGCTTGTTGACACCCTTGAAGCGCCCATAGTCAGGATGGACGATGGCCGGGTGATGCCTGTCCATACGGTCGAGCAGGCGGAAAAGATCCGCATGCGGGTCAACAAGATCCTGTACATCGGCGACATGCTGATAAGCTACGGCGACTTTCTTGAAAACAACGCGCAGCTTCTGCCTGCAAGCTATGTGGAAGAAGCGTGGGCACAGCAGCTAAAGTCAAAGCTGCTGTCTCTTCCTGTCGATTCTGCCAGTGATAGCAGCAGCGGCGGCAGCAATAGAGAGCGGCTGATCCAGCTGGCGGAAAACCCGCTGATTGTCCCGACGATCGAGGAAGCATTTGAAATCTCTAATAAACTTGAAATGCCGCTGCACCCGAAATATTCGTTCTACTGGGACACAATTGGTGTTGACGATCTCCTTTACCTGAAAGAGAGGCTTGCCGCCGCTGTTGTTGTTGATGATGATGGTAGCAGTACCAGCAGCATGCAGGCCGACGCAAGGCTAAAGGACATTCTTGAAAGGCTGGGAGTCACGCATTCCGTTGCAAACGGCATGATCCTGCTTGACGACAGGATCCAGGCCCTCTCATTGAGGCGGCTGCTCTCCGGACCAACTGTCGAAGCCAGGGATTCGATCGAGTTTGTAACAAAATCATCCGGCATCAAAGTGATGCCCAAGTTCGCCTCCACCATCGCAGTACGGGTCGGCAGGCCTGAAAAGGCCGCCGAGCGCAAGATGAAGCCTCCGGTGCACGCCCTGTTCCCGATCGGCTCGAAAGGCGGCGCCACCCGCGACATTCTCAAGGCGGCCAAGGAGGACTCGTTCTACACCGAAATAGCCAACCGCTACTGCGACAGCTGCAAGCTGCCCTCAGTGGGGACGCACTGCCGTGCATGCGGCGCATCGACAATGCTCCGAAGCCTCTGCGTCGTGTGCAGGGGACAGGTCGAAGAAGGTGAAAAATGCCAGCGCTGCGGCAAGGAAGGGAGGACGTATTCGTCCGTCAACTATCCGCTCAAGGAGGCGCTGGACAACGCCAAGAAGAAACTCGGCGTGACGCCTGAAGAGCCGTTCAAGGGAGTCAAGTCCCTCATGAGCCGGCACAGGGCTGCCGAGCCCCTTGAAAAGGGGATACTGCGGCAAAAGCACAACCTGTATGCTTTCAAGGATGGCACTGTCCGGTTCGACGCTACCAACGAGCCCCTGACTCATTTCAAACCGGCATGGATAGGAGTGAGCGTGCAGAAGCTGAAGGAGCTTGGGTACTCGCGCGACTACCTTGGTAGAGAGCTCACATCGCCGGACCAGATAGTGGAGCTCATGATGCAGGACGTTATAATCCCCCGCGACTCTGCAAAGCACCTTCTCAACACCGCGAAATTCATTGACGAGGAGCTGGAAAAGCTGTATGATATCGAACCGTTCTATAATGTGTCTTCAATCGAGGATCTCGTAGGGCATCTGGTGGTGGGATTGGCGCCGCATACTTCGGTAGGCATCATGGGCAGGATAATTGGCTTTACAGATTCCCAGGTCTGCCTGGCCTCGCCTATCTGGCACTCGGCCAAGCGCAGAGACTGCGACGGAGATGCCGACTCGGTCATGATGCTGATGGATGCTTTCCTGAATTTTTCATTTGACTTCTTGCCGGACAAGATAGGCGGGCTCATGGACGCGCCACTGCTGATACAGCCAGTGGTGCTGCCGCACGAAGTCCAGCGCCAGGCGCACAACGTGGACATTGCAAGTTCATATCCAATTGAATTCTACGAAGCCACCTGGAAGCAGGCCAAAGCGGCCGATGCAGCCGCCATGATCGAAACGATCAAGAACAGGATAGGCGACGAGCGCCAGTTCTTTGACTACGGCTTTACCCATTTCACCGACGCCCTGGTTACAAAGGCACAGAGGAGCGCCTATTCCACTCTCAACACTATGGAAGAAAAGCTCAAGATGCAGTTTGACACTGCGAAACTGATCAATGCGGTAGACGCCGACGAGGTGGCCGCAATGGTCCTGACGACGCACATCCTGCCGGACATCATGGGTAACATGCGGTCGTACTCCTCGCAATCATTCCGCTGCACTGCGTGCGGGGCCAAATTCCGGAGGATACCGCTTCTGGGCAAGTGCACCGAGTGCCAGAGCGAGCTGATACAGACCGTGACAAGGGGCGCGGTAGAAAAGTATCTCGGCATCGCAACAGGCATGTGCCAAGAATACAAAATAAACGACTATTTGCGCAGCAGGGTAGAATCGATAGCGACAGAACTGAAATTGATCTTCAAGGAAGAAAAAAAGATGCAGTCAACCCTCACCGATTTTATCTAGCTTGCTGGTGCGTCCGGCCGCAGCCTTGCAAGTACAGCGGGCAGAATTCTTGGGACCGTGCCAAAAGATGAAACCGTTGATCTTTCCATCTAGCATGAAATTGCGGAAGGTGCATGCTGCTGATACTCCCAGAGGTTATGGCGTCGCCTAGGAGGTGTCGTTTGTGGAATTAGTGGCGGAGAAGCTCCGGCTGCCGTTTATGGCGGGGGGAGACGAATCGTTGTCATGGATTTTAGGTGCTGCGGACAATAATGACCGTCCATCTATCTATCGAGGCTGCGATGGTGGTGAACCTGAAAGCGGGAGAGGCTCCCCGGGGGACCAGCGCGGTACGATGCAGAGTCAACAACCGGCCGCCAAAAAAGACAATAATATACGGCGGCAGAAAGCGAGAAGTCCATAGCGCTGGCTTTTGGAATTTTCGATTTTCTGTCATGAACTTTCGTGTGTCTTTCTCAAACAGGCCTTTCATTGCGTTCAAACATCATTTCCGCTAGTCTTGCTGCATCTGGTCAGTGCGATTCCTGACAACAATATCAACGAGCAGATGTCGTTTAGGGATGTGCCGTACCTGCCCACCTAGCTGTTTCTATGGCATCAACACCGGCACGCTTTGCAGCGCTTAGCAGCTTTCTGTCTCCAGTCACCAGCGCGTATTTGAATCTCTGGCTGCAATACAGGTAACTGGCATCGTAGAATGTGAGCCTTTCTTTTTTTGCGAGTTCAAGTACAGGCTGCATCGCCTCGCATTCAAGCCTGATTATCGGCATAAACTTTGCAACTTCTCTGAAGGACTGCATGAACAGCGCGGCTTCGTCTTTTGATATACCTCTCGCTCTTCTTGATAGAATATTGAGCACCGCATTCCCGTATTCATAAAATGCCAAATCGAGAATATGGCAGTTCGCATCTAGTCTGTGATAATTCTTGGCAGCTATTACGTATAGTAGGGCATTCGTGTCGAAAATGAACTTTGCCATCCTACCTTGACTCTCTACCTTTTCTGACTGCCCTGACAATATCTTGCTCGGTTACACCTGCGAGCAGGTCTGCGGTCTTTTCGAAAATTGCTTCCCTCTCCTTCTTTTGAAGCCTCTCCAATTCCTCTTCAACCTTTTCTTTTGCAATCTTGGAGACATCTAATTTGTGCTTCTTGGCAAGCTCTTTTAGCTCCTTTTTTATTCTAAAGCTTACGATCTCGGTGGCCAACGGCTGTTACTTGGAGTGTATAACATATAAAGTGTATACCACATGAAGTATACGCCATATGTATACACTATGCTAAAGGCAGACATTCCCCCCATTGCTGCGGCAGTATTGGCGATGATGCAGCGCTTGCCATGAACTGCACTAGCTAAAAAATTCGCCCATCCCGAATTTCTCCCTCTGTGCCTGCAATGAAAGAAACGTGGCATCTGGATAGCAGCATATTATCACACCTTCAGCCATTCTGCGATGACATTTCGACCGGCTTTATGACTATGATGGTAGTGGTAGTCTAGCATGATCCACAGGTTTTGTTGTTGTACAGGAGAACAGCAAAAGGTAGATGAGCAGTACAGAATCCGTAAAATATTTCGACGAATCAATTCGCCCGAGGTATGCTCTGGCTGCTTTGATTTGGCCGTGCGCACAAACTCAAGCTGTTTGGAATGCCATTCGTTTCTTGATCTTTTGTGAATGGCGGGGATGAATCATCATCATGTGTCCTAGGTACTATGGATAGCAATCTGTATCCATCCAGCGAGGCTTCTCTGGAGGATCAGCGCGGTACAATGCAGAGTCAAGAACCGGCCGCCAACAATACAGATACAGAGCGAGTGCAGGAGAAAAAGGTGAGAAGCGGCTCCACCGAGGTACAGGCACGTACTGTCTGTATCAGGGGTTGCAGCTGTAACGCAGCCCACAACCCCCACATGTGATGGTTGTAGACGGGAACCAAGTGATGATCAGGCAGGGGGACCCCAGAAGACCCCTCAGGGTTGGGAGGGTGTCAGAAAAGTCTTGTAGACCTTGACTGCGTCCTCTTCGTCCTTGGCGCCCACGATCGTGGCCGCTCCGCTTGAGAGAAAGCTGACGGACATCCTGCCCGAGTTGACAGCCGTGATGCCAAGGTTCCCCCTCGTCTTTACCTGATAGCCGAGCGACTCGGCAGTCTTGGTTATGCTGACAAGGTTCACCGGGACTGGCTGGATTGGCGTCACGGTCCAGGTACGCTTGCCCCTGTCCCGGCCGCAAAGCTCCTCGATTATCAGCTCTTTTGCAACTACGCCCATGTCCTTGCGGGCAGTGCCGCAAGACGGACATTCCTCCTGTCTGAACATCTGGACCTTGTCAAACGACAGCTCGTTCAGATCCATGTATAGCAGCCTGTTGACAAGCGCAGGCTCTTTTCCAATGATTATCTTGACTGCTTCTGACACTTGTATCGCCGCCACAAGGTAGAGTATCGACGGGTGCACGCCTTCGGTGCTGCAGGCCGGCATCTCCTCTTCATTCAGCTCGGGGAACATGCAGCGCAAGCACGCCGACTTGTTTGGCAGGATCGTGCATACGGATCCTGTCACGCCGATTGCGCCGGCATAGATCAGCGGAATGTTGTGCTTGATGCACGCGTCATTAAGTGCATAGCGCGCATCCACGCTGTCCAGAGCGTCAATGACGATGTCAAAACCCTTCACGATGTCTTCCGCAGTGTATTTTGTGACCGAAGTCGGCACCGGCTCTATCTCGACAGCAGGGTTAAGCTTGCGCAACCTTTCAGCAGCAGCCTCCACCTTGACACGGCCGATGTCGTCGTCGGTGTAAAGGTGCTGCCTGTGCAGATTGGTGATTTCAATCACGTCCCTGTCGACTATGCGAAGCTTGCCTATGCCCATCGCGGCCAGCTGCGTAGTGACCGGGTTGCCGATACCGCCTGCGCCCACAACGCAGACCTTGGCGCTCCTGATCCTCTCCATGCCCTCAAAGCCGATCTCTTCGAGCATTACCTGCCTTGAGTAGCGCTGGAGCTCCTCGCTTGTCAGCTCTGCGCCCCCGGCCACCGCCGGCAGGATGTAGACAGAGTCGCCGTCCTTGAGCTGCGTAGTCATGCCGCCGCTAAAGCGCATATTCTTGCCGTTGACGTAGATGTTGATGAGCGACCTCGGCTTGCCGTTGTGGTCAAAGACCCGGCGCTTGAAATCGTCGCCCATCTGCTCCGAGATTTTTGTAAAAGCGTCCTGCAGGTCAGATGCTTCTAGCGAGACTTTCTTCTCGCCCTGTCCCTTGTTCAAAACTGATGGAACTACAAATTCGACTTTGGCCATTTTTCTTGATCTCACCTTATCATTGCCGAAATTTCGGCTGCATCCGGTTTAACGACGTTTAGTTTTGGCAGCAGACCTATAATCGCTTCTGTGGCTTTCAGGCCGTTGCCGGTAACATAGCACACTGTGTGCTCGTCCGACTTGATCCTGCCCTCTTCGACCAGCTTTCTGAGCACTGCGACTGACACGCCGCCCGCCGGTTCGGTGAAGATGCCTTCAGTCTGGGCAAGGAGCATGATGCCGTCGGCGATTTCCCGGTCGTTCACTTCTTCTGCCAGACCGTTGTACTGCCTCAGCCTCCTTATCACGTAGATGCCGTCTCCTGGATCCCCGATAGCCAGGCTTTTTGCAATTGTCTCCGGACTCTCGACAGGGATGACTTCGTCGCTGTTGCGCTTCCACGCGTCGACTACGGGTGCGCACCCGTGCGGCTGGGCCGCTATCACCTTCATGTTACTGGGGCTGTCTATCAGGCCATGCGCGTGCATCTCCTCAAACCCCTTGCATATCGCATTCAGCATCGCTCCGCTGCCGACAGGGATTATCAGGTTGTCTGGAACTTTCCAGCCAAGCTGCTCAGCCACCTCATAGGCCAGAGTCTTTGACCCTTCGACATAGTATGGCCTCATGTTGATGTTCACGACGCCGATGCCCTTCTTGTCGCCTATTATCGACGCGATTCTGTTTGCGTCGTCATAGGTGCCATCCACTGCGACAAACTCTGCGCCATAGGAAAGCGCTTGCGCAATCTTTACGTGCTCAATATCAGAAGGTGCAAAAATGTAGCATGGCAATCCCGCCTTGGCCGCATGAGCTGCAGTGGCAGCGGCCAGGTTGCCGGTTGACGCGCAGCCTACTGCCTTGAGCATCGTTTCCTTGGCCCTTGACACAGCGACGCCAGCAGGCCTGTCTTTAAATGAAAACGTTGGGTTGACAGAATCGTTCTTGATGTACAAATTTTTCAGCCCGAGCTTTTTGCCAAGCTGTTCCGCATTTTGCAGTGGCGTGAGCCCGGCATTCAGACTGACGACGTTGTTCTTGTCTGCAATCGGCAAGAACTCGAAATATCGCCAGTAGGTCTTTTCCCTTAATTCAAAAGTGTGCCTGTTTACAGATTGCTCTTTGTATATGACATCCAGAGGACCAAAACAATCTTCGCAAACATATCTGAACTGCGGCTCGTACTCTCTGCCGCATTCCCTACACTTCAATGACTTGATACTGCCCATGATTTTCTAGTCTCCATCACAGAGCACGTGATTAAAACATCGCTAAGCGACATTTTAGTATTACTAAACTTTTTCATGCATATGTATTGTATTGCTAAACTGCAAGTTTTTTGCATTTTTCCCAAGAATAATCTGCAACGCTGCAGATTTCATCTTCTTAGAGGTCATTTTAATACATTATGGAAGCACGATCTGTTGCCAGTGTGGCATGCCGGTTTGTCAGAATCGACCATGTACAGTATGGCGTCCGAGTCACAGTCCACCAGTATTTCGTGCACCGGCTGGACGTTGCCCGACTCCTCGCCCTTCATCCAGAGCTTGTTGCGCGAAGTGCTCCAGAACCATGCATTGCCCGTCTTGGCAGTGTTCGTGAGTGCCTCCTTGTTGGCATATGCCAGCATCAGGATGTCCTTGGTCTTTCTGTCCTGGACAATCACTGGCAAGAGCCCGTTGCGCCTTTCAAAATCGATGTCCTCAAGCGACTTGGTGTTCATATGTGCGTGTGCATATTTGAAAGGGTGCGCACCGAAATAAATCTAGCTGGCCTTTGTGAGCATCTCTGCGAGGCCCCTGCCGCCAAATATTGCGCCTATTGATAGGCCAACATTTGCCAGTATGTTCACTGCTACGTTTCCAAACTGGCGGTTATCAATCATGGCGCTTGTTTCAAGCGCAAATGATGACATGGTAGTGAGCGAGCCGCAAAAGCCGATGGCTACTAAGAGCGAATAGCGTGAGTCAATGTTCCACATCACCGCGAGGGCGGAAAATATGCCCAAGATAAAACTGCCAACGACATTGACGATCAAGATGTTAACCGAGAGTGTGCCGAGGATCACAGGCGACTCTGCCAGCTTGTACCTGACAAAAGCGCCAGCCACGGCTCCTGCTGCAAGAAATGCGAACTCGATTCCTTTCACCAATTTTTCTGCCTACCCCTTCAATTACTGTTGGTAGGCATTATCAGCTCCTTTAGAAGAGGGCGGTTCTGGCTACTTTACGCCAAGGCTAATGCCATAGCCTGCAATTTCTACAAGGCGGCACGGAATAAAAAGCTAGCTTTGACGCATTGAGGTTGTGCTGCGAAAATAATGGACAGAGTTATATCCCCCTTGTGTCAAGATGGTCACAGCGAGGTGGGGAAGCCAGGTTATCCCGGCGGGCTCATAACCCGCAGAGCGGTTTCCACTTTTGCAAAATTGCAGGTGGCCGTAGGTTCAAATCAACCCCTCGCTACTTTTTCTTCATTCAAAGAACCGGGATCCTCGCCTATCTTTATGGACATGCATGCGGCAGCCAGATCATGCTAAAATAACTGATGAGCTGAAGGGCAAACTCGACTCAGGGTCAACACGTACAGGTCTTGGTTCTAGGCAAGCTGCTGCTGGTGGAATCCGGCCTTTTCGATGCCGTACCTCTGCAGCGGCTTTGTTAGATGCCTGTGGGCCTTGGGTGTGGGCACATAGAGCCCTGCCTTGATGCTGCGCTCCCTTGGAATCAGGATCTTTTTTGCATCCTGTTCTCTGTGCTTGCATCTGTCGCACTGGTAACCTTTGTTCTTGCCCTCTGACTTCATGCGCTTGCCGCACATCTTGCACAGAGGATTCATCAGATCAAAAGCAGGCGCCAGCTCCTCGACCAAGAGATATTCCACGTTTAGGATCTTGGGATGTTTTGTCGTTCCCTTCCTGACGCCTACTCCTATCTCAATAAAATCGCCAGCTTCAAGCCTGGCCGCGACTCCCGCCAGCCCGGTCGGCTCGTACACAGCCGCTGGCATTTTGGCGCCTTCTTCCTGTTCTACCACGAAAATCACGTGCCCTCCTTCCATCGCATGCGGTTTGCTTGCTACCCGGCACCGGACAAAGCCCGCAGTGTATGCCTTGGCTTCTGCAATTCTGATCTCGTTCTGCAGGTGCATGTTAGTTCCCTGGTTTGAGCGGAAAACAGTCCAGCCATCAAGCTCTTCCTCCGGCTGCAGCGCCGCTAATGCCGAGGTCACTACCTCGGGGGTCTCGCCTCTCACGCCAAAAAAGACCGGGTCAGGCCCGTGGGGTGCAACGAGCACCCTGTCGTGACCCCTGTCATAATTGTTGAAGGTGTAAGGAAAAGTGTCTGCACTGAATTTCACAACGCGCTCTTTGTTCACTACGCGCGGCTTGCCGCAGTTCTCTAATTTGCGATACGTTATCAGCTCAAAGGTGTGGTCGCCCCGGAGCAGGCAGCCCATCGCGCCAAGCGAGCCTACGAGCCCCTGCCCGTTGCCAAAAGTGAAATACTGGACGCCGGCCGCCTTGGCCGCCTTCTCGGCCATCTGTCTGCTCAACACGCTGCACATCGCGAGGGAGCTGAAACGTTGCAGCTCGGCTGGAATCTGCTCCGCCTGCAAGAACGCGACTCCCGGGTTTGCTCCGCCGCCGATGGCAGAGCCCTCTTCTACGGCCTGCCTGACATAGTCGATGACCCTGCCTGCGTCCGGCACTTGCAGCCGCAGGCAGACTGCGCCGTTGCCCCTTGTCTTCCAGGGGATGTTGGGGTTGAGCCTGATCAAGAGTGGGTAGTCAGCAAGCTTTGCTCCCTCCTCTTTTTTCAGGTGCTCGACCATCTTGAATGCAAGGTGCGTCGTGCACCTGCCGGCGCGCGAATCGGTGTCATCAAATGCAACATGAAGCGTCTGCATGTGCACATACAAAGGTGAGCGTAGTAGCTATATAGACGGTTCTGGTTCCGGCTAGAAAAGTACGTACAATAGTTGAGAAGGGTTAATATCATGCAACTGTCGACTTTTATCCAGTCCTATCTGCCCAGATAGACTGGCTGAAGGGAACAGGCGCTTTTAGCGTTGTACAGAAAAAGCCACGACCAATTGGCGGCTTCGCCACCGTCAGTATCCCTATGTGCAGTGCTGATTGGCCTGTTCTTTGTCAGTCTCTTTGTTGTTATTATATCACACTGTTATAAAATTGGCATAGGGTTTAAATAGTTTCAGCATGGATCGAAGGGTAAGTGAATTAGATGCCAGTCGCAATACTTCCTGACGTTAGCGAACAACACTGCATCGGCTGTGCACTCTGTGTAGAGATTTGTACCGCTCTCGGTCCAGACGTACTCAGAGTCAAGCCAGTAGAAGGATGGAAGAGAGGCAAGGCATTCGTCTTCTATCCGGAAAGATGCATCTCTGACGGAGCATGCATTGGCGTATGCCCAACAAAGGCAATCTTCTGGATGAGGCCGATGGACTATACCCCAGGACAGCCGATCCCGCTGAAGAAGCACGGCTTGTTCGTGAAGGGCTGGGAAGAAGGTTAAGTCCCTTCCTAGAACACTTTTTTCTTTTTTAATTTCTGATAATCATCGCTTCATTATCAATAATAAATTCTTAATAACATCTGTACGCTCCCCTTTGATTGTGGTCGACTGGGACGAGCAGATCAAGGCTCATCTCTTCTGGGTCTGGAAGGAGGGCGATGGGTTTTTCAAACCCGGCAGAGAGTGCATGCTGGTTGTAACTGACAAGCGCATCGCCGTCATCACCAAGACCGACATGACTCCGAGGATGCACGACACTCATTCGCTCAGGCAGGCAAGGCGATTTCAGGCTGGAGAAAACATCTTTCGACCGGCAGAAGGCTACAAGCTGGAACACCTCGAGCGCGACCTTGACAAGAGCCCCGATAATCTGGAAATACCGTTCAGCCAGATCCTGGACATTTCATCGGAGGAGAAAGACTGGGGGACAATGCTGAAGATAACCGTGAACCTTGGCGACAAGACCAAGACCCACAAGTTCTCGATCGCAAAGGGCTGGGTGAAATACCCTGCCAAAGATCCGATGGGTTATCTGAAGGTAGACTGGAGCCCGGTTATAAATTTAGTAAAAACTTCCTCATAATTTGAGAAAATTTATATTGCATTTGAATGAAGCACATCTTTAAGAAAAAGAGACCGATTAATGACCAAGACAAAGGCGTTTGTTCTGATAACCACCGATACCGGACTGGAAAAGCTTGTACATGAAGAGTTGAAGTCCCTTGAAGGCGTCAAGGCTGTCTATGACCTGTACGGCGAGTATGACATCATGGCGGTCATTGAGCAGGAGACCGACAAGGACGTAGCCGAGATCATTTCGTGGGAGCTGCGCAAGATAAAAGGTATACGCAGCACCAACACGCTGGTTGTCGCGAAGTAGTAATATTGGGCAACTTTGTACCCGCGTGCGTATATAGTATTGTCTAAAAAGCTGTTCGTGGTTGGCGTGGGACCGGGGTCGCCAGCGTATCTGACTGACATTGCCAAACAGGCGATCAAAAAATCACGCTACATAGTCGGCTACAAGTACACGCTGTCTACCATTGAAGGCGTCATAGACAGGAGCAGGCAGCATGTCTCTGAAGTCACTATGAAGACCCAGGAAGATGTCTACCAGGACATTTACAGGAAGATGAAGGACGGTGAGTACTGCACCGTGCCTTTCACCGGGGACGCCAATTTTTCCGAGTCAGAAGTTGTCGACAGGCTGCTGGAGATCTTTGGCGACGACAACGTGGAGATCATCCCTGGCATAAGCTCTATTCAGGTTGCGGCTGCAAAGTCCCGCGTTCCGACCGACAAGGCTCTGGTGGTCACGTTCCATGTGACTGGGGACATCGAGCAGAAAAAGGCCGACCTGCTGCAGGCGGTGAGGCAGGGCAAGAGCGTCATCCTGCTGCCAAGGCCGTGGCCTCGCGATCCGTCAAAGCATTTTATGCAGTCCGAGATTGCAAAATTCCTCCGCCAGAACGGCATCGACACGACCACGCTCAGGGTCTGGGTTTTTGAACACCTTACCACCGAAAAAGAAACCACGTTCCAAGGAACGGTGGCGGACCTTGAGGGAAGAGAGTTCTCGGACCTCTCGGCTATGGTCATAGACCAGACAAAGAGGCAGACATATCTGGAATTCTAGCCGGAAGTTTAAATATCGATTAAGCTTGAATTTTTTCATGCCAATGGAAGAAAAGTCTGTTGGCATGCAGGACGCCGGCAAGGTCGTCGTCAGGTATTGCGTCGAGTGTGGCGCAAAAATGCTCAAGTCGCAAAAAGTGTGCCCTGCATGTGGTGAGAGCCAGTAATACTTTCCCCTTTTTGTTGCAGTTTTTGCGATAGAAAAATAATAGTAATGAGCAAGCGGCCCGCTTCAAATTCAAAGGCACAACATAACAAAGCTGTGGCAAAAAGGACCGCAGCCTCAACAGCAGATCAAAATTTTGTATTGCGCTTATCCTGATGCCTGCGTGAGTCCTCCTTCCACTCTCCCCATCCAAAAAATAATAATGATAATACTGGTGGTGGCACCCAACCGCCTGAAACCCGGGGGAAAACTTATTGAGGACTGCAAAAAAATGGATGGCAAGCTCGATTATGATGCAAGCCGAATGCTGTAGATATGTGCGCCTACAGCGTCTGTCGCTGGCCCGATGCTCATTAAACATATTTAATGTCTGGTGGGGAACCTAGATCATGGGCGAAGCGAAGGATTATCCTGTCTCCCAGACGTACACCGTTCTAGACGGCTATGACATTTACCGCAGCAACAACCTGATAGTAGCTCTTGTCGTGGTCCAGAGTCAGTTTGGCAAGGACCTGAGGCTTTACCGGTGGATGAAAAGAAACGACCAGTGGAAGGTCGATCTCTGCAGAATGGGAGTCGGCAGGTGGAAATGGAATGAAGTGGCAGCCAAAGCCAACGAATTCATTGAAAAGTATGGCCTGAAAGGATCGCAGGCTGCTGCCAGCTCTGAAGAGTGATGATAACAATACTCCCCCCCTAGGCCGGCTCTATTATGACGTTGATATTGTCAAGCCCGCCCAGCTGCTCTATCATCTGCCATTCTATCACCGCTGCAGCAAGGAGCACTACCGCAGCAATCCCGATCTCGATGAGCGTGGGGACTGCGTACTCGCGCCAAGGCCGCCTTTTCACAAAATAGTAAATCAGCATGCCGCTCCTTGACATTGCAAGGCCGTAGACAAACACTTCCATAATGCCAAACGGCGTTATTAGTATGACAAGCGGCGGAACTTCCTCCAGTACAGGCTCGAAATTTGCAAGCGCTGCAAATACGGATCCAGTGGCAAAGCCGGCGAACCCTCCAAAGCCGGCGCCAACCCCGGGGATGAACATAGCGAGGGCTATTCTTATGTTGTTGACGAATATGCCAAACCAGTCTATGCCCTCTATCTGTTTTGCAAACTCCTCCCTGATGCCCTGTGCCTCCTCGTCGCTCAGAGGGACGGCCGCGCCGGCGGAATAGGCAATGAGAAATGCAGCGACGCCAAACGCGAGATAGAGGAGGCGTCGCCTGGAGATCTCAAAACGCAACAGGGTTGAATTGCCTGACATAATATAATTAGTTTTGTTGTCATTCTCGAGCCTGGCAAGCTCTTGTTTTTATGGATGATCCTCATAACTTTGTGCGGTGAGTTATTCCGCAGCATTAAGACAGGCCGGCGGGGAATCGATCTTCCCGGGGCTCTTCCTGCCCGTGCAGGGCCCGATAGACTTTGTCGTGCAAGACATCGCTGTCATAATGGTAGTTGCGGCCGTGATGCTCGCCATCACTTACAAGCTAAAGCAGCCGATGGTGATAGGCTACATCATTGCCGGAATGATAATTGGGCCCTACACTCCGCCCTTTGGCCTCATACAGAGCCAGGAAACGCTTCACCTCTTTTCCGAGCTGGGCATAATCATGCTGCTCTTTGTAATCGGTACCGAATTCCCCATAGCCAAGATGCGCTCGGTAGGCAGGATATCCATGATGGTGGCCCTTGTAGAGTCGATAGGGACGCTCCTGATAGTTTTCTTTATAGCCCAGAACCTCGGATTCAACGTTTACGACTCGCTGTTCCTCGGGCTCGCCCTTTCGATCACGAGTACCGTCATAACGGTCAGGGTGCTTGAGGATGTCGGCCTCATACGCGACAAGTCGTCGACGCTTATACTTGGTATTTCGATTGTGGAAGATATACTTGCTATCAGTATTCTCGCTACCCTGCAGTCGATAGCGACCTCCGGTGTCGACCTGAGCAGCGGCGAATTTTCTATAATATCGCTCTTGATCTCGATTGGAACCGTCTCTGCGTTTGTCGGCAGCATCCTTGTCGTTGGATCAAAGTTCATGCCAAAGATAATCGACAGGGCGGGCAGGACAAACGACTATGCCCTGCTCCTCATTGTGATACTCAGCCTGGCGTTTGGGCTTTCGTTCATAGCAAAGGGGTTTGGCCTTTCGGTGGCTACCGGCGCGTTCCTGGCCGGAGTGCTCGTGGCGGAGAGCAAGACCGCGGCGGTATCGAGGATAATCACGATCCCCCTCAGAGACATGTTCGCTGCGCTGTTCTTTATATCCATAGGGGCGCTCATGAACGTGGCGCTGCTCCCCGAGTTTATTGTGCCGACTATGATATTGATACTCACATCATTCTCATCCAAGTTTCTCATAGTGACGGGAATCCTGGTCAGGGCAAACTATGACAATACCACTGCCCTCCGGACAGGCCTTGGCATGTCCGCGGCAAGGGGCGAGCTGTCGCTGGTTGTTGCAAAAGGGGGGCAGGATGTTGGTGCCATCAGCTCTTCGATCTTGCCAATACTGGGTGTGGTCACCATCGTGACGACCCTGATATGCCCGTTTGTGATCAAGGTGGGAAGCCGGCTAAAGCTCTCCGAGCCCACCGAAGAGGAATCGAGGGACGAAAAGAGGAAGAAGGAAGAAGAGAGCTAGCGCTGAAGTTGTCTCCGGTGCGGTTGCAGCCCGGAAAGGCCGCATCTCGGGTCCTCAACCATGCATCTCTGCCACTGCCGTGGATGAAAAAAGTGGTCCAGATGGGATATAGAGGAGCTGTGGGGAGGGTTGATGGTGTGGCCCCGCAGCGTAGCACTGAATGGCTGGTGGGGTTTCCAGTCAACCCGAACGTGAAAGACGGCGATAATCATATTGCAAGCCTGCAAGAAAAAACCATCCAACATATTTCATGTAGCCTTATAATGTCTCTATATGTAGATGTGGGCAACCAAGATCTGGGCAAGAATCTAGCACCGCACATGATGCTTTTTGCAGATCTTGTGGAATAGAGCCCTGAGAGATGGCAGTGTGAGTTACATGTGGCAAGAAAAGCTCTGACGAGAGAGCTGCGGTTTAGATATGTGTCATCAGATTATCTTGATTTTCTTCTTTTTGAAAACGAAAGCTCAAGCCCTGACTTCAAGCCAAAGTTGATCCTGTACTCTTCATCCATTGCAAGTGGGATCAATGAAACACTACTGCTATTACCATTACTGCCGGTGCACATCGGACAAGCAATAACATCTCCCTCTTTCTTTATCATTAGGATCGTCGCGCTCCAAAAACATGACTCGCAAAGTGCAAAACAATGCTGGCTGCCCGCCGAGTTCTTGGTCAATAAATTTTCTGGCACAGCTCTCTGCATGTCAATATTATTTGGAGCAATGATTTGATATCAGTTGCCAAACATCAAGCAGTAGATACTGTGATCCTACATGATTCATGTCGGCTATCCTTTTCTTCAAGTCTCACAATAATTATGGCAAGTCAACGTTGAGGTTGCTGGAAACCCCAAGATATTGATTTGCTGCCATCCCCGCCTCTCCAGCTAGGGGGTTCCAGTCGCCAACCTTTGCTTGACTTTTGTAATGAAAATATTCTACAATTCTGATTGAAACCTTATCCACTATAGAGATCATATAATCATCATAGCGCTATCGAGATACATGTGAATTATAGCGGGCAATGCTAAATCCACATTTTCATTTCCTCCAAAATATGCATACATTAGACCGACGCATGTTGTTGTGCGTATGGCTTGTCGCTGGCACGCTGTTGGCATCTTTTATAACAACAGTAGTAGTACCAATGTTGGCAACAAAAGCCTATGCGCAGAATCAGATCGCAATCAACGGGGCAGGTGCAACTTTTCCCTTCCCACTGATCGATACCTGGCGTGTTGAATATCCAAATGTACAGCCCGGAGTTAACATAAACTATCAGTCAATCGGTAGTGGAGGAGGCATAGCCCAGTTTACTGCAAGAACAGTGGATTTCGGAGCGACTGACGCTCCGTTGAATCACGAAAGGACAGATGCGCTTCCAGCGCCAGCCGTGCACATCCCCGAAGCCATCGGGTCGGTTGTAGCAGCATACAACATACCTGGCTTCAACCAGAAGGGGCTGCACCTCACTGGGCCGATACTGGCAGACATTTTCAGAGGTGAAATCACGATGTGGGACGATGCCAGAATCGCAGAACTTAATCCTGACGTGCCGCTCCCAAGTAATGAGATAGTGGTCGTGCATAGGTCGGACGGTTCTGGCACCACGTTTGTATGGACTTCATATCTTTCTCTGATAAGCCCCGAATGGGATGAGCAGGTGGGAGCTGGAACAGCCGTAGAATGGCCCGTAGGCGTTGGAGCACCGGGGAACGAAGGCGTCGCCAACACTGTGAGGAACACTCCAAACTCGATAGGCTATGTAGAGCTGGCATACGCCCTTACCACCGGAATGAACTATGCCTACATACAGAACCAGGCCGGCAACTTTATCGAGCCGACGCTTGAATCTACTAGCACAGCCGTCGGGCAGGCCGCTGCGACACTTCCGGCCGGCAACGAATACTGGGGAGACGTGCACCTGCTCAATGCGCCTGGAGCCGACTCGTACCCGATTGCAAGCTTTACTTACTTACTTGTCTATCAGGATATGAGCGCATCAATCAACAGCATAGAAAAAGCAAGGGCAGTAGTCGACTTTATCGCGTGGGCCATAAGCGACGAAGGTCAAGTGTTCGCAGAAGAGTTGTCATACGTTCCGCTGCCAGACGAAGTGCAAGAACTCAACATGCAGACGCTTGCTTCGCTGACCTATAATGGCCAGCCCGTGATACAATCTGGACAAGGTCCAACCGAGGCGCAAGGACAGTCATTCTCAATATCAGCTACGCATGACGGAACCAGCTACGTGGTGTCAGGCACGGGTGCCGATGCCCGGGCGACCGCAATCAGCATCACCCCGCAGCAGCACGTGACGGTCCAGCTTGAAGGAAATGGCGAGATCGAGCTGACGCTGCCAAAGAGCATGATCGAGGGTATAAATGCGGTAAGGGCGGGCAATCAAGAAATAGAGTTCGAAACAATGTCTGAGAGCTCTTCGTCAACAACGATCAGGTTCACGGTGCCCGATGGGGAGAATTCTGTGAACATACATGGCGCAACAGTGGTCCCCGAATTCGAAGTCGTCGCGGTACTAGTGCTGGCAGCGTCGATATTTGGCGTCGTGGCATACACCAGATCCAGGGGCAGCAGCATACGTGGACTGGGAACTGGAACCAACCAACAATTGTAAAGCTTGCCCCTTTCAATTTTTTCCTATATAGTTCATTTTCATCTACGGCTTTTCTGTTGACAATAGTAAAATACGAACCAACCTCAATCAAGGCAGCATCTTTGAGCTTATGACAGCAAGACAAGAACCGACGCGGTCGAACAAAGAGCGAAAAACCAGGCTTTGGTCGTTTTTTCCAAGCGGCAGGCACAGGGGTGATGCCGTATTCAAGTGGATAGTTCTTGGGGCTGCTGGCTATACGCTCCTGATGCTCGGCTTGGTGGCATTCTCTATTACCGACGGTTCGCTCAGCGCGTTTGAAAAAGAGGGGTTCTTTCAGTTCTTCGGCGGTACCGACTGGAACCCTGTGGAGGGAAGAGAGTCGTACGGGGCCCTCCCCTATATCGTAGGGACGATGGTGAGTGCAGGTATTGCCATGGCGATTGGCGTGCCGATCAGCCTCGGGATCGCCGTCTTTATTTCCGAGATCGCACCGCCCAGAATAGGAACGCCAGTGGCATACATTGTCGAAGTGCTTGCTGCGGTCCCAAGCATCATCTATGGCCTTTGGGCGCTCTTTGTTTTCAGATTCTGGATCGCCGGCTATGTCGAGAGGCCGCTGTACGAAGCCCTAGGCCCCTCGCTTCCGTTTTTTGCCAAGACTCCCATCGGGCTTGATGTCTTTACCGCAGGCATCGTGCTTGCAATAATGATAATTCCGATCATCTCATCCATCGCACGCGAGATACTAAAGGCCGTGCCAAACTCGCAGAGGGAGGCGGCCTATAGTCTCGGAGCTACGCGGTGGGAAACAATGTGGAAGTTCGTTTTTCCGTATGCCAAGGCCGGCCTGCTTGGAGCGTCTATTCTTGGGTTGGGAAGAGCTGTCGGCGAGACAATGCTGGTCACGATGGTTATAGGCAACGCTGTGGGCATCTCAGCCATACCTGATTCGCTTTTCGATCAGAGCCAAACCCTGTCAAGCGTAATAGCAAACGAGTTTAACGAGGCGGTAACCGAATTTCATCTTTCGGCTCTTATTGCGCTGGCAGTCGTCCTGCTCATAATAACAATGGTGATCAACATCGGCGCGCAGCTTCTGGTATCCAGAATGATCAAGGTGGTTCCGGGAGATAAAGAATGAGGGCGAGCAGCAGCAGAAAAAGAATAGTAGCAGCAGATAACCGCAAACAGATAATTCGGGATGCGATCGCTAGGACAAATACTAGGCGCAAGATCATTGACAGAGCAGTAACGTGCATGACTATTGTCTGTCTGGCTTTGGCGTTAGTTCCGCTTGGCAGCATATTGTTTGAAATCTTCAAGAACGGCGCTTCTGCGATAAGCTTTGACTTTCTGACAAGACCACAGGGCTCGATAGTAAGGGGTGATGGTGGAGTGGGTCCTGCTATACAGGGCACTCTGATAGTGGTAGGCCTTGCGTCGATGATCGCGGTCCCAATCGGGATACTTGCCGGAATCTACCTTTCAGAATATGCTGGCACTGGCAAATTCCCGTACATTGTCAGGTTCTTCAATAATGTCATGACCGGTCTGCCGTCAATAGTGATAGGCATCGTAGGCTATATCACTCTGGTTCTTACCTTAGGCTCATTTAGCGTGATGGCCGGCGCAGTCGCCCTGTCAATAATAATGATACCCATCGTACTGGGAGTCACCGAACAGACGCTCAAGCTTGTTCCAAACTCAGTCAGGGAGGCAGGCCACTCGCTTGGAATACCCAAGTGGAAGGTGACGATATTTGTAACACTCAAAAGCGCAAGGAATGGCGTCCTGACAGGAATTGTATTAGGAATATCCAGGATCGCCGGCGAGACTGCGCCGCTCATCATGACCATACTTGGGACAAACCTGTTCTTCCAGGGGTTCTTGGGGCCAGTTGATGCCCTGCCTCTCAGGATCTGGAGGCTATCCCAGCAGCCCTACTCTGCATCTCACGAATTTGCATGGGGAGGTGCCCTTGTATTGATACTAATGATCCTGTCGCTCAGCGTGGCTCTGAGATACCTTGTACTTGAGAAAAAATTCAGGCCGAGCAGGGCATCAGTGTTTACCCGCATCTATCCTGGCGCGTTTTGGAAGGCGAGAAGAAAGCAGAAGAAGGTGTGAGGGCAGTGGATGAAAACCGTCTTCTATATTTCGCTAAGTGATCTATGTAGACAATCGTTAATTATCCAAAACACAGGAACTTTGCCGGATGAGTATTGAAGAGTACTATGCCAGCAGCCTTGATTACAAGGCTGACCACGCCGATCTTGATTCGCGCAACTACAAGGTTTCTGTCAGGCATCTTAATTCTTGGTTTGGGACCAAGCAGGCCCTGAAAGATATCAATCTTGATATCAAGGAAAATACCGTGACCGCCCTTATCGGCCCGTCTGGCTGCGGCAAGACAACGCTAATTCGCTGCCTGAACCGGATGAATGAAATGACCTCCGGTGCGGCCGTAAGAGGAAGCGTGTTTCTGGACCAAGTTGACATTTACGACAAGAGTGTCGATCCCGTCGTAATCAAGAGAAGGATGGGAATGGTGTTTCAAAAGCCTAACCCGTTCCCCATGATGAGCATTTACGACAACGTTGCAGCTGGCCTGAAGCTGAACGGCATAAAGGACAAGAGGCTAATTGACGAGATAGTGGAGGAGAGCCTGAAAGGCGCGGCATTATGGGAAGAGGTAAAAGACGAGCTAGGCAAGCCTGGCATCAGCCTGTCTGGTGGCCAGCAGCAGCGCCTTTGCATAGCTAGGGCACTTGCGATGCAGCCCGAAGTACTCCTGATGGATGAACCAACATCGGCGCTTGATCCGATTGCATCGTCCAAGATAGAGGAGCTGATAAACGACCTGAAAAAAGATCTTACGATAATAATTGTAACACATAACATGCAGCAGGCAGCTCGCGTTTCTGATTATACTGCATTCATGTACCTTGGCGAGCTTGTCGAATATGGGCCAACAAGACAGGTATTTGAGAATCCGCGAAAAGAGCTCACCGAGCGCTACATCTCGGGAAAATTTGGTTAGATTGTAGTCCGGATAGTCGTTGACCCTACCTACTTCTCGACCTCGGGGGCTGAAGCGAATCAGCAACATCGTCATGGATATGACAAACCTTTCAGTCCGTCCTGCAGATCATGCCATTGATGCCTGTGGTGCTGATGACTCTGTTCATTGCATTGTGTCTGCAGCTTCAGGTCCCATCCACTAGAACATATGTGGATGTATATAGAACACATGTATGTATATAGTGGCATATAGTCTATTCTCGCAAACTGTTTATTCACATCATCGTTGTGCATTCACGTGAGGACGGACTCGGACTATAAAGAAGTCCGCAAAGTGCAGTTCACCGGCAGGTCAACCTATGTTTTGTCGCTGCCTAAGAAATGGGTTGAGGAAATGCATCTCCGCGCAGGCGACCAAGTTGCCCTAATCCGCGAGGGGGACAATTCGCTGTCTGTGATCCCAGT
Source organism: Nitrososphaera sp. (assembly GCA_036381375.1). Classification (GTDB taxonomy): domain Archaea; phylum Thermoproteota; class Nitrososphaeria; order Nitrososphaerales; family Nitrososphaeraceae; genus Nitrososphaera. Next base: position 1,943 of record DASVCY010000122.1, on the reverse strand, counting down.
GACAGCTAGGCCATCAGAGTCGCTCAGCGAAGTCACGACAATAATACTGCCAAACGAGAGCAGCAACACGGTCAAGCGGAAGGTAGTGTCAATGTATCTCGCTGGTTACAACATCATTCACATGAAATTAAAATCTGGCAGGATAAGCCCGCCGCTCCGTGACGCGGTAAGGGAAGTGGTCCGGCGTAGCCTAGTTGGAACGGAAATGATAGCTGACGCGTCCGACAACATCACCCTGCAGGTATTGCTGTCGATTCCAGAGCTGTCAGTCAACACCGCTATCCGGAGGATGTATCTTATTGCTTCCTCGATGCACCGGGACGCGATGTCCGCGCTTGCGGAGCTCAATCACGAGCTTGCAAGAGAAGTGATCAAGTCAGACGACGAGGTCGACAGGTTCAGCCTTTACATCCTGCGCAACCTAGTCATGGCTACACAGAACGGCAGGGTGCTCCGGGAGATGGGACTAAAGAATCCATCTGACTGCCTAAGCTACAGGGTCGCTGTCAAGAGCATCGAGCGGGTCGCGGATCATGCATGCGGAATTGCCAACCATGCGATAAAGCTCAAGGAAAAAATACCAAAGGATTCGCTCAACAAAATAGAAAAGATGAGCCAGCTTGCACGCACAGTTCTGGGCGACTCTGTAGAGGCGCTGCTCCGGCGTGACTACCGGCTGGCAGATAGGACAGTAGACAACGCCGAGAACATCCGGCAGCTGGAAGTCGAGGCCGTAGCTGCGATTGAAAAGGAGATAAGGCGCGACCCTGCAAGTGTCAAGCTCGCCCTTGGAGACATCCGGAGGACGGCAGAATACGCAAGTGACATTGCAGAAGCCGCATTGAACGAAACTATAGAAGAAGTGATAGAAAAGCACAGCACAGGCTTCGGCAAGCAATAATAATAGTGCTCAACAACACAATCAAACAAACTGTTTCTTAAGTTTCAACATCATGCATGTTGTTATGATCCTAATAGAGAAGATATACCTCCTTAGAATGTTAACCAAGTACGGTAATTATAGACAAGCAAATAATCTTCTGCCTATAATTATGAAAAAAATTTAGGCGTTTTTGGGAGGCTGTATCTCCCTCACGCTCAGATACTTGAAGTTCCATGTTAGGTCGTCACTGCGGAACGCTGCAATGTTCTGGGTTGATGTGCCGCCGGGCATGTTCAGTATTTCGTCTCTCTGCCTGTACTTCTTTGTGCTGTCTTTGTTCAGCGGCGCGCAGCTGGGGTTAAAGTCGCTGTCATTTGTGGCCCATCCGCCCCTGTCTTCCACTACGGAAGCTCGCTTCCAGTTGTTTCGAATTACCAAATTGCCCTTCGAATCGGTCACGTCGTCGTCGATGTAGGATTCCATCCTGACATAGGTCTTGCCGTTTTCTACAAAGTTGTAGATGACCGCCTTGAAACCAACCCATCTGCCCTTGAGTGGCTTGTCTGTAACGTCCACAGAACCCTTGTTGCTAGTGTATGCCGGGTGGTTGACCTCCTTGACCCATTTTGCCTGGCCGTCGCCATAGAGCCTGGCCTTGTATGCGCTGCCGAGACATTCATCCTTTGACGTGTGGTGCCCACCCCTTGAATACAGCTGCAAGAGCTCGTTGGAACCGCTTACCATCTTGGCATACATCGTTATCTCGACATTGAGCCACTTTTGATTCACTGGTGACCACACTTCCAGCCTTGCCTGGCCGTTGCTTCCTCCATCCACCTGCCAAGAGCCATCGGGCTGCCTTCTCATGGTCTCCAGATTCCTGAACATAGGGTCGCTAGCCGGGTCTTCCATGTTGACGTACCATTCGTTTCCGCCCTGTGCTGTGGGGTAGATCTTTTTGATTCCAAACTTGTCCAATGTAGAAAACAGCGTACTTGCTACTTGACCTCCTCTGCTTGAAGACTGGATGTCCACTGTAACATATATCGAGTTCCACGCC
>DASVCY010000121.1:0-7631 GCA_036381375.1 Nitrososphaera sp. | reverse complement strand
GTCCTCCTCACCATCTATGAGCACCCTGACAGGGGGCCTTGTTTTTAGAGCATGTCGAAGAGCATCTACTGCTTCTCTTGAAATCATGCCAGCCGGATTTGTACACTGTAGTTCCTTTGCGGCGTAATTGCTTGAAGAGTAGCTTCGCACAGACCTGCGTTCCTTTCCGTCTATCACAGCAACATCCGGCGTTATCCCGAAACTGACAAGTCGCTCGGTCGTTGCATCACCCACTGCGATAATCTTTTCTGCGCCCTTGAGCATCGCTGCTACTTTCTGTTTAGTCACTTCGACGTCCGGAATCAGTGTGCCAAAGGGCTGTTTTAAGACTCGAAGATCTTTTTCAGTTAATGGCATTATTCTTTTTTGGCCTGTTCGCTTGCTGATGCAGCTGCCGCCTGTTCTTCCTTTTCTGCCTGCTCTTGTGCCTGCATCTCGGCTGCGATGATGCTTATCCTGCCCGCGATCGCCTTGGCAGCCTTGGTAAAAGCCTGAGACTGCACTGACTCTGGTTCTGACACCACCGTCGGCTTTCCTACGTCGCTGCCTTCCCGGATTTGCGGATGAAGCGGTATTTCGCCAATGAAAGGAATTTTGAATTCGTCGCTTATTCTCTTGCCTCCTCCCTGTCCAAAGAGATAGACCTGCTCGCTGCAGTGCGGACACTGGAGATAGCTCATATTCTCGACAACGCCGATTATCGGGACGTTAAGCTTGTTGAACATACCTACGGCCTTGACGGCTACGTTCATCGCAACATCCTGAGGAGTGGTTACGATCAATATACCGGTGATAGGAATAGTCTGCGCGATAGTAAGCGGTGCGTCGCCAGTACCCGGCGGCAAGTCAATAATTAGGTAGTCAAGCTCACCCCAATTGACATCGGTCAAGAATTGCTTTACAATGCCTGAAACGATCGGCCCTCTGTAAATTCCCGCCTGCTGTGACTGCTCGTAGAAAAAGCCCATGGAAATAACTTTGACGCCTTCTGCGACAGGGGGTTGGATCTTGTTGTTAACGACTTCAGGAGACGCTTTTAGCCCAAGCATTAGCGGAACGCTCGGCCCATAAATGTCGGCATCAAGCAAACCCACCTTGGCGCCTGTCTTTGCCAATGCAAGTGCAAGATTGACAGAGACCGTCGTCTTTCCCACTCCACCTTTGCCGCTTGCAACTGCTATGATGTTCTTGACGCCAGGCAAGAGCTCATCCATTGAGAGTGCTCTGCCTTCCATTACACGCGCAGTGACCTTGAGCGCAAGATCTTTAACGCCTAGGCCGGCCATTGCGGACCGGACATCTCGCTCGATATCACTGTTGAACGGACAAGCAGGAGTTGTGAGCTCCAGAGTAAATGCCACCTTACCGTCATTTATCGTCAAGTCCTTTATCATGCCCATTGAAACAATGTCCTTGTGCAGCTCAGGATCCACTACTTTTCTTAGCGAGCTGAGAACTTGATCAACGGTAACCATCGAACAAAAATTTGCCCCCACCGTATTTAAATCATCGGATTATTGAATAAAAAGCATCACGAGGGAAAGATTTTTCTCACGTCTTGGAACCTTTTCCGCAACGTCACTATGCTAATATCTCCTGCAACTGCGACCTGCGCCTGGCTGACGTTCTCGTCTCCTTTAAGACAGGCTGCATAAAGCACGGCAACCGCAAGGGCGTTTGGATCCTTGCCGTGTGATATAGGTTCGCTCTTTATTTTTGACAGCATTTCAAGTGCAGTCCGGTAGGTCTTTTCGCTCACCTTGGCTTTGTTTGCAATCCTCGCCAGATACTTGTTCGAGTCGATTACAGGTAGCTGGAGATCCAAGTTCTGCACCAGCAATCTGTAGCACTTGCCCGCAAATATCGCGTCAGTATTCGCAGCTATGGATATTTCTTCAAGCGTGCGCGGTACCGATAGATCGCGGCATGCTGCATAAACCGCAGCGACTATCAGGGCGCGTATCGACCTCCCCTTGATTATCTTTTTGTCAAGCGCCTTTCTGTAATTGTATGCTGCTTTTTCAATGAGTGTATCGCTCAAGGATAGCTTGTCCTTTATGGTGCTCAGTATCGCAAACGCGTTCTTGAGGTTGCGATGGTAGCTTCGATTGTTGCTAGAGATCTTGTTCCACCGGCGCATCCTCTGCACCTTGCTCCTCTGGTCTGCACTGATCGCGACACCGTTTGCGTCCACATTAGAGTATGAAATGAATGTCGAAAGTCCCATGTCATGGAAGGCAAGTGAGGAGGGCATCCCTGTCCTGCTCTTGCTTTCAATGTCTTCGCCAGAGTATGATCTCCATTCCGGCCCCAACGATTCAATGTTGTCGCGGATTACCATTCCGCAGGAAGAACAGATGGCTTCGCTTGTTTCTGAGTCAAAAATGATTGAAGTGCTATCGCAAAGCCCACATTTGTCGGTCTGTTCTGAAGCAACTTTGTAGCTCATATTATGAGCGCAAGTGTCAGGACTTCATTTAAGACCCATGTCTACATCGTAAGCTTTAGTGTTACACTGTACTGCAAGTTGCTACATAAGACTGTAGTATAACACAGTGACGTGCTCTTTAAACGTGATAACACTGTCTGAGTATCGTGCCAGTACTAGAAGATGCGCGGACTTCGATCACGCGCTCGTTCAGGTTTGAGAATGACGTCCTGAAAGTCCTCGATGAGGAAGCAGAAAGGATGGGGATTTCGGTGAACGCGCTGGTCGGAATCGTGCTTCGCAGGTATGCCGAGTTCACCCGCTACCTATCAAAGATAGATATGGTTGTCGTAAACCGCGAAGTTCTGACCAACCTTATGGATGAACTTGACGAGGACCACCTATATGAAATTGGATCGAAGCTTGGCGAAACGGTGCTGTCAGACACCGTCATATTCTGGCAAAAAGAGACAACCGAGCGCACTGTCCTAGAATATATCGAAAAGGTGATCTGCAGGTATGGCCATATGGGAACATACGATGAAAAGCAGATGCCTAGTGGTAACATGGTGATGGTTATCAGGCACAGGCTCGGCAAGAAAGGGTCGCGCTTTTTGGAGGGCTATTTGCACTCGGGTTTGAAAAGTACCCTTAACATCAATGCCTCATTTGAGGCTACTGATTCATCGGTCAAGTGCGAGCTCCCTGCCAGGCGATAAAAAACCCCTTATAAAGCAAAAGTTCATAATGACCTCCCCATCAACTGTGCATGTATTATGTTTGCCATAGTGCACATGAGCGATGTCGTCAGGATCCCTCCGAACAGGCTGACTCAGTCACTCAATAACGCAGCCATCCAGATACTCAAGGAGAAATATGAAAGCATGATCAGCCCCGACGTGGGCTATGTCATCATGATAACCGACGCAGACACCAGCTCTGTGGGCAAGCTGGTTGCAGGAGACGGCGCGACCTATCACAAGGTAACATTCAAAGCGCTCACCTTCTACCCCAAGCTCCAAGAAATAGTCGAAGGCGAAGTGGTCGAGATTACCGACTTTGGCGCTTTTGTAAGGATAGGGCCAACGGATGCGCTTTTGCACCTTTCGCAGATTACCGACGACTACCTAAAGAGTGACGTCAAGCAGGGAGTCATTGTTGCCAATCAGACCGCGAGGTCTCTAAAGATTGGATCGAAGCTCCGCGCGAGGATAACCGCAGTAAGCCTCGGCAAGGGTGCAGGCATGGGAAAGATAGGCATCACCTGCAGGCAGCCATTTCTAGGAGCGGTGGAGTGGATCGCCGAAGAGATCAAGAAGGCCAAGGGCGATGTTGATAAAGACAAACAGGGCGGAGGAGCGGACAAGAGCGCACCTCCGAAGGAGAAGAAGGGAGGAGACAAAAAGTAGTTGGCCAAAGAAAAGGCGTGCAGAAAGTGCAAGACCGTGACCACTGGTAAGGTCTGCCCCAATTGCAAATCGACAGACTTGAGCCCTGACTGGTCTGGCATCATATTGATCTTTGATCCAGCCAAGTCGCAGGTTGCCAAGACGCTTGATATTACCACCCCTAACAAATACGCGTTGAAGGTTTCCTAGATTGCAACAGCAGGACCTGCAGACATTTCTGAATGTCAGAGGAATGCTTGCAAACTTTCTACAAGAAGATGTTGGTACAGGGGACATAACCAGCAATAATGTCATCCCGGCTGACCTTACTGCCAAGGCCGAGATTATTTGCAAAGCCGATTCTGCCATAGTTTGCGGCTTGGAAGAAGCTGCAATTCTCTTTGACATTTGCGGCTGCACAAGTAAAGTCTTGTCAAGAGATGGTTCCAGAATCAAGAAGGGCAAGGTTGTGATGGAAGTATCAGGCAACGCCCGCGCCATATTGAAGGCAGAGCGGGTTGCGCTCAACATGATCATGAGAATGAGCGGAATAGCTACAGAAACCAGACGGATGGCAGATCTTGCCAAAGGAGTAACAATATTGGCTACGCGGAAGACAGCACCGGGCCTGCGCTACTTTGACAAGAAGGCTGTGATTGCAGGAGGCGGCGGCGCGCACAGGATGCGGCTGGGCGATATGGTATTGATAAAGGATAATCACCTCGCACTTGCGGATGAAGACTCGGCCAAGTGCGTCAGCCTCGCCAAACAAAACACTGGATTGTCGGTCAAAGTCGAATGTGAGGTGAAAAACATGAAGGAGGCGCTGGCAGCCATCTCCGCTGGAGCAGACATTATCATGCTTGACAACTTCACTCCGCTGCAAGCTTCCAAAGCAATAAAACAGCTGACAAAGTTGGGCCTGCGCAAAAAAATAAAAATAGAAATTTCTGGCGGCATCAACGCCAAGAACATCAGGCAGTATGCACGAGCCAAACCAGATTTTATTTCGCTCGGATATATCACACACTCGCCAAAAGCGGTGGACTTCAGCCTAGAAATTAAGAAATAGCTAACATGCGATCTATTGCAAGCCTGGCCTTGTCTGCGATATCCCTTGGAACTCTCACTTCATAGATGTCATACATAAGCGAGTTGTAGACCTTTTCCAGCGTGATCTTTTTCATGTATTTGCATACTGCATCGCGCTTGATCGGGATGAACTGCTTGTCAGGGTTGTCCTTCTGCATGCGGTATAGTATGCCGGTTTCGGTAGCTACTATGAACTGCTTTGCGTCCGACGCTTTGGCGTGCTTCATCATGCCTTCCGTAGACAGGATGTGGCCGGTCTTTGCAAGGTCGCCCTTTGACATATGGTACATCGTTGAGGAAGTGCAGCTGCATTCTGGGTGAACTAGAAAGTCGGCGCTCTTGAAAGTTGAAAGCATCTGGTTAATGTCCTCTGCCTTTATGCCTGCATGCACATGGCATTCACCAGGCCAGATGTACATGTTCTTCCGCTTTGTCATTTCTGCAACGTATGATCCCAAGAATAGGTCAGGCAGGAATAGTATCTCTCTGTCCTTTGGTATGCTATTTACGACCTTGACTGCGTTTGAAGACGTGCAGCAATAGTCAGACAGCGCCTTGACTTCTGCGGAAGTGTTGACATAGCTTACCACCACAGCATCAGGGTGCTCTGCCTTCCAAGCCTGCAGTTCGTTCGCATTGATGGTGGACGCAAGAGAGCATCCTGCCTCTAGATCTGGTATCAAGACCTTCTTCTCTGGGCACAGGATGGAGGCTGTCTCAGCCATAAAGTGGACGCCACAGAATACTATAATGTCCGCATCTGTCGTAGCTGCCGTCTTTGAGAGCATTAGCGAATCGCCTATAAAGTCAGCTACGTCCTGGACTTCCGGCAGCTGGTAGTTATGAGCCAGAATCACCGCGTTCTTTTGCTCCTTAAGCGCGAGGATCTGGCGTCTGTAGTCAAGGTCTAGCATCGTCATGGCTTTCGATAAACAGGGGATGATATAGACCCTCTACATTTAAAGTAGTACAATCGAGGACAGTGCTGCCTAAGAAATTAAAATTGCAGGCAATACTTGCCACAATTGCAAGCACGGTTGCGTGCGTGCATACAAATATAAATATTCAAGATACAACTCCCTGTTGGAGATTAATGCCAACACACGGATCACTTACAAAGGCCGGCAAGGTAAGAGGCCAAACACCAAAAATCCAGGGCAAGCCACGCTTAAGTCCAATAGCAAGATTGCGCAACAAGGACAACTTTGTCAAACGCTTTGAGAAAAAGAGGCTACCCGGACAGAGAAAGCCTGAACGCCGCGGCGGCAGAAGGTAAAAATCCTTCTTCTAGCCTCATTCTTTTATCACCCGATGCCAGAGAAGAAAATCGCTCTTTTAGGCTGTGGCACCATTGGGAGTCAGCTTGCTTTGGCAGTTGATTCACGAAAGGTAGCAAACGCTTCACTTGTGGCACTTTTTGATATCTATGAAAAGAACATCCAGAATCTGAAAAACAAGCTGCATACAAATCCCAATGCATATTCTGAGTTCAGAGAGTTTCTATCCTCTGGAGCAGACATTGTGATCGAGGCAGCTTCTCAAGATGCAGTGAGAACGCTGGGCAAGGCAGTACTAGAAGCCGGTAAGGATCTGATGGTAATGAGCGTCGGTGCGCTTGCAGACAGCGAATTTCTTGCAGAACTCTTACATGCTGCAACAATGAAAGGCTGCAAGATTTATGTGCCGACAGGCGCAATAGCAGGGATCGACGCAATAAGGAGTGTCAAGCACCTCCTTGAATCAGTAACGCTTACCACTACAAAAAATCCGAAAGCGCTGGCCGGAGCCCCTTTTTTTGAAACCGGCAAGATCAAGCTCGATAATATCACAAAGAGCACAGTTATTTACGAAGGTACTGCTGTAAATGCAGTTAAGGCATTTCCTGCAAACGTCAACGTGGCGGCGGTGCTGAGCCTTGCAGGAATTGGAGCCGAAAAAACAAAAGTAAAGATAGTTGCAGACCCGCAGGCAACTACCAACCAGCATGAAATCGTTGCTGCAGGCAGTTTTGGAGAAATTAGGATAACAGTCAAGAATGTGCCAAGCCCTGAGAACCCAAAGACGAGTTTCCTTGCAGTGCTTTCAGCCATAGAATGCCTCCGGTCGATATGCGATGATGGCATGAGGATAGGATCGTAAGTCTACTGCTTCTTGATTTATATAGGGTTCGCACGTGTCGGTGCTTACGTATGAGTTACGGAAGAAGAAACGACAATTTCGGTCCAAAACCAGTTGAAGCTGGCAAGGAATACGACGTACAGATCACGGAAATCAGCCGCAAAGGCGACGGTATTGCAAGGATACAAGGATTTGTTATCTTTGTAAAGGACGGCAAAGTAGGTCAGAGCGCAAAGATCCGCGTCAATCAGATCGGACCAAGGTTCGCTACTGCCGAGCTCGTCGACAGTTCAGCATCGGCAAATACAAGCACGACGACTCCAACAAGCACGACGACTCCAACAAGCTAAGTTACTGCGTTCTGACAGAAACGTTCGCAGTACTCCTTTTTATTATCACTTTTCAACATTTACATAAAGGACTCTGCTTCTGCCACTTGTTTTCCCGGTAGCGCCCAGAAGCAATTCATTTTCATGCGCCGTGACAGAGAAACGCGAATATCGCCTTCAATGGTATGTTGGAATCCCAAAGGAATTTTTATCCGATCTTGGAATTTTACATTGCTGACCGATGCGCAACAACATCATTGCCATCGTGGCCATTTT